>JAILEP010000030.1 GCA_024697825.1 Acholeplasmatales bacterium
AGGTACTATTGGTAAGCTAGATGAGGAAGAGGAAAAGCTTAAGAAAAAGCTTGAAAATGATGTTAAATTTACTAATGGTTTAAAAAATATTTTTGAGGTTTTCTTAGTTGTAATTGAATTTGTATTTGATGTATTATCATATAGAAGCTTCATTAATCTAATTGATTTATCACTTGGATAAATCATAGATTCATATCTACCATTTTCAATAGAATTAATAGCTTCTCTTATTTGATATTCAAAGCCATTAATTTCAAATGGATATGTATATAATACATCATTTAATTTAAATTCCTGATTTTGCTGAAAATCTGGGATATAAATACTTCCCTTACTCCCAATAATATAAGCCTCTCTTTTTAAATCCTCACCAATTGTAGTAATTAATTCAGCCTTAATATCATTATCATATGCTAATTCTATTTTACTATAATCATCAGTATTATATTCATTTAGCCTATATTCTGATTTAAAGGATTTAACATCCCTATCTAATATTATATCAATAAATCCCAAATTATAAATACCAATATCAAGTAATGCACCACCTGCAAGGCTTGAATCGAACTTTCTTTTCTTTCTATCACTATTAGTATCAAAGCCATATGATACCTTTAAGGATTTAATATCACCAATTGCGCCATTATTAACTAATTCCTTAATTTTTTTATAGCTTGGTAAAAATTCTATCCATAGGGCTTCCATAATAAATAAATTATTATCTTTAGCATATGAATATAATTCCTTAGCCTCACTTGGATTAGTTGTAAAAGGCTTTTCGCATATAACATGCTTATGATGCATTAAGGCATCAAGTGAATTCTTATAATGCATACTATTTGGTGTTGCAATATAAATAACATCAATATTAGGATCATTATATAATTCATCATAGCTACCATAATATTTAGTACTATTATATTTTTCACCAAATTCCTTAGCCTTATTTAAATCTCTTGAGGCAACTGCATATAAATTAGCATCATCCATTTCATTTAATGTTTTAGCAAATTTATTTGCAATATTCCCTAAGCCTATAATTCCAAAATTCATAACTCCACCACCTATATTTTATTATATAAAAAAATGAAAAAATCGCCAACATAATGTTGACGATTTATAATATTACTTTCTTTCAGCTAATTCCTTATCAAGTAAATATAAAGAGCCTTCCTTAGTTACGCGCTTAACCTTATTGATCATTTCAGAAGAATTTCTTTCTTCCTCTTCCTGCTCAGTAATGAACCAATTTAAGAATAGCATAGCTGCGAAATCCTGTTCCTCAAATGCAACCTTGTAGATATCATTGATTGACTTAGTGATATATTTTTCATGATTATCTGCAGCAGTTACAACCTCTAATACATCCTTATAATCAGATGAAACTGCATCTAATGCGTTTAATTCTGGGTCATAGCCCTTATCTAATAAATAATCATAAATCTTCATTGCATGTTCCTGCTCTTCTTCAGCCTGAACCTTATACCACTTTGCAAAGCCGTTTAAGCCGTTAACTGAAAAATACTTTGACATACCTAAATATAAATATGCAGAATAAAATTCTTTACCAATCTGCTCGTTTAATAATTTAACTACCTTTTCGTTCATACCTTTTTCTCGACTAAAAGTCGATTCCTCCTTCTCATATATTAGCATTGTGCCTTATGCTTATATAATACCAAAGAAAAACTAAGCTGTCAATTCTTATTGAGAATTATTCTCATTAATTATAAACAAAACCGCTAGCAAATGCTAGCGATTCCGTTTCCCTGAATATATTACTTTATAGTTGCACTACCTGATGCATAAACATAGCATGTGCCACTATATGTATATGAATTTGAATAAGATACAGTAGTTGAACCAACTGTAACTGTATGTGAGCCACTTGATAAACCAGCTGATGAAGACTTAGTTAAAGTCATCTTGCTGGCGCTCATTCCACTTGTATTACAATAACCTAGAATAATTACTGTACCACCTGTAATACTAACAGTTGAATCTGTATCAATTGCGCTTGCCATATCACTATTTGGACCTCTTGTGATAATAGTACCACCTGTAATTGAGAATGTTCCATTTGAATCTAAGCCATCACAATCACCAGATGCGGCCATATTTACATCTACTCTACCACCTGAAATAACAAGTGATGAAGACGCATTTACAGCATCATTATCTGCATAAACGGTTGTTTCGCCACCTGAAATAACAATCTTATTTCCTTCTACACCCTCATATGATTCTGCAATATAAACAGTACCACCTGAAATAGTTAATGTACCATCTGCGTGTAAGCCATCATCAGATGCCTTTAAATTTAATTCGCCACCTGAAATATTAACAGTTGCAGATGGAGTAGCTCCTGAATCTAGATTAGTATCATTATTTGTATGAAGTGCATCATCATATGTATAGGCAAAGATATCGCCACATGTTATATCAATAGTTTCATTAGCCTTAAATGCTTTAGCTGATTCATCAGCCTTTTCTGCAGATGTACCACCTGTAGTACCTCCACCATCAAAGCCATTATCACCAGGCGTACCACCACCAAAGCCAGTAAGTGATACAGTATATGATGATGTAGAGCTTACTGTATATGATGAATAAATATTAGTATATACATCGATTGTAGGTGTATATTCTGTACCATCACTATCAGTTGATGTACCAAAATAAATACCATATGCGGCATCAACACCATCGCCATATGAATTAATAGTTATAGTACCACCATTAATATAAATAGATCCATGCTGAGCATTTGTACCAACCTCAGAATTAGATGTCTTAATACCATTATTTCCACAAACAATACCAATTGTTGGGTCTTCCTCTATTGTAACCTTATCATTTCCCTTAATACCATTGTTTTGAGCCTTAATAAGCATTGTAACATTCTTTACTGTCACATTATCCTTACTGTGAACTCCTGAATTAGTACTAGAAATAATCGATAATGTTCCCTTACCATTTAATTTAATATCACCATCTGCAGAATAAACAGCTGCTGTACCGATAGTTTCATCAGTAGTTTCTGAATAATCTGTAGTTCTAGTATCATAAATATAATTAGATGTATCCTTTATTGATTTTAATGTAAAGTCTGCACATGTATTAACAAAGATTGGAGATACACTTGAACTAGTCATTGATACACCATTTAAATCTAGCTCAACCTCAGCTTCTGCAGCATCAACATAAATCTGGCCACTAGATAGCTTTCCTGATGCAGTATAAATACCAGCTGCACTAATTGTATATACTCCATTAGATGGACTAATTTCATCACCTGATTCATTAACTAATGTGAAATCACCACTAATGTCATCATCTTCAATATCTATTTCTTCGGTATTACCTTCAACATCAGAGCCAGTATTAGTGTTACCACCACTATTAGATGACCCACATGATGCAAGTGTTGCAATTAAGGATAAACCTAAAATACCAAAATATCTCTTTTTCATAATCATTTACCTCTTATAACTGCTTTGCGTCTTCAACATATGGTAAAATACTAATTTCTAGATTACCATTTCTGATTCTAATTTCATCAATTAATTCCTTTTCCTCAACAGGATTCTTTAACACTACTCTGAATGATAATCTAAACATAGATCCCATACCAGTAGTCTTAACACCAACGATTTCACATTCCTTTAAATAATGCTTGAATGTATCATTAAATACATCACTATAATTTAATGTTTCAGGAATAGTAATCTTTAATAGCTTTTCCTGTGAGAACTTCTTATTTGCAAAAATTGGAGTAGCCATTAATAATACATATAATAATGCGAATACTACAAGTGCGATTGCACCATAAGCTACATATCCTAAACCTAAAATTAAACCACCAACTACAGAACCAATTAAAATTAGCATTTCTTCTGCACGACCATTAGTTGATCTAAATCTTACTAATCCTAAAGTGATTGCGATTGTTGCAATTCTACCAACATTTGTTGATGTAGAATCAGTTAAGAATAATGCTAATAATGAGAATCCTAAGCTAATAATAAGTGGGATTAAAGCTGCTGTAACAAAGAATCCCTTAGATGATCTTAGCTTAAGTGAAACAATAAATGCATATAAAACTCCGAACACTATCGCAAGACCTGCCATTAAAGCGACCATTCCAATAGTTGTTCCATTTTCAAAAATTGAACTAAACATAATTTATATCCTCCTAAATAATCACATTTTCTAAAACTTTATGGGCCTGAATCTTATATGCAGTACCATATTTTGAAAAGCTTGCTTTATATATTTTTTCCTTATCTAGCAAATGGCATAGCCAAAGAGGAACAGCCTCTTGGACCTTAACCTCTAAAATCGTATAACCCTCATCCAATAATAAATTACCTTCCATAGATGTTGTTAGATTTAAATCATCAATTCTATATCTTGGAGCATAATCAATAGTTAATCTTAAATCTCCACCTGGCTCAAAATATGCAACTCTGTCATATATTATTAAGCAGGCTGGAACTAAATTCTTGTAATAATCTCTAAAATAAGATATCTCTCTTGCAATTTGACCATCTGCACAAATCTCACCCTGAGATTTAAAGAATGCTTCTACAGCTGGAATTGTAGATGAAACTCTTCTTTTATAAACTATCTTTTCTGTTTTTCTTTTTAATTCTAGGAACACTGGACTACTATCTGTTGCTAGTCCATATGATCTAAGCCTTATCTTCTCTTTAAATGGTGGCTTTTCAATAGACGCTCTAATTAATCTATAATCTGGAGTGTCATAATAAAGGGATGCGATTGATGTCTTACCAAATTGGTCAACCTCCATATGTCCCTTTAAGCCTTCCACCAAGGCTTCTGTTTGTTCTTTAGATAGAATATATTTAAATTCATATCTTTTCATTACAACTATAGGCTTACCACTCATAATATCACCTACAATTCTACCTTAATTACAAACATACCATTTTCACCATAGGCTTTAACTCTACCCTGATGCATTTTAACAATCTCTCGTGCTATTGATAGAGATAATCCCATACCATCAATACCACTTTCCTTAACATCCTCACTGCGGTGGAATCTTTCAAATACTGAATCTAAGTCACCATCTTGGATATTATTACCATCATTTGTTAAAACAATTGTCTTTCTATCGTTAACTAGGCTTAGCTTAAATGAAGCCTTGCTAACGCTATATTTATTAGCATTATCTAAAATAATATTAATTAATTCTCTAATCTTATTCTTATCTCCTGTAAAGTCAACATTAGGCTCAATTAAAACCTCAAGTGATTTATTATTCTTTTCAAATTCAGACTTAGCTAATGATGTAGCCTCAGTTGCTAATTCAGATAAGCTAAAGTCTGATATATTTCCCTTAGCCTTTTCAGAATCATATAGGACTAATGAATCTAATCCAACCACGAGCTTCTTTAAATTATCGATTGCTCGAGTCATGATTTCAGCCATTTCTGTCTGGCCATCCTCTTCTAAAATCTTAGCCTGTGTATCTAATACTGTAATTGGATTCTTTAAAGCATCAGATGCATCATTAATAAATCTTCTTTGCTTACGATTACTCTTTTCAAGAGGTGAAACAAAGAATTTAGAAACAACAATTAATACAACAAGTGTTACAGCAAGACCAACTAATTCACCAACTATAGATACATTTAATACTCTATATGATGGGGCAAGCTCACGGCCCTGGTCTAATACTGTTACATATTTAACATTAGATTCAGTCTTACTTTCCCAAACCTGATATCTATAATATGTTCTAGTCCAGCCCTTCTTATTATTGACAAGGTCAGTAGCCCATTCAATCGCCTCATCCTCATCAACTGCACTAATGCTAAGCTTTTCTACGCTTGCAACACCATCTGTAAATTTAATAGTGAAATATCTCATTGTCTGAGTAACCTCAGGTGAATTAGGTCCTGTAGGCTGGAAGCCTCCACCATTATCTCCACCATTATCACCACTTTCAGCAGTTAAGCTATTAGTAGTGCTACCACTTGCTGTAGATGAACTATTATTTTGATTAAAATCTTCGCCACCAGCACCCTCAAATTGACCACCTGAGTCAATAATCATTTGAATTACACCATCTGCGTCATTTTCAACTAATGTAAAATTAATAACATTAATTGTAACTAAAATCACAGTTAATAATCCAAAGATTGATAACAGAGCTGTAATTACGAATTTCTTTCTTAGCTTATTTATCATAAATTCACCAATTCATACCCTTTCTCAATCGATTTAATATTGCAAATATAATTAATTTTCTTAAGCTTGTAATTAATTGCCTCAATATAATTAGAAATCACATTGAGGTTTCCTTCCTTTAGAATATATTTGATTTCTTCTGTTTCGATTTTCTTATCATTTAAAAGTTTTTCTAAGATCATTAATTCTGGGATAGTTAAATGAGCATCGTTATCCTTATAATTAATAAGTCCATTTGTATAATCTAACTTCAAATCATTATTTAAATAATCTTTATGATTTGAAGTAATTATCTCTAGAACACTCTTAATATCATAAGGCTTAGAAACAACTAAATCGAACTCATTATCAATTAAATCAAGCCAATCAATTACTGTCTTATTTTTGATTGAAATTGAAGTAACCTTAATATTTCTTTCCTTTATTCTTTCTAAGACATCCTTAGCCTCAAGTCTAACGATGTCATCCTCTATCAAAAGGGAATCAAACTGTTCTCCCACAAGCTTCATAAGAGCCTGTATACCATCATTTGCAATATCATTTTCTATATTTTTCTTATTCAAATATATAGATATCGCTTTAGACACATCTCGGTCACTTATAGATATAAGCATTCTCATATTAACCACTCCTTTTCATTTATAATAAAAAGAAAAACGGGGTTGCGACAAAGTACACCTAGTGCCTTATCACAAATCCCCCCGTAAACATTCGTATAAAACTCTCTGAATTGTTTTTCTTGAGTACATTTTAAATATTATTTTTTTCTATTGCAATACATCTAAGATTAATACCTAGAGAATAATATATTTTTTATAAATATTTATAACTTTTTATTTTATTA
>JAILEP010000091.1 GCA_024697825.1 Acholeplasmatales bacterium
TATTTAACAGATTGTTTTAGATTCTTAGATATTCATAATGAAATAATTTGGAGAAGAATTAAGGTTTTATCCGCTACTGTAACGGATGAGGATAGATTCTTAATTTTAGGTAGAACATTTACTGATTATGAAAACAATTATTTTAATAGTATCAAGAAGATAATTGATTTAAATGAAACAGAAAAGATTAGTGATGCGACAAATATGGATTTAGATGATATCTTTAGAGCTGTTGTTCAATCATCTGATAGATATTTCTTCTGGAAGGATAAGGAAAGAAGATTCTTAGGCGCATCCCAAGCATTCTTAGATGTTTATGATATCAAAAATGTTGCAGAAATAGTTGGAAAGACTGATGAGGATATCGGTTGGAATGTTACAGAGCTTGAATATATGAATGATGAATTTGATGTTATCAATAAGGGTAAGATCATTCGTAATGTTGTAGGTAGATGTATTATAAGAGGTGTTCCTCATAATATTGCCTGCTCAAAATGGCCTGTTTACAATAAGGGTAAGATTGTAGGCTTGTTCGGTTATTTCATTGATTTAGACCAGGAAGAGGATCTGCTTAGAAATGAGCTTGGCCTAGTTGATACAGAAACTGGTATATTAAATAATCGTGGCTTTATTGAAAGCTTAATGAGCTATATTGCCGAAGCGAAGAGTCTTAATAGCTCATTTACATTAATTCGTATTAATCTAAATAGAATTGATGAAATTGGTAAGCTGCTAGGTAAGGAAATGGCATTTGCAGTAGAAAAAGAGGTTGCTAAAACCTTGAAGAATTTCTTTGGCTTAAGTGATTCAATTTCCCATATTGGCTATGGTAGATTTGTTATACTTAAAGCATATATGGAAAAGGAAGAAGCTGATTTATATTGCAAGAAAATAGAAGATAAGCTATTAGAAATAAAAGAAGCGGCTGGAGTGCCAATTACTATTTATTCGACCGTAACGGCCCTTAGCTCAGCTGAAGCCGAAAATTCACCAGAAAAGCTAATTAATTTAGCTAATCTTAAGGATTAATTAAACTAAAACACCTCAATAATTTGGGGTGTTTTTTTTGTCATTTAAAATAAATATGATATAATTTTTAAAATTCCAATAAAACCTAAAATTGGAATTGTATATTATATGAAAGGTGGTATATGATGGATGAATTAAAAGAATTGTTAATTCATATTAAAAATGATGAATTAGAATATTTTGATCGTTTTTTCGAATTAACTAAAAAACCAACTTTCAATTTAATCTATTCCTATCTTAGGGATTCAATGGAAAGTGAGGATATCCTCCAGGAAACCTATTTAAAATTCTTAAGATATAAAAGAAAGGTTAAGGAGGATATGAATATTTTAGCTTATTTAATGCAAATAGCTAAAAGCCTATCCTTAAACTATTTAAAGAAGAATAAGAAAGTAGAAATATTAGAGGAAACAGATCATTTAGAGGATGAAAAGGAAGAGGTACATAATCTAGATGATTCACCTGTTGTTAGGAAAATGCGAAGGGTTTTAAATGAAAATGAATTCCAAATTGTAATACTTCATGTCGTAAATAATATGACCCATAAGGAAATTGCGGAATTCTTAAATAAGCCACTTGGGACAATAACCTGGGCTTACAATAACGCCATAAAGAAAGTGAGGGATGATAATGATGAATGAGAATGATATCAAAAAGGAATTAGATAATTATGAAATCAAAACTACATCAAAAATGATCTTAGACCGATTACCTAAGAAAAAACATTATAAATTTAATCCATTTATTACTCTAACCCTATCTATTTCAACCCTTGGTATGGCAGCCGCTATATTAGCCTTAAGCTTAATCTTAAGCATGAAGAATAATCCTAGCTCTAATATTACTAATTATACAAATACTGTAAGCCTTGCAAGTGGAAGCCTAGAATCTCAGGTTGCACTAGAGGTTTTATATGCTGGAAATATGAATGAAACTACAGTAAATTCCTTAGCTTCTGAAATTACTCAAACTGAATTTGAGGAGGCAGTAGATAATATTGATACCTTATATCCACTTGTTTCAGATTTATATAATCATTTAGATAATTTAAGTATTGATTATGAAAAGGGTAAATATACAATTTTAAATACTGTTTATAATTATAAATATCAAATTGTAGATTATATTTTATATACTAATGATGATATGTTTGAATCAGCTGATGATGACGAGCTTGAAATTGAAGGTGATATTGCCTTAGATTTAAATGGTAATATTTATAATGGTACTATTGAGCTTGAAATAGAGGAAGATGAAAGTGAAGTCAAGCTTGAATACTATATGGGAACTAGAAAGGTTACTATCAAGAAGGAAATAGAAGCTGAGGATGATGAAAATGAGATTAGCTATTCTTATAAAATAAAGGATACTAATATCGATTATAAGAAAAAGATTTC
>JAILEP010000139.1 GCA_024697825.1 Acholeplasmatales bacterium
TCGCTCTAGCAAATCCTATTAGCTTTTCATCATCATAAGCATATATTTTATGCTGGCTATGAAGAAAGGCTAATAGGATTTGCTAGAGCGATATCTGACACAAGCTGGTCAATAATATATAATGTCGCTTTAGACCCTACCTATCAGGGTAAAGGAATAGGTAAGGAAATAATCAATAGGCTTGTTAAGCAATTAAAGGGTAAGGAAATATTTACATTTACTCACCCAAGAACTATATCATTATATGAGCATTTAGGCTTTGTTAGAAGTAAGATGGCCTTTAAATATATTAATAATTCTGATATTGAAAGAATTAATAATCAGGAAAGGGTTGGCTTCTTCCTTCATGATAATTATTTATTTGAAGGAGAAGTACAAGGCTTAAATAGAGAATATAAGAAAATAGATGTTATTTACAATAATAATTTAGAATCGACAACTATTGAAAATATTAATGAATTATTAGAAAAGGCCTTTAATAATAAAAGAGATATTAGAATAACTGAGGCTGATTTTAAAAGAGCCGATTTCATAGAGCTAGCATTTATTAATAATAAGCTAGTAGGTGTAGCTAGATTAATAACTGATGGAGTAGGCGAGGCCTTATTATTAAATGTTGCAGTAGATAAGGACTATAGAGGCTATGGTATAGGACATGAAATAATAAGAAGATTAGCAAGCCAGGCAGATGGATATGATATCTTTATTCATACCCATCCTAAGGCTATAGGCTTTTATAATAATTCAAGAGATTTTAAAAGATATAAAACAGCCTTCACCTATGTAGGTGATAAGGAATATAATCATGATTTCTTTTTACCTAGAGATTATAGGTATGAGGATGAATATGATAATAAGGAAATAAAGTATTATAAAGGAAAGGTATTTAATTAATCCAGCTTAGGTTGGATTTAAAAAATATATTTAATCCTACTAATTTAGTATGATTAAGGGAGGTATAATATGGCATTAGATGCATGCACAATTGGAGCACATAAAAATAAAATTAAAACAGATTATACAGATAATTTAGCAGAAGAATTTGCTAAGAAGGTTGGGGCAAGACCTAGACCAAACGAGACTAAGGCTGAAATTGATGAGCGTGGAGTCTTTGTTAGACAGGCTAATTATTTTACTCAAGCCTTTGGTGATAAGGAAAATGAATTAAAGGCTGAGCCAAATAGATTTATCATTTACTGGGCACATGGCTGCCACTGGAGTAATAGACCAGTAATCGTAAGAGATATCCTAGGACTTGATGACGTTATTTATGATAGAGCAGTAACTCATACAGGTGAATCAAATAAATATGGCTGGGGATTTGGTGATGGTAAGGATTATAAGGATCCAGTTACAGGCTTATATTTCTTATCTGAAGCATATTTAAATGCAGATCCTAATTTTACAGGTAGAGCAACAACTCCAACCCTTGTAGATGTTAAGACTAAAAAGGCAGTTAATAATGATTATCATCGATTAACTAATTATTTAGAGGTTCAGTTTAGAAAATATCAGAAGACTGATATTGATCTATATCCTGTTAAATATCGAAAGGAAATAGATGAATTTAATGATTGGCTATTCCCGACTATCAATAATGGTCATTATAGAATGGCATTCTGCCAGTCATATGAGGCATATGATGAGGCCTATAATGATTTCTTTGATAATTTAGAAAAGCTAGATAAGAGACTTGAAAACAATCGATTCCTATTTGGTGATTATATTACAGATTCAGATATTAGATTATATGTAACTTTAGTAAGATGGGAAACATCATATTATAGAAATGTTGGACCTATTAAGAAAAGAATTACTGAATATAAGAACATTTGGGGATATGTATTAGATTTATTCTCATTAGATGTATTTAAGAAATATACATTCTTTGAATTCCCTAAGCTTGATCAGGATTTCTTTAAGCCATACGCAGAGCGTATTGCCCCATTAATTGATTATAAGAAGCTATGGGTAAGTGATGGAAGTAGAAAGAAATTATCTAGTGATCCAGCTAATGTATATTTACATACAAATATTAGCTATGAGGATTATCAAACTGAAATTTCAGTAAGTCATTGGAATAATAAGGATTGGAAGGATAGAAATCCGTTCAATAGAACAATTAGTGTAGATCCATCTATTAACCCATTAAAGGGATTATTAAAAAATGAAAAGTAAAAAAGGAGAAGAACAATGAGAGGTTTAAAATTATTAAGTGCAGTAGGCTTATCTTTATTATCGCTAGGAGCTTTAGCTTCATGTGGAGATAGTGAGAAGGCTGATTATGAATATGGTGAATTAAAGGTTTCAATTCCAACAGGTGTTATTAGAACAGCTGGTGATATTGTAGCCTTAGAAAAGGGATTCTTTGAAGAAGAGGGAGTAAAGGTTACTGGTGTAAATATTTCTGGTACAGCCGCAATTACAGCTATAAATGCTAATTCAGCAGATTTAGATTTATTAACATTAGGCTTTGTCCCTGATGTTCAGGCTATTTCAAATGGTAATGATAATATCCGCTTTATTGGTGGTACAGCCGTAGAGGGTGGTGCAATTATTGCTAAAAAGGGCAGAGCGTCAAATTATCAGTCATCTACAACAATCATTGATTATAACGCAATTAAGAGTGCATCTCTTGCGTTTGCAGTAGGTGAGGCCGCATTTGTTGTAACAAATGAATATTTAGTTGAAAATGATCCTACATATAATAAGGATTCATTAAATATCAACAATTTAGCAGATGCTCAAACTGTTGCTCTACAGGTTGGACAGGGCAATTTCGATATTGGCTTTTTACCACTAGAATATGCCAATTTATATCAGGATTCATATGGTATTGAAATTGTTGCCGAGGCAGGAGATTTAATCCCTGAATATGTATGCTGCCGTCAGGCTACCTCAGCTGAAAAGTATGAGGAAAAATATGATGCCTTTGTAGCTTATGAAAAGGGAAGAATTAAGGCTTGGGAATTCATTGATAATGAGGCTAACAGGTCTGAGGTTGTTGATATTGTTGCTAACTATATCAAGAAGGAAAAGGATTATGTAGAAAACTACCTATATGGTGGTATTACAAAATGGAGTGTAGACCCTAACACTAAGGGTATTAAAACATATACAGCTGCCTTAAGAAATGCTGGTGTATTAAAGAATGAAATTAATGATATTACATCATATGTTGAGGTAGGTGCCTATGAGGAGGCTATTAAGTATTTAAATACTACATATCCTACAAATACATTCTATAAGGATAAGCTAGACTTATTCAATGAATACAATAAGTAAAAAATGAAGGGTAAGTGATTCTTGTGAAGGTCTATCAGGAATTAAAGGATTTAATTGGAAATACTCCAATTGTCAAATTAAATGGCTTTAAGAAAAAATTTAATATTGGTGCTCAATTATTCGCTAAGCTAGAATTTTTAAATCCAGCTGGGTCTATTAAGGATAGAGTAGCTCTAGAGATGATATTAGATGCAGAAGAAAAGAAGCTATTAAGACCTGATTCAGTAATCATTGAGCCCACAAGTGGAAATACAGGAATAGGACTCGCTGCTATAGCTGCATCAAGAGGATATAAAATTATCCTTACAATGCCTGAGTCAATGTCAATTGAAAGAAGAATTCTTTTAAAGGCCTATGGTGCAGAAATTGTATTAACTGATTCAAAGCTTGGAATGAGTGGTGCTATAAGACGTGCAAGAGAGCTTGCCGAAGAAATCGAGCATAGCTTTATTCCAGGTCAGTTTACAAATTTAGCTAATCCTAAATCACATTACAAGACTACTGGTCCAGAAATATGGGAGGAAATGTCTGGCGATATCGATATATTAATTGCAGGTATTGGTACTGGTGGTACGATAACAGGAGCGGGAAAATATTTAAAGGAAAGAAATCCTAATATTAAAATAATTGGTGTTGAGCCAAGTGGCTCACCACTATTATCTAAGGGTGTAGTTGGTACACATAAGCTTCAGGGTATTGGGGCTGGGTTTGTACCAATGACATTAGATATCAATATTTTTGATGAGATTATAGCTGTATCTGATAATGATGCCTATAGCTCATCTAGGGCTATTGCAAGGGAAGATGGTATTTTAGTTGGTATTTCTGCAGGTGCTGCCCTTTATGCAGCCAAGGTAGTAGGTTCAAGATTTGAAAACAAGAATAAGAAAATAGTAATAATTATTCCTGATGGAGGAGGCAAGTACTTATCGACTGGTTTATTTGATGGTGGTGATTTAGATGAGTGATAAAATTGAAGTTAAAAATTTATATTTCGATTATATTGGTAAAAATACAGCCTTTGGGGCTTTAGAGGATATTAACCTAAATATTAAAGAGGGTGAATTCATTTGTGTCTTAGGCTCATCTGGCTGTGGTAAATCAACATTATTATCAATCCTAAATGGATTAAATAAGCCTAAAAGTGGTGAAATCCTAATTGATGGAAGGCCTGTTACTAAGCCAGGTGCTGATCGTGCAGTTGTTTTCCAAAATTATTCCTTATTTCCTTTCTTAACTGTTAATAAAAATGTTTTATTTGGTGCTAAGCAATCATTAAAAAGAAAAAGCTTCACTAAGATAGAAAGGGAAGCTAAGGTTTCTGAATATATAGAGGCAGTAGGCTTAACTGCCGATAAAAATAAATATCCATTTGAGCTATCTGGTGGTATGCAACAAAGAGTCGCAATAGCTAGAGCCCTAGCGCTTGAGGCAGATATTCTACTTATGGATGAGCCTTTTTCGGCAATTGACCCTAAGCTTAGGCTTGAGCTACAGGAGCTAATATCAAAGCTATCTAAGCTTCATAAAAAGACAGTAGTATTTATTACTCATGATATTGATGAGGCAATCCTACTTGCTGATAGAGTAATAGTAATGGAACCTAAGTATATTAAATCGATAGTAGATATTGATTTAGCCTACCCCAGAATCAGAGATGAATTAGTAGGTAAGCCTAATTATGAAAAAATTCATAGGAAGCTTATTTCCCTATTTTACCAAAATATTGAAGACAATATTTATGGGGAGGTTAGCCTATGATTAAAAAAATTAAAGCAATTAGTATTAATATATTAGATATTTTTTTATTAAAGCTTAAAGGCTTCTTTAATAAAAATAATTTAAAAAATCATTTAATAGGCTTTTTAGTCGCAACAGCCTTTTTAATAGTAAATATTATTATTGCCTATAAGCTAGGCTATAGAACAAGCCATAATAAGCTATATTCTGCTGGCTCATATGTCAGTGTCTTAATAATATCCTATGTTATTTATTTAATAAGATTGATCATAACTAATAAGAAGTCATCATCAGACATCATTATTATATTATATGCATTCTTATTATTTTGGGATATAGCTTATAAGAGTGGATGGGTTCAAAATGATTTATTGATTCCATCTCCAGAAGGCCTATTTGATGTTTTTAGAACAGATAGAGAATATCTATTTGAAATGGTTTTATTATCCTTAGAGCTTTTATTCTTTGGATTCCTATTTGCAGTTATATTTGGAACTATTTTAGGATTAATAGTTGGCTGGTATAAAAGAGCGAGAGAGGTAATGATACCAATCTCTAATGTTATAACCCTTATTCCACCAGTTTTAATAACTGCCTGGTTAATTATGTGGTTCCCATTTAAAACTGCCGCTATAGCGATTATTTTCCTTGCAGTATTTTGGCCAACCTTCCAGGGGATGATCTCAAGGGTTTCCCAAATTGATAAGAAAACTATCGATGCGGCTAAGGTTATGGGAGTGACTAATTTCCAAATGCTATATAAGGTTATTATTCCATACTGCTTACCTGAAATTATTATTTCTATTTCTAAATCATTACGAGGTGCATTCATGTGCTTAGTAGCTGCGGAAATGATTGGTATTAATGGTGGTATTGGATATTATACTGAAACATACAAGGCTTATGCTGATTATAGAAGAGTGCTTGCAGGTATTGTAACAATTGCAGTACTTACAACAGTAATTGATATTATTGTTCATCAATTGAAAAAGAGAATTGTTAAGTGGAGGGCTTAAGATGGCTAAATATTATGATAGTGTATTAGATATTATTGGTAAAACACCAATAATTAAATTAAATAGATTAGAAAAAAGCTTAGGCTTAAATGCTCATATTTATGCAAAGCTTGAATTCCTAAATCCAGGAGGCTCTGTTAAGGATAGAGCTGCCTACAATATGATTAAGGAAGCTGAAAAAAATGGCGAGCTTAAGGAAGGCGATACAATTATTGAAGGTACAAGTGGTAACACTGGTATTGGTCTTTCAATGGTTGCAGCCGCTAAGGGCTATAGCATTAAAATTACAATGCCTGAAAATATGAGTGTTGAAAGAATAAAGCTATTAAAGGCTTATGGTGCCGAGGTTTATTTAACACCAAAGGAGCTAAATATGGCAGGAGGTGGAGCTAAGGCTAAGGAATTAGCCGCTCAAATTCCTAATTCATATGTACCAGCTCAGGGTATGAATCCTAATAATCCAGGAGCTCATTATAAAACAACAGGTCCTGAGATTTGGGATGATTTAGATGGTAATATCGATATCTTCCTTGCTGCAACAGGTACAGGTGGTACTATTAGTGGTGCAGGCAGATATTTAAGAGAAAAGAAGAATGATATTAAAATCATTGCAGTTGAGCCTAAGGGTAGTGCTGTATTAAATGGTGGTGAGCCTGGCCCTCATAAGATTCAAGGTATTGGCGGTGGTGCAACACCTCCAACTACAGATACCTCACTATTTGATGAGGTAATTGATGTAACAGATGAGGATGCATATAAATACGCAAGATTATTACCAAGGCTTGAGGGTATTCTTATTGGCATTTCTGCAGGTGCTGCTCTAAGTGCAGCTGTTGAGGTCGCAAGAAGACCAGAAAATAAGGATAAGAATATTGTAATTATTTTCCCAGATGGTGGAGATCATTATTTGTCAACACCAGGACTATTTGAGGTGTAAGAATGACTGAAGTTTCTGCATGCAATATATTTAATCATAATAAAAAGGAAAAGGGTAATTATGTCGCATCATTAAGCCATAGTAATGAAAATGGTGATGGTGGAAGATTTGTAAGACAAAAGAATTTATTTACAACACCATTTGGAGATGAGGAAGGTGAATTACCAGTTGAGGCTAATCGCTATCGATTATTATGGGCACCTGTTTGTCCTTGGGCTCATAGAAGTATTATAGTTAGAAGACTCTTAGGTCTTGAGGATGTAATTAGTGTTGGTACATTAGACCCAGTAAGACCTGAAAAGGAGACAAGTGATTGGGCCTTTACCTTAGATAAGGATAATGTAGACCCAGTATTAAATATTCATTATTTAAGTGATATATATTTAGAAACAGATCCTAATTATAATCAAAGACCAACAGTCCCTTGTGTAGTTGATTTAAAAACGCGTAAGGTTGTAAATAATGATTATTTTAATCTTACAAGATATTTTGAAACTAAATGGACTAAATTTCATAAGGAGGGAGCTCCTGATTTATACCCAGTTGAATTAAGAAAAGAAATAGATGAATTCAATGATGATTTATTCGATAAATTCAACAATGGTGTATATAAGGCAGGCTTTGCAAGAAGCCAGGAGGCTTATCAGGAGGCAGTCCTTGGTGTCTTTAAGAAGATGGATGAGCTTGAGGAAAGGCTTGAGCATTCTAGATATATCTTTGGAGATAAAATTACCGAAAGTGATATTAGAGTTTATGTAACACTTGCTAGATTCGATATTGCTTATAATAACGCCTTTAAGGTTAATTTAAAAACATTGAAGGAATATAAGAATCTTTGGGCATATGCCAGAGATTTATACCAAACTAGAGGCTTTGGTGATACAACAGATTTTGATGCTATAAAGAAGCATTATCATCTATGCTGCGTACCAAACCCCTATAAGATATTGCCGCTTGGCCCTAATTTAGAGGAGTGGAATACTCCTCACTATAGAGATAAGAGGGAATATAAATAAGATATGAGGTGTTAGTTTTGAAGTTTGAAACATTATGCTTACATGCAGATTTGAATGAAAAGGATGAGTGGGGAACCCTCACTCAAGCAATTTGTCAGTCTGCAACATTTGTTCATAAGGGTGTTGATGTCGATAGCCCATATAGCTATTCGAGATTATCTAACCCAACTCGTTCCCATTTAGAAAGAACAATTTGTGCACTAGAGGGAGGATATGCAGCCTATGCCTTTTCATCAGGTATGACGGCAATAACAGTTTCAATGATGCTATTAAAGCCAAATGATCATGTTATTGCGACAAATGATTTATATGGTGGTGCTTTAAGATTATTTAATAATGTTAATAAGGCTAATGGAATAGAGTTTGATTTTATTGACACATCCAATATACCCCTAATTGAGTCTAAGATTAAGCCTAATACACGTGTTATCTATCTTGAAACTCCATCAAATCCTTTGATGCAAATTACCGATATAGAAGAGGTAGCGAAATTATGCCATAAGCATAATATCCTGCTTTATGTTGATAATACATTTCTAACACCTTATTATCAAAAGCCACTAGAGCTTGGGGCAGATTTAGTTATTCATTCAGGTACTAAATACCTAGGAGGACATAACGATGCCCTAGCTGGCTTTGTTGTATTAAAGAATAAGGAGCTTGCTGATAAGGTTTTATATTATTCTAAAACAATTGGTGGTCAGCTTGCTCCATTTGATTCATTCCTAATTGAAAGAGGAATTAAGACCCTACCAATTAGAATGGATAGAATAAATGATAATGCTTATAAAATTGCTAATTGGCTAAGAACCTGTAATAAAATTAAAAAGGTTTATTATGTAGGCTTTGATGATTATAAGGGTCATGATATTATCCTTAAGCAATCAAAGGGCTATGGTGGAATGATTTCAATTGAGGTTGAATCTGAGGAATTAGCTAAAAAGATATTACGAGATGTTAAAATCTTTCAATATGCAGAATCATTAGGTGGTGTTGATTCATTAATCACCTATCCAATGCGTCAAACCCATGCTGATCTACCTAAGGAGGAAAGAGAGGCTAAGGGTATTAATGAAAGATTCCTAAGAATTTCTGTAGGTATTGAAAATGTAGATGATTTAATCTCTGATTTAAAGGAGGCAATTTATGAATAATTTTGATATATTGCCTGAAAGACATGGCACCAATTCTTTAAAATGGGATTTCGCTAAGGAAAGAGGTAAGAATAAAGATATCCTTCCCCTTTGGGTTGCCGATATGGACTTTAGATTACCTGATGAAATCCTAAATAAATTTAAATCAATATTTGATCAAGGAATATTCGGCTATTCAGAGCCACTTGATTCATATTATGATGCCTTAATTAATTGGAATAAAAGGCATTATGATTTAGATTTAGATAGAAAATATATTATTAATGGCTGTGGCGTAGTATTTTCAATTGCTAATCTAATTAGAGCTTTAACTAAGGAAAATGACGCAATATTAATTAATGAGCCTGTCTATTATCCATTTAAGGAAACAATCCTTGCCAATAATAGAAGGGTAGCTATTGCAGAGCTAAAGCCTAATAAGGATAATAAATATTATTTTGATTATGATTTAATTGAAAAGAAAATAATAGAGGATAATGTAAAAATATATTTATTATGTAATCCTCATAATCCAGTTGGAAGAGCTTGGGATAGATCCGAATTAGAAAAAATTGCAGAAATAGCTAAAAGACATAATGTATTTGTAATATCTGATGAAATCCATGAGGATTTTGTATATAATAAAAAATTTGTAAGTATTGGTAAGGTTATGGATAAGGGCTATGCAATCTGTACAGCCCCAAGTAAAACCTTTAATATTCCGGGGCTTCATTCAGCCTATAGCTATATCCCAGATGATAAGCTATTAAATGATTATAAAAAAGAATTAGTAAGGGTTGGCTATTCACAATCTAATATAGTTGGAATTAAGGCTTTAGAGATTGTTTATAATTATGGTGATAAGTGGCTTAAGGATGTTAAGGAATATATTTATAATAATTATTTATTTATGAAGGAGTATTTAAGGATTAATTTACCATTAGCTAAGGTAACTGAGCTTGAGGCTACCTATTTAGTATGGGTTGATTTTAGTGCTTATAATTTAAGCGATAGAAGGCTTAAAGAAATAATAGAGGATAAGGCATTAGTATGGCTTGATGGTGGAATTATCTTTGGTAGGTCTGGAAGTGGATTTGAAAGATTTAATATCGCAACCACTAGATCCTTACTTAAGGAAGCCTTAGATAGAATAATTAGAGCCTTAAACGAGGTGTAATATGATAAATAGGGAAAGAGTAATAAATGAATTTAAAAGGCTAGCCTCATTTGATTCTGAATCATTTAAGGAAATAGAAATATCTAAATATGTAGCTAATACCTTAAAGGAATTAGGACTTGAGATAGAAATAGATAATGCTGGAGATTTAATAGCTAAGGAACAAAGCTTTAGCTTTCCTCATTCAAAGGGTAATATCTATGCCTATTTAAAGGGAACTGGTCAGGATTTTGTATTATTCTCATCCCATTTAGATACAGTATCTCCTGGAATAAATAAAAAGGTAATAATAGAGGATGATATTATTAAATCTGATGGTACTACAGTACTTGGGGCAGATGATATATCAGGGCTTGTCTCTATTATTGAGGCTTTAAGAATAATAAAGGAAAATAATTTAAAGCATAAGGATATTGAATTATTAATTCCTATTGCGGAAGAGCCATATTGCCAAGGAACTAAATATTTCGATTTTAATAAAATTAAATCTAATAAGGCCTATGTCCTTGATTTAGATGGCCCTGTTGGAAATGCAGCCATAGGGGCACCATCCATCATATCCTTCACTATTGAAATATTTGGCTTAAGTGCTCATGCAGGCTTTCATCCTGAGGATGGTATTAACGCAATAACTATTTTAGGTAATGCCTTAGCTAAAATAAGGGTAGGAAGACTAAATGATAAAACCTTACTTAATTTTGGCAAGGTATATGGAGGTCTTCAAAGAAATTCTGTACCAGATTATGTAAATATAATTGGTGAGGTTAGAAGCCTAGATAAAAATGAAGCTATAGCTATTTTAAATAATGTAAGGGATATTTTTAATAGTGAGGCTAAAAGACTAGGTGGAAGAATAAGCCTTGAATATGATATTAAAATAGAGGCTTATAAGGTATCAGATAATTCTATTGTAGTTAGGGATTATCAAAGGGTATTAAATAAATTAGGCTATGCTGAGCCTAAATTAATTACTACCTTTGGTGGTTCTGATAATAATAACCTAAATAAAAATGGAATCGAAGGTATTGTCATTTCAAGTGGAATGAATCAATGTCATACAGTTAATGAATATACTAGTATTAGTGAATTAATTAAGTCATGTGAGATTGTTCTTGAGCTTATGCTTGATACTAATTAAAAAAAGAGTTAAAATAATTACTAGTAAGTTGGTAGGAAAGGGATGATTTAATGATTTCAACAAAAGGTAGATATGCACTTAGATTAATGATTGATATAGCCGCGTATTCAAATGGAAATGTAGTATCATTAAAGGATATATCAAATAGACAGGGTATTTCAATTAAATATCTTGAGCAGGTAGTATCCCTTTTAACTAAGAGCCAGCTATTAATTAGTGTCAGAGGTAATAATGGTGGCTATAGATTAGTTAAGGATCCTAAGGATTATAATGTAGGAGAAATTCTAATAGCCGCAGAGGGAACACTCGCTCCAGTATCCTGTTTACAGACGAATGTTAATACATGTCCTAGAGCTGATGGTTGTGCAACACTTGAATTCTGGCAAGGCTTCTATAAGGTTGTCAATGATTATGTAGGTGGCGTATCCTTAGAGGATTTAGCGGAAAAGGAAAGAAATAAAATCGGAAACGATTATATGATATAAGAGGAAGGTATATTAAAATGAGTAATATTAAAAGATCTATTACAGAGCTAATTGGTAATACACCATTACTTGAATTAGTTAATTATGAAAAGAATAATAATTTAGAGGCTACATTACTTGCGAAGGTTGAATTATTTAATCCAGCAGGTTCAGTTAAGGATAGAGTAGCTAATGCAATTATTAAGGATTATGAGGATAGAGGAATCCTTAAGCCAGGTTCAACTATTATTGAACCAACATCAGGTAATACTGGTATTGGTCTTGCTGCTATATCTGCAGCTAAGGGCTATAAGCTAATTATTACATTACCTGATACAATGTCTGTAGAAAGACGTAATTTAATTAAGGCCTATGGTGCAGAGCTTGTATTAACTCCTGGTGCTTTAGGTATGAAGGGTGCTATTGCTAAGGCTGAGGAATTAAACAAGGAAATTCCTGGTTCTGTAATTGCAGGACAGTTTGTTAATCCAGCCAACCCAAGAGCTCACTATTTAACTACTGGCCCAGAAATTTGGAATGATACTGATGGTAAGGTAGATATCTTTGTTGCAGGTATTGGTACTGGTGGTACTATTTCTGGTGTAGGTAAATATTTAAAGGAAAAGAATCCTAATGTTAAGATTATAGGTGTAGAGCCTAAGGGTTCTCCATTTATTACAGAAGGCCATGCTGGTCCTCATAAGATTCAGGGTATTGGTGCAGGATTTATTCCTGATACATTAAATACTAAGATTTATGATGAGGTTTTAGCTATTGAAAACGAGGATGCCTTTACTACAGGTAGAAGTATTGCAACAAATGATGGCTTACTTGTAGGTATTTCTGCAGGCGCTGCAATCCATGCTGCAACCCTAATTGCTAAAAGACCAGAAAACAAGGGTAAGACTATTGTAGTATTATTACCAGACACTGGTGATAGATATTTATCTACTGAATTATTTAGCTAAGCACCTTCAAGGAGTTCATCAGAACTCCTTTTTTTCTTCTTTATCTAAATTTGTTGATATCATTTGATGTTAAGAACTTTTAAACTTCTATATAACATTTGGTATATAAAACATTTGAACTTCTATATAACATTTGGTATAATAAAGTTAGAAAGAGAGGACAATGGTATGAATATTGCTAATGAAATAAAGATGATTCGAGAATTATTAGGTTTGTCACAACAAGAATTAGCAGATGAACTTGAGGTATCATTTCAAACTGTTAATCGTTGGGAAACATCTAGTAATGAAATAGAACAACGTAATATCGATAAGCTTTACGAATATGCTTATAATAAGGGAATTCAAATAAATAAAATAAAAGAAATGTTCTTAATAGATGAAAATAATTATGATGATAATGTTTTACTATTTCACG
>JAILEP010000011.1 GCA_024697825.1 Acholeplasmatales bacterium
GTATAATACAAAATAAGGGGATTCGTTTTATTTTAATAAAATAATATAGATATTACATTTTATAAATAGTAATATTTTTTAAGTTTACGAGGAGTGGAGAAAAAATGAAAAAAATGAAATTTAAGGATTTTATTAATCTTATTAAGGAAAACAAAAAGATTATTGAGGCGAACAAGAAAGGAACTGCAGAAGACCGTTTTAACACTATTTTAGCTAATGAACGTCATAAATATATTCTTGAAAGCTTTATTGACCAAATTGCAATTAAAAAGGGAAATCAAAAGGTATATGAATCATTAGAGGCTTTATACAAGGCAGCTAAGAAAAAGCATCCTGAAATAAATGTTGAAGAAGAAATTAATAATATTAGAAAAAAGTATGATAAAAATTATAAGCTTGGTGTTTTATATTCTTCTACAAATATTTCTCGTTTTCCAGGTAAGGAAAAGATTCTTGAATATAATAAAGCAAATAATATTAAATCTAGTGATGATGTAAAAGATGTAGATAAGTATGTTGCGGCTGTTGAAAAAATTGGTGGCGAGGATTTAGCAAAGAAAGTATATGAAGATGCGCCTATTAGTGGAGCAATTAATTTAGATTATGTTCTTGACGGCTTAGAAGAGGCAATCAATGATCCTAATTTTGCATATAAAGAGGATGATGAAGTCGAATTTGAGCAGCATCCATTTGATTTACCTGATGAAGAACTATTAGATGATAAGAATAATGAAGTAATTGAAAATATCCAGGAAATGGATATTATTAAGAATAATCCTGAAAATGCAGAGCTATTTAGTGATTTAAAGATTGTTGGTAATATTACTAAGGACATTCATAATAAGTACTATAATACTGTTATGAGCCAAAACGAGATTGGCACTAATGAATTTAATAGAGAATTAATTAAAAATACTTTTTATGATAAGCTTGATGAATTAACTGAAACTTATCACTTCCCTGGCGATAAATTTGGTGAAATGGTTATAAAGCCTGGCAAGGAAGAGGAATTTAAAGAATTTGAAAATGATACTGAAATGCATTTTACATCTAAGGCTAAGGAAGGATTAAAGAAGATACTTAATAAGTATATCGAGTTAAATCTTCCTAGGGGTAAGTTTGAAGAAGGTACTAAGGCTTATGGATATAAGAATGTCTATAATAAGGCTAAAGATATCAGAAATAAGCTTGACGAAATCAAAGAGGCAGATAATGCTTTAAAGGAAAAGGAAGAGCAGATTAAGACTGCTGATGCTGCAAATAAGGCTAAGCTTGAAGAGGAAAAGAAGCAATTAGATGATAATAAGCTTAAGCTTGTTAATGATTTAATTGTGTTAAAAAAGGAATATGATGAGCATTCTGCAAAAATTGATGAATTAACAAATCTTATAGATGAATACTTCCCTAATACTAGAGGGCTTACTACAAATGTTGATGTTTCTAGAACTACAGATATGCCTGTTAAATATCGTAAGCAATATATCAAGTCAAGCCTACTTAATGGTGTTAGACAGCTTGTTGCATTAATTGATGATTTTGGTACTACAATTGATAAATTTGTTGACGACCCATCAAAATATATTAATCAAGCAATTGATACAAAGTATATTAAGGGTAATTCAGCTCCAAATGGTAATGAAGCTACATTTGAGGAGGAAATCGATCATTTAATTGATGAATCATACTTCTCAAAGACATGTAGGGATAGAGAGGCTGTCCATACTGGTCTTGCCAGAGGTCTTGAATTATTAGTTGCTGTAGATAATGAAAACCTAGAAAAGAATCTTGAAAGCCATGAAAAAATACTTAAAAAGGTTGGTAATTTAGCAACAATCCATACAAATAGAGAAATTGTAAGAGAAAATGGTCAAAAGACATTTGAAAATATCTTTGCATCAAGAGATAAGAAGGTTGTTGATTTATTAGCTGATCCATTTGTTGATCCTGTTACTCATGAGAAAATAGAAGCATCTGATTATGACCCTGATAGATATATTAATATGGGCTTTTTAGATGAAGATATTGCCAAGGGTCTATTAACTAAAAAGCTTAATACAATTATAAAAGCCATTATTAAAAAGAGTGAGCCAGAAAATGAAGCAATGGCTAAAACTGTATATGCAAGTAGTAACGTAATTGCTGAAAAGGCATTTGAAGCATTTGCAGAAACTGCACTTAAGTATATGCAAAGAAATATGATTGATCCTGAAACAGTTGATGATCCAGAACTTAAAATGATGGTTGATGCAATTAAGGATCCTAATAAATATCTTAAGCAAAATGTTATAAATTATCCTTCAAAGCTTAAGGCTCCAAAGGCAGCTAAAAAGTTAGCAAAGCTTTCTAAATCAAATCCTGACAACAAAGACTTATATGCCAAGGCTGAAAAGAATTATAAAGACCTTGAAAAGGCTGCGCTTAAGAGAGAAAAAGCATTTGATAAGCTTGCTGCTAAGAAGAAAAAAGCAATGGATAAGCAAATTAAAGCATTAATGAAGAAGGATAACGTAGGTAGTGTTGATTTAATTAATGAGGAGCAGAAGAAATATAATGAATTCCTTGTTGACCATTGTAATGAATTAAGAAGACAGTATATGGATGGTAAGATTACAGAAGGCTTCTTCTTAAATAGAATGGAGCAGATTTATTCAGGCATTCCTCTTGGTGATTTAAAATTCGATACTAAGGAATTATATTTAACAGAGAAGCAATTCATTGATGAGGCAGTATTAAATGAATTTACTGATTTTGATGCTAATCCATATCATGATCCTGAGGTTAGAAAGTATGTTAAGGCTGTAAAGAAGAATACATCTCTTGATAAGGGAGCAGCTGACTTAAATGAATTAAAGGATAATGAAGAAATTGAATATGTTCCAACAGATGAGGAAAAATTTAAGGAAGCTCTTGATGCGTTTAATGTTAGATTAGAGGCTCGTAAGCAGTCAGTTATTAAATATCAGAATGAACAAAAGGCTGAATATGCTGCTCTTGTTGAAAGAATTAAAGATTCTAAGAATATATTCATTGAAAATGAAGTAAGACAACAAAAGAAGATTTATAATGATATTATTGTAACAGATGGACATCATACTTATGATGAGATTAATACAATTGGCGCTAAAGATGATTTTGAAGATGATAAATCTGTTGGCTTTGAAGATGATGATGAATTATTATACTCTGCTGAAAATGAGAATAATATTAGTAAAGAAATTATCGATGAAAATGAAATTAATACTAATTTAAATAGAAGTAGAATTAGTATTGACTTAAATGAAAGCCAAAGCTCTAATGTTTCTGAATTCATTAAGGATGATGACGAAAAAACAAAAGATTTAAATACATCTATTAATAAGTAGGAGAGAGTTTATGCCAAAGCTTAAAGATTTATTAAAAAAATATAAAGAAAATGATAAAGCAATTAAAGAAACAAAGCAAGATACAATGAAGGATTCTATCAATATCCTTCTTGTTAGAGAAAGACAACAAAATCTTGTTTATAATATAGTTTCTGAAATTGAAAAAAAATATGGTTCTGAGGTGGCTAAAAATGTTGTCCTTAAGCTATATGAAAAATATGATAAGTCTAAGGAGAAGGCTAAGGACTTCAATCTTGAGAAGGACACGAATGATTTCAAAAACAAGTTTGAAACAATCCTATTTAGAAAGGTAGGATTTCAGGCAGTAGCTGAGAATAATTCAATGCCTTTGGCAAAAGAGATTAAAGAATTTGCTAGAAGTGTTAAGGTTACTAATTATGATTCTCTTTACAAATATGGATTAAAGAAATTCTATGATGATACTAAGAAGGTAATACCTAATCTTGAAGAAATAGCTTCTCAAGGTATTACAGTCTTAAGCTCTGCAAATCGTGGTTATATTCTAGAGGGCTTAGATGAGACTATAGCTGAATTGCCTGAAATTGATTTAGACATCGAGATAAACGAAGTTCCTTACCCATTAGATTTAACTGCAGAGGAGCTTAGCTCAAATCAATATAAGAGAGTTACAGAAGACCTTAAAAAGGTAGATTCTGTTAAGAATAACGCCGAAAGAATCAAGCAGCTTGATGAAATTAATATATTAGCATCAGGTACTCATAGTAAATTCCATACTAATTTCACAGATTATAGAGATAGAAATGAATCTAATGCCTCTAAAAGAAATAAGGATTATTCAAATTATGAATATGAAAAGGCTGAAAAGAAGTATATAGATGAAACTGTTTGTAATCATAGTCCAGTCCAGGTTGCTAAAAAGGGCTTCGAAAAGGAAGCTTTAGAGCTAGGCAACAATATTGAATTTGTTCTAGGTGATAAGACTAAAGAGGGCTTAAAATTAGTTATTAATAAGCTAAGCGAATTAAATTTATCTGAAAATGTAGGAGAAGAGGATGCCAAGATTTATGCTTTATCTAATCTTATGAAGCATGTTGGTAATATCCATAAGCTACTAAATTCGATTACTATAAACCCTCAGATGATTCAGCTAAAGCAGATGCAAATTGATGCCGAAAAGGATCAGGCTAAGAAGCAGGCTTTAGAAGCTGAAAAGAGACAATTAGAGGAAGAAAATCAAAAGAATATTGAAGAGCTATTTAAGGAAAAGACTCTATATGATAAGGCTGAAAAGCAGGTTGATGGCTTAATTGAGATTATCAATCAGTATTTCCCTAACCAAAAGGGTATGCCTACTAATATTGATGCTGCTCGTAATGATGCTATTCCTTTAAAATATAGAATGGATCTTTATAATGTTTCTTATTTAAATGGTATTTATTATATTTATGCTTTATTAAAGCAGAATAATATATCTGTTGATGATTTCTTAAAGAATCCAGGTAAGGTAGCATATGATAATTATAAGAAGCAGCTATTAGCTAAGGAATTAACTGTAGATGATACTAAAAAGACATTTGAGGAAGATTTTAGAAGTATTTCCCCTATCATTGATGCATCTGACCTTGGACGTGGCTTTACTTTAACATTTACAAATGAAATGAGAGCTCTTGAGACATTAGCTTGTCTTGATAATGATCATATTGTTGAAAATACTAAATCATATAATAATATTCATTCAAGAATGGCCCATTTATCTGCCGCAAATATTACTTCAAGGAAGCTTGATAAAAATGCAGAAAAAACATATGAAAATATATTTGCGACTAAGGGTATTAAGATTAAGGATTTATTAATGGATGATTATTATGATCCATTAAACTATAAGATTGTTCCTGCCAACGAATTTGATGTTAATGACTATATCAATCAAAATGAAATAGATCCAGAGGAAATGGTTTCTAGATTTAATACTGTAGTTAAAACTATTGTTAATACTAATTTAGGTAAGGATGAGAAGAATAACGAGCATTTGAAGAGTTCTATGACTGATCGCCTTACAAATGCATATAAGGGCTTTAGTAAAGCTGCTATTAAATATATGCAGAAATATAAAATTGATCCTGAAAAGACAAATGATCCTAATATTAAATTTATGAAGGATATAATTGAGGATCCACAAAAATATATTGCAGATAATTATTATAAATATTGTGAGAGTATTGATAATGAAAAAGAGCTAAATCTATTAAATAGATTAAAGGTATCAAAGAAGACTGATGAACGTGCAAAGATCGAGCAGGAATTAGCTTTAAAGGAAACTAAAGCTATTAATGACGAGAAGGCATTTGATAAATCTATCAAGAATGCTAGAATGCTATTAAATGATGCAATTAATAGTATTGAAGCAGATAATCCTGAAAGCTATGATTATGTTGAGGAATATGAAAAATATTATCATGATAAGCTTAATGCTCATATTAATGATCTAAAGGAAAAGCTAGATCAGGGTCTAATTACTGAAGGCTTCTATCTTAATAGAATTGAGCAGGTAATGGCTGGAGAGCCAATTGGTAAGCTTGGATTCTTTAATAATAAGCTAACTATTGCAGAGCAGGAATATATCGATACTAAGCTTGAGGAAAATGAGAATCTTCCTAAGGATAAGCAAATCGATAGAGCTACTGCCCAGAAGATGTATTATAAATATAAAGAATATATCGAAAATGAGAAGGAGCATATTATATCTGATACTTTAAGAGAAAATGATGTTCCATTTGAGGATATCGATATAAAATATGAGAATTATATGGATTATGAAACTGTTAATTCATATAAGCCAGTTGAGCCTATTATAAGCTATATTAACGCTACTGCAAATAATGATGAGGTTGATAATATAATTAATGATGTATTCAATCAAAGCTTTAATTTGGAAGATTTAGAAGAATCTAATCAAAAAGTTGAAGCTAAGGAAGAACCTAAGAATGCACCTAGTCGTACTCAGATTCATATCGATCTTGGTGAAAAGCCTAATGTAAATAAATCTAATTTTGTTAAAAATGGTGATAATTTAGAAGCTAATCTAAATAAGAACGTTAATCAAAAATAATCCAAAAGAGGCCGGGCACATGTGCACAGGCCTCTTTTTGTACTTTTGAACAAAAATGGAACGATTTTTATTTAAAATTTATAAGTTTTAATATATAATAATATTCGGATATTCAAATTTTAATTAAATATATTGTAATATTTTATAGTTTTTTTATTTATTTTATTAATTGGGAGGTTTGTAAAAATGAAAAAGCTTAAAAGAATTTGTTTTTCTGGCTTAGCCGGACTATCTGTTTTGTCTTTTGCAAGCTGTGGTGAAAATGAGTCTGCAGAAGAAGATGAAATAGTAATTGTTGACTCTAGTAAGACTGAATACATTCCAGAGAATGCATTCCATTCTGGCTGTACTGTTTATAAGGATAGTAATGGAAATGTAATCAGCTATGAATTTGATGATACTGGAAGCGATTACAATAATAAGGAAGTAGATGAATCAGAAATTGAGGGGTATGAGCTATCTGATTTTGAGGTTTATGTAAAGGATAATCCAAATGAGTGCTATGTTACTGGCTATCATGGAGATAGTAAAAGCATTGTAATTCCTGATGAGATTTATGGTCTTAAGGTTGTTGGTATTTATTCTCATAGTAGCGATGATTTATTCCCTAATGGTGATGTAGACAAATTTGAGTTTTCTTCAAATGTTAAGTATGTTTCAATTGCTGGTATGACACGCACTATATGTGATTATGAAACATTTACTTGTTATACAGTAGATGGTATTAACATTGGTGAGCTAGTATTTAATGGATCATTAGATGATTATTTAGATATTCAGTTTGGAGGCTTTGCAGGAAATCCAATGTATACAGCTGATAAGGTTACAATTGATGGCAAGGATGTTAAAAATCTAAAATTTGATAATGATACGGATTTTTCTGGATCTAGCTATTCTTTTACAGGTGATTATATTGAATCAATTACCTTACCTAAGAACTGTTCTACATATGGATATCATACATTTGATTTTGATAATTTAAATGAGAAGATTTATAATACTGATGATGAGGGTCATAAATATTTAAAGTCTGCTAATAATGATTATTATATGCTAGCTAAATTTAATGATGACTATAGCAAAATTAAGAAAGAAGATGGATATTCTACTGCAACTATTAATAAAAATACAAAAATGATCTGTGGTTGGGCATGGACTAATTGTATTTATAATGATGTTGTTATCTCTCCAAATGTAGATTATTTTACTGCAATTGGTGATTATACTGTAATTATGGTAGCAGAGGAGTCAGGATACCCTATATTTAATGGAAGAATTAGATATACTGGAAGCTTTGAATCATGGCTTGGTGAGAATTTCCTTTACGCTAAAAATGATAATTATGATAATGCATTATATGAATCATATTCTGAAAAGGAATCGCTTGTTACACATAATCCAATTTCTTTAGCAACTGAATTTAAGTGTAATGATTTAGATTATGAATTTGGTGAAGAGACTCGTAGTATAGATTCTATTGAAATTCCTGATGGAGTAAAAGAGGTTAATAAGTATGCGCTTGAGGGCGTTTCTGCTAGTAGCATTAAGCTTCCTAAATCTTTAAAGAAGATTGGCGCTTTTGGTGTAGGTGCACTTAAATGGTCAAGTGCCTCATCTATTTATTATGAAGGCTCAATTAATGATTGGTTAAAGATTAGCTTTGATTCATATTATGCAAATCCTGCATATAACGCATATTCTATCGAATATTCTCACTACCTATACTGTAATAATAAGCTGGTTTCTGATTTAGTTATTCCAGAAGGTACTGAAAAGATTGGTAAAGCTCAATTTGCTGGCTTAGCATTTAATAGTGTTACATTACCTAGTTCATTAAAGACTATTTCAAGCTATGCATTCTATCAGATGAATAGTGGCACTGATATGTGTAAGATTTTACCTGCTAATTATTCTGGTAATGACGCATATGATGTAGTTATTCCAGAAACTGTAGAAAAGATTGGTGCCGGCGCAATTGGTTATTATCCTGGCGGATATAGTGTCTATGTACCAAGCACAGTAGAATATGTTTCTTCTTGGGCATTTGCAAATGGTGATAGAGATTATAATATGACTGATTATGGTAATAGTGTCTATGTTTATACAGACAAGGAAGATAATACAGATACTAAATGGTGTTATACATTAAATGGCCATACATTCACACTTTCAATGACTCAGAATTGTGATTTCTATGGAGTTGAAATGAATGATATTGTTTCAGCAGATGGAACTCCTTCATTAAAGGATTCAAATAAATAATATTTAATCTCTGCAGATAAGGCAAAACAAGTAGTATATTCTAAAACGGATATAACAAATAAGAAGCTTGCATATTATATTCCTACAACTGTTACAGTTGATTTTGAAGTTAATATTGTAGAAACTTTATAATTTATTTGCTTGAAAAAATTATTAATTTTGGTAAAATAAATATCGTAAATGAGTAGCTTTAAAGGCGTAAGTCCAGTTTATAGGACCTACGCCTTTTTTGTTTTTCGAAAAGGAGATTATTTATTATGAATGAAAACAAAATGGGAAGAATACGAATGAATAAGCTTATTTGGACAATGGGCTTACCTATGATTCTTTCAATGGTGCTTCAGGCTATCTATAATGTAGTAGATACAATATTTGTTATTAATATGGGAAGTGATGGCTATAGTGGTAATTTAGCTTTAACAGCCGCCTTCCCTATTCAGATTTTAATTATTGCAATAGGTGTTGGTACAGGTGTAGGTATTAACGCTATGCTTTCAATGAATTTGGGTAAGGGAGATAAGAAGATGGTAGATAAGACAGCTGGAAATGGTATTTTTCTAGCTCTATGTATTTATTTGGTTTTCTTGTTATTTGGTCTATTTCTTGCAAAGCCATACATGTCTATTATGTCTAGCGATAGTGATGTTATAGAAATGGGTGTAACCTATTTAAGAATTTGTACATGCTTATCACTTGGTTCAATTGGCTATACTGTATATGAAAGATTTTTACAATCTACAGGTAAGACATTATATTCTACAATTTCACAGATATCTGGGGCAGTTATTAATATTGTTTTAGATTATATTTTTATCTATCCACTTGGTATGGGCGTTGCAGGTGCGGCATTTGCGACAGTTATAGGCCAGTTTATTTCGCTTTTTGTCGCGATGGCCTTTCATTATCTTACAAATAAAGAAATCGGCAATAATCCTAAAAATATTGTGCCATCTGGTAGGGTTATTGGATTGGTTTATAAAATTGGCTTACCAGCTGCCATTATGCAGGGCTTGCTTGCGGCATTAATGTTTGGTATGCTTCAAATATTTAAGCTAGCAGAAGATCCTGCTCAAATTGCCTTACTTTCTGGTTCATATGGTATTTATTATAAAATAATGCAGATGGGGTTATTTGCATGCTTTGGACTTTCTAATACATTAATTACAATTGTAAGCTTTAATTATGGAATGAAGAATAAGGAAAGAGTTATACAAGCAATTAAATATGGCCTAATTAATTCTATTATTACAGCCTTAGTAATAACTGTTTTATTTCAGGCGCTTGCAACACCTATTTCTAATTTATTTGGTCTTTCTATATCGGATTCAGGCTTAGTTACAAAAAGCCAAATTATTAATACCTGCACTATCGCTATTCATATTGCGACAATAGGTTATGTATTTATGGGTGTAAGTATTGCCGCCCAAGGAATTCTTCAGGGCTTTAATGATGTATATAGACCAGTAATTATAGCTTTATTTAGATTAATTTTATTTGTTTTCCCAATTGCGATTATTTTTGTATTAAATGATAATTCAGAAAATACAATTTGGTGGACATTTGTTATTGCAGAAGTATTAACTGCAGTAATATCTTTAATATTATTAAAGCGAGCATCCAATAAATATCTATCTATAATAGAAGAATAAAAAAATCCCAAGCGGGATTTTTTTCATTCTATAGCATTTGCATCTATTTCAGGATTACCTTTAATTAGAAGTTTTTTATGAAAATTATCAATTAGGATTGCCCCAAGTGGTGCTGTGACAATAATTGTTAAAACTGATACTGTAAGAATAGTTGAACCACAAGAAAGACCTAAAGATAAGGCAATGCCTCCAATTGAAGCTTGAACTGTAGCCTTAGGTAGGTAAGCAAAGATTGAAAATAATCTTTCTTTAAATGTAAGCTTAGTTTTAATTATGCATACATAAACACCAAGGCATCTAAATACTAATCCTATAAGCATTACAAGAAGTGCCATTAGCCAGTTATCCTTTAAGGATGTTAGAGATAGGGTTGCACCTACAAGGACAAATAAGATAATTTCAAATACCTTCCATAAATTATTATAGCCATTAGATATTTCTTTAGCCTTATCCTTAGTGATAAATAATATAGCCATACCCATAACCATAATACCTAGTAAAGAAGATATAGATATATATTCCTTAATGGCATTTTCTAAGCCTATCATTAAAAATGAAATACTAAGCATTAAAATAATATTTACTACTACAGGCATCTTAACTTTTTTAAATAGGAAGCCTAAGCTAATACCTGTAATTAAACCTAGGATTATACCTAATATAATAGTGAGAGGGACTAAGGCTACACTTACAAAATCGAATGTATTATTTTCTACTAAGCCTAAGAAGGCATAGAATAAAACAATACAATAAATATCATCAACTGAAGAACCAGCTAAAATAAGCTTAGGTACCTCATGCTCCTTACCATAATCCTCATCAATTAGCTTAATCATTCGAGGTGAGACAACTGCAGGTGATACAGCAGCTAAAACTGTACCTAAAAGTAGGCTTTCAAATATATTTAAACTTAAGAAGAAGTATGAAGCTAGTGCTACACCAGCTATTTCAAATGTTGCAGGAATAAAGCACATTAAAATTGCGGGTCTTCCTACCTTCTTTAATGATTCTAAATCTAAATTTAAGCCTGATCTAGTTAGAATAATAACTAACGCTATCTGTCTTAGCTCACTAGATATATTAAGTAATGAATCATCGATTAGATTTAATACCTCAGGTCCTATTAAAAGACCTACCATTATCATACCTACAAGACCTGGTATTTTAATCTTATTTAATAAAAAGCCTGCTATAAAGCCTGTTATTAATATTAATCCTAATGAAAATATAAACATTTATATCACTCCTAACAAAAAATAAAAGCTGATGGCAGCACAAAAAATTGTGCAGACGTCATCAGCTTGAATAAGCGGTTTTGTATTTCTACAAGGGAGAACATCATTCCCACCTATTATTATATTCTTTTTTTAATTAATGTAAAGCAATTAAATGATATAATAAAATAAAGGGGGTTAGGTACTATGATTCTAAATGTTAGTGGTAGAACTGATGTAGTTGCATTCTATTCTAAGTGGTTTATGAATAGATGGAAGGCTGGCTTCTTTGACGTCAGAAATCCGTTTAATCCTAAGCTTGTTAGTAGGCTAAGGGTTGAAGATGTAGATTTAGTTATGTTTTGTACTAAAAATCCAGCCCCTATTATTCCATTTCTTAAAGAAATTAATAAGCCAATTATATTTCATATTACTTTAACCCCTTATAAAAATGATATTGAAGTAAATGTAAAGGATAAATCCTTAGTAATAGAAGATATTAGAAAGTTATCAGAAATTATTCCAAGAAAGAATATAGTAGTTAGATATGATCCAATATTTGTAAATGATAAATATACAATAGATTATCATTTAAAGGCTTTTGAAAGAGTTTGTTATTTATTGAGTGGCTATGTAAATAAGATGCTAATATCATTCTTAGATGAATATAAGAATGTTAAAAAGAATATTGAAGCCTTAAAGCCTAAAAGATTAACAGAAGAGGATTATGCTAAAATTGGACTAGGCTTTGCTAAAACAGCTAGAAAATATGGTATGACTGTCCAAACTTGCTATGAAGAAAGAAATCTAGTAGAATATGGCTTTATTAAGGGTGAATGCTTAGGGCAAAAACAGGTCTTTGAATTAACTGGTAAGGCCTTCCCTATTGGTCACTGGAGGGGTGGCGATTTATGTAAATGTGTTGAAATGGCAGATGTAGGTGCCTATAATACCTGCCCACATTTTTGTAAATACTGCTATGCTAATTATAGTGAGGATGATATTAAGAAAAATATTAAGCTACATAATCCTGAATCCTCATTATTGCTTGGTGAATTAAATCCAGATGATGAAATTAAAATTAGAAAATAGCAAATAAAATTTTTTTAAATGAATGTTTTTTGAATAAAAGTCGATTTAAAATTGAAAATCGACTTTTTGTTTGTATTTTCGGGACTCAAATTGAACAAATGTGTCATATATGTTATAATTCCAGTGTATTTTGGTGGTGAAAAATTATGAGAGAAAAGTGGTCAAGTAGAGGCTCATTTATTTTAGCTTCTATTGGTTCTGCAGTAGGCTTAGGTAATGCCTGGAGATTCCCAGGACTATGTGCAACACATGGTGGTGGAGCCTTCCTAATCGCTTATGTTATTTGTATGGTTACATTAGGTATCCCTCTATTAATGATGGAAACTGCAATTGGTCGTAAGACTAGAGGTGGTGCACCTAAGGCTATGCGTGCTGTTAATAAAAAGGCTGAGGCTGTTGGTTGGGCAGCAGTAGCTAATGCGTTTGTTATTCTTACATATTATGCAGTTGTATTTGCATGGTGTATTTTAATGTGTGTATTAAGCTATAAGTTCGCAACTGACGCATCAACAACAGAAGCGGCTAAGAATTTATGGAGTGATAGTATTGGTACTACTTGGGGTACATCATTCCTAGGTGATGGTGGAAATATTAAGATTTTATTATTCATTTGCTTACTTGTAGCTTGGGGCTTTATTTATGGTTGTATTAGAAATGGTACATCTCAGGTTGGTAAGGTTGTTAAATATACAGTATTCCTACCTGTTATAATGCTTGTTATATTAGCTATTAAGGGCTTTATTAATAACCCACATTTAGGGGATGCACTTGGCGCCTTATTCATTCCTGATTTTAAGGCATTTGGTGATGCTAATTTATGGGTAGACGCAATGGGTCAATCATTCTATAGCTTATCTATTATGATGGCTATTATGTTTGCGTATGGTTCTTATTTAAAGAAGAACTCTAATATCGCAGTAGATTCATTAATCATAGCATTTAGTGATTTAGGTATTTCAGTCCTTTCTGGTATTGTATTATTTACTACAATGTATTCAACTGGACAGACAGTATTAGATATGAATGCATCTGGTATTGCAACAGCGTATATTATTTATCCTAGTGCGATTGTTAATTTAACAGGAGTACCTGCTATAAATGCAATCTTTGGATTTGTATTCTATTTCATGCTATGTACACTTGCAATAGATTCAGCCTTCTCTATTTTAGAGGGTATCGCTACAAGTGTTAGTGATAAATTTAGATTAAATAAGAGAAAAACTACATTAATTATTGCAATTATAGCTGCATTAATATCAATAGTATATATAACTGGTGCTGGTGTTGCCTACTTAGATATAGTCGATAAGTGGACTAACCAATATTCACTTATTATAATTGGTATATTAGAAACAATAATTGTTGGTTGGTTCTTTAAGCCAAAAAAGGTTTTAGATGAAATCAATAAAAATACTGATAAATTTAAGATGCCTAAGTGGTGGTTCCTAATTTCTATAAAAATATTAGCTCCACTTGCCTTAGCATTCTTATTTATCTGGCAGTTTGTAGTTTTAATTAAAAATGGATTTAGATATAATACAGATTACAATTTAGCAGCTGAAATTATTGCAGGCTGGCTTATAACTATATTAGTATTTGCTTCTGGCTTTATTGTTAAGATTATTTGTAAGAAGACTAAGAAGGGTCAAGAAATAACAGAACTTGAAAAGAGTGAGCCTTCTTGGGATGAAATAGTTGATGAGGATGATGAAGTAATTGAAGAAACACATGACGCTAAAGATGATAATTTAGCCCAAGAAGCTGAACCAGAAATAATAAAACAAGATGAATAATTAGTATTACAGGTCGATTTATCGGCCTGTTTTCTTGTATAAAATAAAAAATTATTTTATAATAGTATTGTTTTTGGGAGGAAATGATTTAATGAAAAGTCATGCATTTGTTGTTATAGTAGGAATTATTAATCTTTTAGCTGTTATTATTTATATAGTATCAGTTGTATTTAAGTTTAATGATTCTGAGCTTGTTGATTTGTTACCGGGATTTATCGCTATTGCGGTGGCGTTATTTTCTGCTGGTGCATTCTTTGATATTTCACGCTCTTTAAAGGAGCTTGAGGAAAAGGGCGGAAGATCTTCATCAGTCTTTGAATCTAAGTCTTATTCAGATAATAAGAAGCTTGAAAATGATTTATGGAAGGCTCAGGATGAAATTAAGAAGGCTCAGGATGAAATTCAAAAATTAAAGGATGAATCTAAGAGATTAGAAACTGAAATAAAAAAGGCCGAAGAGATTGCATATAAATCTCAGGATGCAGCTAATAAGGCATCAATTGCTCAAGCATCTGTTCAGCCAGTTGTTGTAGAGAAGGTTGTAGAAAAGATTGTCGAAAAGCCAGTAGAGGTGCCAGCACCAAAGCCTGAGCCTAAGCCAGTAAGGGAAGATAATATTCCACCTGCTAGGTCTTATGATTCTATTGATATTAGTGTATTAAGAAATAATCCAATTGAATCTAAAGCTACCTTATCTAGGGTTACAGCTCTTTTAACTAAGCTAGATAATTTATCATATGATTATAATGATGGTGATGATGAGGCATTTAGAGACGTTTTAAGTAATCTAGAAAAATATAAGGCAATTGGTAATACTGAAATTCGTATGCTAATTGCACAGGAAAGATTTAATGCATCTAAGTATGAAAAATTAACATCTAAGCTAGATGCTTTAATTGCGAAAGATGATGTTTCTAATATCGATTCAATTGATAGAAATATTAGAATGCTAAAGGAGCTTGGTAGATATAAAAATGCTATGAAGAAGGCTGACCAATATAATTATGAATTAGAAAAATTAAAGGCTAATGTTTCTCCAGGTGTTAAGGAGCTAATCAATTTAGATGCTAGATTACAAATGGTTGAATCAATTGATGATTTAAATAAGCTAATACCTGATATTAATAAAACATTTGAGGAATTATCAGTACATCCTGATTTAGTTGATGATTGTGAAAGATTTAATGAAAAGGTTTCTGCAGTTGAAGAAAGCCTAAAGATGGATTATGAAATTAAAAAGAATGAATTTGCAGAAAAAGTTCATAAGGTTGAAGAAAATAGAGGTATTGGTATTGTTGAATTAATTCAAGAATACACAAATATCCTAACTGAGGATGATATTAAATCTATTTCTCAGGCTGCTTGTGATTTATATTTCCAAAATCAGAATTATATTTATAATGAATACCTTTCTACAATCAAAAAGGAAGATAATCTTACTGAGATTAAGAAGGTTGCTCAAAAGGCATTTATGGTTGATACATCTAATGTTGATTCGCAAGTATTAGAAGATATTAAAAGAACTATTTATGATAAGGCAAATGCAGAATTTGTCAATGCTCGAGTAACTGCCAAGAATGATTTAAATGTTGCAATGGATTTATTTGAGATGCTTGGCGATTTTAAGGATTCTGAATCTTTAAAGAATTCTACATATATTAAATCTTTACGTAGTAAGGATTATAAGGTTATGGTTAGAACATTAAAGAAGGCTGTTTCTACTAGCGATTTTGATTATAACGAATTCCTAGAGGCATTAGATCAGGTTGATGATTTTGCCGACGAGCTTAATGTAGAAGAAATCAAAACTAAATATATGAACAAATATAAATCAATTAATAAGATTTAAGATGAATAGTCAGCACCTAGTGCTGGCTATTTTTTTTTAATTTATTAGTAAATTTAAATCATGATGAAATTGCTTATCCATGTAGTATTTACACTTCAGATATGAATAATGATGGAAAATATGATATAATAGTAAAAAGGAAAGATGGAAATTATTGTAGAATATATGTTTATAAAAGGAAAAGCTGATTTTACATTTAATTCGGCGGTATCTACTACAACAAGCATAAAATTTTACTTAGGCTAGAAGGAGTGATTTAATAATGAAAAAATCAAAGTTTATTTTAGCATTATTAGGTATTTTAGGTTTAACATTATCAATATCTTCATGTGGTAATGATAATAGTAGTACAAATGAATATAGTAATAAAGAAATAAAATATAATGATAATTTCATGATTGAATTAGATTCAGATACAAAAGAAGAAATTAGAGTAGCATTTGATGAAAAATATGATTATGGATTATATAAATTTTCTTGGTTAAATCCAAATGAATCCAATTTTGAATTTTCATCTTATAGTGATGTTACAACATATACAAATTCCTTTAATGGGTTCAGAGTTTATTCAAAAATAGGTGATAATTATATTTTGACACAGTTTGGTGCACCATGGAGTTTTGGAATGTATCGTGATTATGATTTATATTATAATGATACTTTGTTAATAGAAGGCCGTGGATGTGAATTTGGAAGCTTCCTTGGAGGTGTCTATATTTATAATAATGGTGAAATTAGTGAAGTTTTACGTAAGGAAAGTATTGAGTCAAAACAAATTTTTGATTTATCAGAATTTGATTTTGTAACTCTAGATGATGCTTTAAAAATTAAAGAAAATCATGATAGCTTTAATCATTATTATTTCAGTAAATTCTTAAATGAAGAAGAATTAAAAACAAATGATTATAATACTGCATATTTTAGAATTAGAGATGAACTTAAGTAAAAAGCAGAATAAGCTAGAGAATAAAATTAAACAGAGGAAATAGATACAACAAGACCATATGTTAATTCTACATCATTAAGTAGTTAATAGATAAAATATGGCCCTAGTCAAAACTAAGGGGTGTTGGGGAAAAACGCTGTTCAAAATCAAGTGGGAACCCCTGTTCAAAACTTGGTGGTTATAAATCCATAATATAAAAATCGAGGTGACTTTTTAAGCCACCTCTTATTATTGTCTGAGGGTTATAAAAGTTTTTAATTAAATTACATTTTAATTTGGAAGGGAGATTTGTCATGAGAAGTCATGGATGTATTACGGCACTAGGTGTATTAGAGTTATGAGAATAACATTAGATAGCATTAATAATATAAGGTAAGCATAAGAAAAGGGCCAACCGTGAGGTTGACCCTTATTTTTGTTGTTTAGATTTAATTAAGCACTTACGTCCTCAACACCATCAATTGTGAATGTTAATGTGTTCTTAGCAACTGTAATTGTTGTACCTCTTGAAGCGAATAAGCCTGCGTATAGATAATTACTATCTGTATTAGTGAATGCCTTATCTAAGAACTTAGCTGTTGTTGTTGTACCATTATATGTTACAGAGATAACTACACTCTGGCCATCCTTAACAAGCTTTAAGTGTGCTGTATCGCCTACTGAATAGTAACCAGAAATTGTTGCTGCACTACTATTGATTGCGAATCCAGAAGAAGAACCACCAATTCTTTCCCAATGAGTAGATAATGAAGAAGATGATGTAGCTAATAGACCACCGGCAACTACGTTAGGTAAGAAGCCCTTATTGTTTAAGAAGTCCGTAACACCATCGTAGATACCAATACCGAAGCCTGAACCACTTGCACTTGCAGAAACTGTAGTAGCAACTGTTACATCAGCTTCCATAGTGAACTTGTAATTTAAATCAATCTGCTGGAATAATAATGCAACGCCCTCTTCACCAGCAGTAATCTTACCTGCTGCAGTAGGAGTACCACTCTTTTCATAGTACTGACCTACAGTATATGAATCTGTGCCTTCGTTAGCAATCCAACCCTTGCTTGTTGGTGAGTTTGTACCTAATGAACCGAATGCTGTACTGTTCCATCCATATGCAGCGATTGTATCATCGCCATATGCTGTAGCAGCCTGAGATGTAATTGTGAAGTTAGTTGTATTAGAACGTTTACCTTTATACCAATCTGTTGTAGGTAATGGAGGTAAATATCCTGGCCATGACACTAAGTCATTTTCTGCTGTAGGAGCAGCAATGTCTGAATTAACATACTTAGATAATGAGCATGAAGCTGGTAAGTTGCTTGCGAATAAGTAAGAAACTTCCTTAGCACCATATACATTAATATGAGTATGGTCAGCACTATTTGGATCAGCAACTACAGGAGTAGTAGCCTTATTAGCTTCAGTTACAGTTGAAATATCTTCAACATCATATTTACCACCCATAGAATGATAGTAAACTGCATCAGAACCCTTAGCTGTCCATTCAGCCTTAGTTAATGATGTTAAATCTACAACTGCAGTTCCTGTATCAGCAGCTAAATCTAAGATACAAGCTGTATAATCACCAACACCTGAAACCTGGTGAATAGCGTTACCAGTATAATCTGCGTCATCTTTTAATCTTACAATTGGAGTTGCAAGAATAGGAGTAGCACCTGCATCCTTAGCTAACTTAATATAATTTTCATATAAGTTATACTGGAAGTTAACAACATTAGAACCACCGTATGTTGAATACTTAGTCTGGTATGCATCTAATGCTGGATAAGTAAATCTGTCTGAGTCAGTATACTTTTCATCATTATGACCAAAGCCGATTAATAGATAATCGCCAGACTTAATAGATGATTTTAATGTAGCATAATTAGATTCACTTAAGAAGTCTAATGAACTACGACCAGATAATGCTAAATTATTAATAGTTAAATATTCAGTATTAAATACAGTTTCTAACTGTGTAGCATAACCATATCTAGGATAATATAGATTATCTGAATGAGAACCATCAGCCTTAATATAGTTACACATTGTTGAGTCACCAACACAGTATAATGTTGATGCCATTAATGTTGTTTCATCAGAAGAAGAAACAGCTGATGAATTAGCAGCACTTGATGCAGCGGCACTTGATGCGGCTGCGCTTGATGCTGCTGCACTTGAAGCTGCTGCGCTAGAATTTGCTGCACTAGAATTTGCTGCAGATGATTCAGCTGCGGCAGAAGATGCGGCAGTTGTCGATCCAGACTTTGTAGTTGAACCGCTTGATTCAGTATTACCACACGCTGCTAAAGATAAAACAGCTGCAGCGGCAAGACCGAAATTCAATAATTTTAATTTTTTCATATGTATCAAACCTCTTTTCGGTTAAATTTTAGCAAACGCTTTCTTGAAACGCAATATGAAAAACTTTCAATAAAAAATGATAGTCTTTACTATCGTTTTGAATGAAAGATGCTTTCATAAAAATAATTTCCTGAATTTGATTTAAAAAGTCTTGAAACAAGCCATTTCTATTGATATAATAAATGTAGTTTAAAAAACGGAAAAAATTTATATTTGGAGGAAAAATTAGTGAAAAAGTCTGAAATCGTTGCAGCTTTAGCTGACACACTTGATTTAAACCGTAGGGATGCTGAGAAGGCAGTTGACGTAGTATTCGATACTATCGCAGATGCTTTAGCTGCAGGTGACAAGGTTGTTATTTCTGGTTTTGGTACATTCGAAGTTAGAACTAGAGTTGCTAGAACTGGTAGAAACCCTAGAACAGGTGATGAAATCTCAGTACCTGCTCAGAAGACACCAGCTTTCAAGGTTGGTAAGATCTTAAAGGACGCTGTAAATAAGTAGTTTTTAAGGACTTTAGGGCTTTCAGTCGAAAGCCCTTGAATTTTTATTGAAGGAGTGAATTGTCGTGAATGCATTTGATGCGATATATTCAAATAACATACAAGCATTAAAGGACTATCTAAAGACTGGAGACGTAAATGTAAAGAATGAAAGAGGTATGAGCCTTCTTCATTATGCTATTTCGTTTTCGAATAATGAAGTCTTTGAAATGTTACTTGAAAACTTCATAGATATTAATATTCAGGATGGACGTGGAGACACTGCAGCTCATTACTGTGTTATCCATGATAAGATTGGATTCCTTAAGACATTGATCCGTAAGGGATGTGACCTTAAGATTCAGAATTTTGATGGACAGTCTCCTTTATTTAAGGCATGTAGCCTAGGTCGTGAGGATATGGTTTATCTATTATTAGAGAGCCAGGATTTCAATCTTTACGATAGAGATTCAAAGGATGAAACAATTTTCATGGCTTTAATTAGAAGCCGTAATATTGATCTATTAAATAAGATAGAACTAGATGATGAAATTGTTGATGTAAAGAATTTCTCAGGTGAGGCACCATTACATATCGCTGCTAAGGTTGGTGATGCTAGAATCGTTACTTACCTACTAGAGCATAAGGCTTTTGTTAATATTAAGAACAATCAGGGTGAAACTCCTTTATTCTATGCTGTAAGAGCACAGAACAAGGAAGCAATCGAATTATTACTTAAGTATGGTGCTGTTTTAGATTGTCGTTCTACATTTGGTGAAACTATTTATGATTTAGTTCCATCATATGATCTATTAACATATATTAATGAGAAGAGTGAGCAGTATAAGAATTATAAATACTATTCTTCATTCCCATTACATTATGCAATCATTACTGAGAATTATCCTAATGTTATTAAGTATCGTGATGCTAGAAATAAGGAAAAGGTGGATGAGCACGGATTTACTCCACTAGACCTTGCTGTTAGAATTGGAAATGACAGAATTTTAAGAGCAATCAAAGAAAAATAGTTGATTTGCTTGATTTTTACTAAAATATAAAGTATAATATATACGATTTGGAAGCAAGAGAGGTTGAACGACCTCTCTTATTTATTTGAATGGAGGGATATTTTGGATATTAAGGTTGTAGAAAAAATACTAGAACCATACCTTAAAGAGCACGATTTAATATTCTATAGTGTTGAGCTTGTTAAGGAATACGGTGAATTAATTTTACGTGTAATTCTTGATAAGAAGGGCGGTATCGATTTAGAAGAGCTTGGTGCTGCAAATGAATACTTATCAGAAAAGATTGATGCTTATGATGAGGATATGCCAGAATACATGCTTGAGGTATCATCAAGAGGCGCAGAAAGAACTCTTGATAATGAAGAAGAGATGGAAGAGGCTTTAGGAAAATATATCCATATTGATATGGAAAACATGCAATATGAGGGTACATTTATCCAAAATAATCCAGAGAGTGTTGTAATCCGCTGTAATTTAAAGGGCAGATTCAAAAACTTTGAATTAAAAAAGAGTGAAATCAAAATTATAAGACTTGCAGTTAAAATTTAGGAGGAAATATTTAAAATGATTAACAAGGCTTTTTTTGAAAACGCAAGAGAGGTAGCTGCTGACAAGGGTATTTCTGTACAGGATGTATATGATAGCTTTGCTAGAGGCTTAGTAAATTCTTTTAAGAAGGTTTATGGTCATACTTCTTGTAAGGTAGATATTAATGAAGCTAAGAATGAAATCTTACTTTATGGTGTTTACCAGGTTGTTGAAGAGGTTAGAATCCCTGAAGAGGATGAGGAAGTTGATGAGGATGCAGTTGCTCAGATGTGCTTAGCAGATGCTAAGGCTATTAAGGCTTCAGCTAAGGTTGGCGATATCATCACAGTTCAGGAGAATATTAAGAATTTAAGCAGAACTGCTATCGGTGCTGCTAAGAGTGTTTACACTCAGGAAATGAGAACTCGTCAGAGAGAGCTAGCATATGATTATTTCAAGGAAAAGGAAAATGAAATGATCGCTGCTCAGGTTACTAATGTTTCTGATAGATTCATTACTTTAAGCTTAGGACAGAATGTTCATACATTATTACCTGTAACTGAGCTATTACCTAATGACCATTTCGAAATTGGTGATAATACTACTGTTTATATTAAGAAGGTTGAAAAGACTCCAAAGGATCCTAAGATCTTCGTATCCAGATCAGATAAGCAGTTAGTAATTAGATTAATGGAAAGCTATATTCCAGAAATCAAGGATGGCACTATCCAGATTAAGGGTATCGCTCGTGATGCTGGCGATAGAACTAAGATTGCATTACTTTCAACTGATGAGAATGTAGATGCTATCGGTTCATGCGTTGGTGAAAGAGGTACTCGTATTAACAATGTTGTTAATGCACTTGGTGGTGAAAAGGTTGACCTTTACAAGTGGAGTGAGGACCCAGTTGAATTAATTAAGAATTCTTTACAGCCTGCACAGGTTGTTGCAGTATTAGATGTTGATGCTAAGACAAAGACTTCTAAGGCAGTAGTTCCAGCTGATCAGTTATCACTTGCAATTGGTAAGAATGGTCAGAATGTTAAGCTTGCAGTTCAGTCATGTGGCTGGAAGATTGATATTATTCCTGCAGATGATGAGTTCAAGCAGAAGATGACTGAAGAGTTATTCTCTCAGATGGGCTCAGAATATGAAAAGTAATAAGGTTGTTTTACGTACTTGCGTTTGTTCGCGTGAAGTATGCGAGAAGAAAGATCTTTTCAGAATTGTAAGAACTCCAGAGGGAGAGGTTGTTGTCGATCCTAAGGGTAAGGCAAACGGCCGTGGTGCATACCTTAAGAAGGATAAGGAAATTATCCTTAAGGCTAAGGCTAATAAGTGCTTAGATAAGAAGCTTGAGGCTAAGGTACCTGATTCAATTTATGAAGAGCTTTTAGGGTTACTATAATGAACAAAATATTGAATAATCTAGGTCTATGCATGCGTGCAGGTGGCCTAATTAGCGGAGAGGAATTTGTAGTGGAAGGTATAGCTAATCAGTCTGTTAAGCTAGTCTTCCTTGCAAATGACGCTTCCAATAATGCCAAAAAGCTTATTAACGATAAGGCAAAATATTATAATGTGGAGGTAAACGAAGATTACTCCTCAGCAGAGTTAAGCCAGGCCATCGGTAAGTTTAACCGTAAGGTCATCGGCATAACAGATGCCAGGTTCGTTAAAATATTAAAATAGGAAGGTGATTTTCGTGGCAAAAAAAGATTTCAACAAGAAAAAAGAAACCAGAACTTCAAATATTCCAGTTAAGGGTCCTAAGAACAATAAGAAGGACCAAGCACCTAAGGAAAAGGGTGTATTGATTTATAAGCCTGATATGACAGTTGCAGAGGTTGCAGAAGGTATGGGTAAGACAAATGCCCAGGTTGTTATGAAGCTTATGCAGCTAGGAATTATGGCTACACAAAACCAGACAGTAGATAGAGAGACTGTAGAATTAGTCGCTATGGACTTTGGTTTTGAATTACAGAACGAAGTTATTACAGACGCTACTAGATTCGACGAGATGGAAATCGTTGATGATGAGAAGGATTTAAAGTCAAGACCTCCAGTAGTAACAATCATGGGTCATGTTGACCATGGTAAGACTACTCTACTTGATACAATCCGTAACTCAAGAGTAACAAAATCAGAGGCTGGTGGTATTACTCAGCATATCGGTGCTTACCAGGTAAACCATAATGGCTTCTTAATTACATTTATCGATACTCCAGGACACGCTGCCTTCACTCAGATGAGAGCGCGTGGTGCCCAGATTACTGATATTGTTATTTTAGTTGTTGCTGCAGATGATGGTGTAATGCCACAGACTGAAGAGGCAATCGCTCATGCACAGGCTGCAGGCTGCCCTATCATTGTTGCAGTAAACAAGATGGATAAGCCAACTGCTAACCCAGATAGAGTTATGCAGGAGCTTGCTAACTATAACCTACTTGCTGAGGCTTGGGGTGGAGATACAATCTTCGTACCTATTTCAGCCTTAAAGGGTCAGGGTGTAGATCAGCTACTTGAAATGGTTCAGCTAGTTGCTGAAATGAAGGATTTAAAGGCTAATCCAAATAGACTTGCTGTTGGTACAGTTATTGAAGCACAGCTTGATAAGGGCCGTGGTCCAGTTGCTACATTCCTAGTACAGAATGGTACATTAAAGGTTGGAGATACTGTCGCAGTAGGTAACACTTGGGGTCGTATTAGAACAATGGAAGATGATAGACACACTAGATTTAATGAGGCTACACCTTCTACAGCTGTTGCAGTTACAGGCTTAACTGATGTACCAATGGCTGGTGATAAGTTCATGGTATTCCCTGAGGAAAGACTTGCAAGAGAAACAGCTGAGGCAAGAGCTGCTAAGGCTAAATTAGAAGAAAATAATGCTAAGAAGGCTACAACATTAGATGAATTATTTAAGAATGCTGACGCATCTGGTAAGAAGGAATTAAACCTAATTATTAAGGGTGATGTTCAGGGTTCAGTAGAGGCATTAAAGGCATCTTTAGAGAAGGTTAATGTTGAGGACGCAACTGTTAATGTTATCCGTGCATCAGTTGGTGCTATTACAGATACAGATGTAGTACTTGCCGAGGCTTCAAACGCAATTATCATTGGCTTTAACGTAAGACCTATGGCACCTGTAAGACAGGCTGCACAGGCTAAGGGCGTTGAAATCAGATTATATAACATCATTTATAAGGTACTAGAGGAAATCGAATCAGCTCTTAAGGGCTTACTTGACCCAATTTATGAGGAAGTTGTTATTGGTTCATGTGAGGTTAGATCTACATTCAAGATTTCTAAGGTTGGTACAATTGCCGGCTGCTACGTACTTGATGGTGTAGTTGAAAGAAATTCATTAGTAAGAGTACTTCGTGAAGGTATCGTAGTATTTGAAGGTAAGCTTGCATCACTTCGTCGTTTTAAGGATGACGTTAAGGAAGTTAAGTCAGGATTTGAATGTGGTATTCAGATTGAAAACTTCAATGATATTAAGGAATACGATGTTATCGAATGCTCAATTATGAAGGAGATTCCAAGATAATATGAGTATTTCATTAGAAAGATTAGAATCTCAGGCCCTAAGAGAATTATCAATTATCCTAAGAAAGGATGCTAAAAACCAGAAGCTTGGAAGTGTAACTATTACTGAGGTAAGAATCACAAGAGACTTATCATATATGACAGTATATTACACATTCTATAGTGGTAAGGAAGAGACATTCCAGAAGGCTTTAGATGACTGTAAGGGTTATTTAAGAAGCGAGCTTGCAAGAAAGCTTAAGGCAAGAAAGATGCCTGAGCTTATCTTCAAGAGAGATACTTCCTTAGATTATGGTAATCACATTGATGATATCATTGTTGAAATCCATAAGAAGGATAAGGAAAGGGCAGAAGCTACAGGGGACGCTTCTGAAAATACAGAAGAAAAATAGGGGTGATTTAAATGGCAGATTCATTAGATGAAGCTATTGAAGCTAAGTTTGGTCATAAAAAGCCAGCTAAATTTGAAACAAATTCAAAGAATCACATTAAGCATATTATTGGTGTAGTATCAGGTAAGGGTGGCGTAGGTAAGTCATTCGTTACATCTATGCTTGCAGTATCACTTGCCAAGCGTGGCTATAAGGTAGGTATTTTAGATTCAGATATTACTGGTCCATCTATTCCTAAGGCCTTTGGTACACCTGCAGATGTTAAGGGTGATAAGGAATTAATGTACCCACCTGTATCTAAGAAGGGTATTAAGATTATGTCTATTAATTTAATGCTTGAAAATGAGACTGAGCCAGTATTATGGCGTGGTCCAGTTTTAGGTAATGTAATTAGACAGTTCTACTGTGATACATTATGGAGTGATCTAGATTTCTTATTAATTGATATGCCACCAGGAACTGGTGATGTAGCATTAACAGTATTCCAGTCAATCCCAGTTGATGGTGTTGTCTTAGTTTCAACACCTCAGGATTTAGTAAAGATGATTGTTGGTAAGGCAGTTACTATGTGTGATAAGATGGATGTAGAAATCCTTGGTCTTGTTGAAAATATGAGCTATATGACTTGCTCATGCTGTAACAATAAGATTTATCCATTTGGTAAATCTAAGCTTATGGATGTAGCTGATGCATATCAGATTGATCCACTTGGTGCACTTCCAATCAATCCTGAATTTGCTGATTTAGTCGATAAGGGACAGGTAGAAGATATCGAATGTGACTTTATGGATGAAATCACTGATAAGCTAATAAATAATGTTGAATTTTAAAATTAGAGGCAATTGCCTCTAATTTTTTTATTTTGTTTCTAAAAAATTCTCATTTCATGACTATTATTATTTATGAAAAGGAGAAGAAACTATGAAAAAATTTAAATTATTATTTATTATTGCCCTAATGATATTAGTAATACCTAATACATTTAAGGCTAAGGCTGCCGCTATTGATACAGCTGATTATTTGACATATCAAGAAATAATCATGTCATCAGGTAAGCTTATTAAAAATTATACAGAGGAGGAATTTAATACATTATTATATAGTGATAATACGATGCAAGCATTTGGAGTTATTTTAATAGTTGATAATCAAAATGTTCAAGCAAGCTATATTTCATCAGTTCAGGAATGTATGGAAAATTCAGGTAATACTGATATTACAATCAATGTAACAATGAGCTATGAAACCAATAATAAGGTTTCATTTTCATCTAATGCCTCCGCAAGCTTTTCAAACAAGTCATCATTTAACGCTTTTAAATGTGAACTTGCGGCTAAGGCAGGTGTTGAATATAATGAGACAACCTATAAATCAATTAAGGAAACTAAAACAATGTCATTAACGGTTGAGGCTAAAAGCCAATATATGGTTGTGGTTACAGGTAATTTAAGTGTAACTAATGGCGTATTTAAATACTATGCATTTGGTGATTTAGCGCTTGCAGATACATTTGAATTTGTAACACTTGAAAGTCAATATGCTAAGCTTGAAAAGAGGTCTCTATGAAAAAAATATTAATACCTATTATTAGCATCCTTTTATTAGGATTAATTGTAATTATTATATTATCTAATAATAAATCAGTAGATATTGAATTCTATTCAATCCTAGAAAATTATTCATTTGTTGAAAAGGAGAATGGAAGAATTAATTTTTATGTATATTCTGTAACAGATAATCCTTTAATAAGCTATCCTGATAAGAATAGCTATCAGGTTAAGCTTGATAATCAATCCTTCAATTTAAATAATGTTGAATGTAACACTTACGCAAGTGGTGATTATTATATAGTTAATATAGAAGGAGATGTACCAGATATAACTGATACTGAATATTTAAGTGAGGGCTGTAAGCTTCATATTGTAAATGGTTCATATACCTTAGATTTAAATATGGGAAGCTTTTCAATTGTTGATTCAAGCTATTATAGCTTATTAGCACTAGATGCCTTATCAGGCACCTATTCATATACAAATGGAATAAAGAATTTAGTTGGTATAAATATTAAATTATCGAATGATTATAGCTATTTAACAAGCTTTAGGGTTGGAGGCTTTACTTATGGTACTCTATCTAAAACTAAATTTGATTTAGAGCTAGATAGTGAGGCTGATATTGATTCAGCTATCCTAAATTATAAATATAATCAGGTTGAGGAAAGCTATACCTTAGGTATATCATCTAATACAATGTTTATACCTATGGGGTATTTAAATTTTGCCTTAACTAAATGTGGCTATTTAGTTTTAGAGCTTGATGGGACTTGTTATTATTTTGATGCCTTCCCATTTATGACAACAAATCCAAGCCTTACTAAATATGAGGATATTAAAGAAAAGGGGGAGGTAATCAATGCTTAAGCTTACAAATGTAGAAAAAAGATATAAGGATCATATTATCTTTTCATCTGTATCAATTGATATGAGTGAACCAGGTATTTATATATTCCAAGGTATTAATGGCTCAGGTAAATCAACTATATTAAAGGTTATTGCAGGTATTATTTATAAGACTGAGGGTAGGCTTGAAAAGGATGTAAGTATTTCTTATTTACCTGATAAATTTAGTATGCCTAAGCTTATGAATGTTAAATCATATGTTAAAGCTATTTTAAAAATGGAAGGTAAAGAAAAAATGGCAGATGAGCTAATTGGCTTATATCAAATACCATGTAGAAGAATTGGTGAGCTATCTAAGGGTAATTTACAAAAGCTTGGTCTACTTCAGGTTTTTAGTAAAAATGCCGATTGCTATTTACTTGATGAGCCCTTAGATGGACTAGATGATTTTGCGAAGCATTTAGTAAAGGATATGATTAAGGATTATGTAAATGATGGAAAGATATTTATTAAGCCATCCTTTACATCATATATTTTAGGCTTAAAATCATTAAATAGATTTTTAGCATGTAATGACATAATAATTATCTTTCCATCATTTACATAATCCTTGATTATATCCTTTACTAAATGCTTTGCAAAATC
>JAILEP010000040.1 GCA_024697825.1 Acholeplasmatales bacterium
GACATTGGTATATTTAGGGGTTATAATTTTAATCGTAGAAAGAAGTGGGATTTCTACAAAGTTTTAATTAAATTATTATATAATTTTAAATTAAAATATGATAATATAATAAACCTGGAGGAGATGATGGGGTTATGATAGGAAAAATTCATTCCTTCTTTGCAGGGGGTACAGTAGATGGTCCTGGTATCAGATATGTAATATTTGTAAAGGGTTGTCCGCTTAGATGCTTATATTGTCACAATCCTGACACATGGTCACAGGAGGGCGCTGAGGAGCACACACCTGAGGATATTGTCAAGGAAGCTTTAAGATATAGAGGATATTTCGCAACTGGTGGAGGTGTAACAATCACTGGTGGTGAGCCTTTAATGCAGATGGAGTTTGTGACAGAGGTATTTAGATTATTAAAGCTTAATAAGGTTCATACTGCACTTGATACTTCAGGTATTTATTTCAAAAAGGATGATCCTGAGGTTGTCGCAAAATTTGATGAGCTTATGAAATATGTTGATTTAGTTTTACTAGATATTAAGCATATTGATGATGGCGAGCATTTAAAGCTTACTGGTAAGCATAATAAGAATGTATTAGATTTTGCAGAATACCTTTCAAACAAGGGTATAAAGATGTGGATCAGACATGTATTAGTTCCTGGTATTACCTTAAATGATGAATATTTAAAGAGAACTAAGGAATTTATTGATACATTAAAGACAGTCGAGAAGATTGAGGTTTTACCATACCATACAATGGGCAAGGTAAAATATGAGAATCTTGGTATTCCTTACCGCTTAGAGGGTGTAGAACCACCTACTAAGGAAGAGGTAAGACATGCTAAGTATATGTTAGGAGTGATTAAAGATGTGGCTTAAGAATGATAATTACAAGGATTATTTAAAGGGCTTAACAGTAGTAGAGGTTTCAGGTGAATCTTGTGCTAATTGCTTAACCTTAATGCCTATCCTTGATAGACTAGTTGGCCATAGAGAAGATGTAAAGCTACATCATATTGAGGCCGCTGAAGACACAATGGAATTAATTGAAAAGTTTGAGATTCAGGCAGTTCCAACTATTCTTGTTTTATATGATGAAGAGATTAAGGCAAGATGCAAGGGCTTCCAGCCAGAGGAAATATTAGAGCTTTGGCTAGATGCTAAAATCGCTGATGTAAAGAAGGAGTACAATCTATAAAATAAATTTATAGGTTTTAATAACTCTATAACTTATTTTTGGGGGTAATTAATTACCTATAATGTAATTATAGTGTTGAAATTTTTCATACATTAGTATAAAATATTATTTGGTTATAATTATTACATAATTAAATGTAGTAATGATAATAATGAATTTAGAAAGAGAGATTAATAAAAATGAGTAACAAAGCATGGGAAGGTTTTGTACCTGGTAAGTGGTCAGACGACGAAATTAACGTACGTGATTTCATCCAGAGAAACTACACACCTTATGAGGGTGATGCAAGCTTCTTAGCACCAGCTACAGACGCAACAAAGAAGTTATGGAACGAAGTTCTAGACTTAATGAAGCAGGAAAGAGAAAAGGGTGGAGTATTAGAATGTGATACTGAAATCGTATCTCAGGTTGACTCACACGCTCCTGGCTACATTGACAAGGATCTTGAAAAGATCGTTGGTTTACAGACTGACAAGCCTTTAAAGAGAGCTTTCATGCCATTCGGTGGTATTAAGATGGCTGAGCAGGCTGCAGAACAGTATGGTTATACTATCAATCCTAAGTGGAGTGAGTTCTTCAGAAAGTATAGAAAGACTCATAATGATGGTGTATTCGATACTTATACTCCAGAAATGCGTGCTTGCCGTACAGCACATATCTTAACAGGCTTACCTGATACATATGGTCGTGGACGTATCGTTGGTGATTACAGAAGAATCGCATTATACGGTGTCGACTACTTAGTAAAGAAGAAGGAAGAGGACAAGGCATTAATCGTTGGCGAAATGACTCCTGATCGTGTACGTGATAGAGAAGAAATCGCTGACCAGGTTAAGGCATTAAAGGCTTTAGCTGCAATGGCTGCATCTTATGGATGTGACATTACTAAGCCAGCTGAGACTGCTCAGCAGGCAATTCAGGCATTATATTTCGGTTACTTAGCTGCAGTTAAGGATCAGAATGGTGCTGCAATGTCAATCGGTCGTAACTCTACATTCTTAGATATTTATATTGAAAGAGACTTCGCTAGAGGTACATTAACTGAATCTGAAGCTCAGGAATTAATGGATCATTTCATTATGAAGCTTCGTATGGTTCGTTTCGCTCGTATTGAGTCTTATAACGAATTATTCTCAGGAGACCCAACTTGGGTAACTGAATCAATCGGTGGTATGGGTACTGATGGTCGTACATTAGTAACTAAGAACTCTTTCCGTGTTCTACACACATTAGAGAACCTTGGACCTGCACCAGAGCCAAACTTAACAGTATTATGGTCAAGAAGATTACCTCTTGCATTCAAGCAGTACTGTGCATCATTATCAATTGAAACATCTTCAATTCAGTATGAATCAGATGAATTAATGAGACCTGAAATGGGCGATGATTATTGTATCGCTTGCTGTGTATCATCTATGAGAATGGGTAAGGATATGCAGTTCTTCGGTGCTCGTGCTAACTTAGCTAAGTGCTTACTATACGCTATGAACGGTGGTAAGGATGAATTAACTAAGGATAAGAAGACTGGTAAGGCATTACAGGTTGGTCCTGAATATGCTCCAATCTTATCTAACGACGTTTTAGATTACAACGAAGTTATGCATAAGTATGACATCATGATGGAGTGGTTAGCTGACATTTATGTTAACACATTAAACCTAATTCACTACATGCATGATAAGTATTCTTATGAAGCATTAGAAATGGGTCTTCATGATACTAAGGTTGGTCGTTTCTTCGCAACAGGTATCGCAGGTTTATCTTGTGCAGTTGACTCATTATCAGCAATTAAGTATGCTAAGGTTACACCTATCCGTGATGCAGAAGGCTTAATCGTTGACTTCAAGACTGAGGGTGACTTCCCTAAGTATGGTAACAACGATGACCGCGCTGATGAAATCGCAGTATGGTTAGTAAAGACATTCATGAACAAGATCAAGAAGCACTATACATATAGAGGTTCTGTTCCTACAATGTCAATCTTAACAATCACTTCAAACGTAGTATATGGTAAGAAGACTGGTAATACACCAGATGGTCGTAAGGCTGGTCAGCCACTTGCTCCAGGTGCAAACCCAATGCATGGTAGAGATTCTCACGGTGCATTAGCTTCACTTGAATCAGTAGCTAAGTTACCATATGATTATTCAAGAGATGGTATTTCTAATACATTCTCAATTACACCTGCCTCATTAGGTAAGGACGAAGACTAATTAATAAGGAGGATATATAATTATGTCACAGAGAGTAGATAATTTAGTACAGATGTTAGATACATATGTTAACGATGGTGGTTACCATTTAAATGTTAATGTTTTCAATCGTGAAACATTATTAGATGCTCAGGCACATCCTGAAAAGTATCCTCAGTTAACAATCCGTGTTTCTGGTTATGCAGTAAACTTCATTAAGCTTACTAAGGAACAGCAGGATGATGTTATCAGCCGTACAATTCATGAATCAATGTAATTGGTTCTTTGTATAGTAAATTAACAATTAACTAAGTAATTATGACCACAGCCTTTGACTGTGGTCATTTTTTATAGTAGAAAAACATTCATTGCAAATAGTAGAAAAGTACAAAATCATACCAAAGTGTTAAAAAATGACTGATTATGCAAAAAAACATTGATAAAATTGCAAAATTTTTATAAAATCATTTTGGAAGATTTATAAAATAATTATGCATTAAAGTCGACAAGTCACTTTATTTATCTCCAAATTTATTTTTAAAGGAGTAATAATGAAGATTTTAAAAAAAATTTCAATCGCTTCATTTCTTGGGTTGAGCTGTGCGACTTGTATGCTTATTAATAATGTTTATGCAGAGGATATACCTGTACCTGGAGCAAAATTTGATTCAAATGTTTGGGAACACAAATTATCAGACCATTATGATAAAGAATCTTCGTATGGTGGTGTAAGGACTAATTATAGTATTTATAAATTATCTGATAATTATAACAATAATGATTCAAATTACTATTTAGTAGACCAACAATCTTTTCAATCATTAGATGAAAAACACAATAAAGTAAAAAAGAAATTTTTTGGCGGTATAAAATTTATGTGGCTAAATATTGGTGTTTCCCATTCTTGTGATGTTAATTCTATTAATATTTCGCAAGAATTGTATGATTATTCGCCAAAAGTTAATCTTGAAGTAAAGTCATATACTTCATCTGTAGGAGGAGAGTTAGGAGCATCAATATCAAGCAAAGATGGTGTAGGAGCAACTGGTTCAGCAAATTTCTCTAGAAGTGTTACATATAGTACTGATGGACGAAAAGTTGTTTCTAATTCTAGAACTTATGACAATTATTTTGAGGTTGATTTTATCTATGATTGTTTTAAGGTGAAACAGTCAAATTTTTGGGATTATACATGGAGAATATATATTGGCGGTGTTATACCCGGCATTTTATGGGCAAATGATGTAAATGGTGAAATTAGTCATAAAAGTAATTATTCTTCATTTATGGGAGAAATGTCTGAATACTCATCATTTTTACTAAAAACGTCTAAGAGCAATTCTAGAGTTAGTTTAAATTTAAAAACAACTAGCAATCAGCTTTATATTGATTATGATTATAAAAACTCTCATAAATTTGATTCATATACTGCAGAAAAGTTGATAGTTTTAAATAATTAAGTAAGGTATT
>JAILEP010000066.1 GCA_024697825.1 Acholeplasmatales bacterium
GATGATATTGCAACACCTTCTACCCCCATATTAAAGACTATTACGAATAATAAATTTAAGCCTAAATTAATTATTCCTGAAATAGTTAAAAATATAAGTGGTCTTCTAGTATTTCCAGCTGCGCTATAAACACCATTACCATAATTATAAAAGCTCATTGCAGGAAATCCAAACGAATAAATAGCTAAATATAGGAAAGCATCATGGATTAGCTCTTTCTTAGTTTTAATTAGGGTAAGTATTGGATAGCTTAACCCTAAAGAAAAGGCAAAGATAATCAGTCCATAAAAGAATGATACCCAAAACCCAGTATGAACAATAGCCCTAACCTTGTCGTTTTCCTTAGCTCCTAAGAATCTCGCAACAAAAACATTGACACCATTGCCTAAGCCTAATAATAAGCCAGTATATAGGCTTACAAGCATAGTTGTAGACCCTACTGCCCCAAGGGCAATATCACTAGAGAATTTACCAACAACTGCTATATCAGTAATATTAAATAATACTTGTAATACATTTGATAGCATTAATGGTACTGAAAATAATAATATATTTTTCCAAAGATTGCCATTAAGCATTCTTTCTTCCTTATTCATAATTTCACCAGCTGATATTATATCACTTTAAAATATTAAAAAAAGATAGAAAAATTACTTATTAACAATTAATTAATATAAGTATTTTTTAATATCGGCTCTTTAAATAATAAAGGTATGAAAATTATATTTTCTCCTTCCTTAACTAGCATTTTGAACAAAAAATACAAAAACGACATTTAAGGAATGAAAATCTAATAAAATAAGCGCCTCTTACGAGACGCTTAATTAGATTTATAATTCTGATGATAAGTCGATAAAATGATTTACAACCAAATTAGAATAAATATGGATATTTCCTCATTTGTTCGTAAATAACTTTTTTTACTCTCTCACGTATTTCAATCGGATAAATTGAAGCATCTTGAGAATTTAATATATCCTCTACATCCTTTTTAGTGAATTTAAAATGAATGTTTTCACCATACAATATTTCAGACACATTTGTTTGTTCTTCAAAATCCAATGATATAGTTTTAGCTTTTACTGAATCTATTAATTTATATATATCCTCTTCTAGCGGATAATCCATAGTTGTGTCAGCAAGTAGTCCTGCCCCATTATCAAAAATAGGGCAATACTCATATTCACCACTATCACTCATAATAACTGCAAGGTTATGAGTATGCCTATCTTCATTTAAAAACATCATGTCAATTGTCAAAATTTTATTTAAGTATTTACCAAAATCCTGTAAACCGGTAATATTTTCAATTTTAGTAACAATATATTCTAGACGTTCCTTAGGATCTCTAATAGTCCATATAGCATGGTTTAAGCTACTGCCATAACATGATTGCCATAATCTTTCCAATGTAATTATTTTATATCCATCTTTTAAGAAATCATGGCTATAGACACCATTATATATTTTAGTTTTATATTTTATTTGAATAGGTGTATATAAAATATATTCATCACTATTTAAATCTGAAAATTGTAATAAACGAGATATAACATATTCAGTTAATCCTTCATAGCCAGTATAATCTGATTTATACCAAATATTACTATTTTCCCATTTAAGCTGATTACCCTTTGAAGACTGTCTATCATTGGTTTTAATATTCTGTTCAAATAATTCAATCATATTCTCACTCCTCTACCTTAAGCCAAAAATCATCCTCTGCCATTCTTCCTTCTGTCTTTTGAATAATTAAAAACGGATCATAAAAGGGTAGTCCTAAATCCTCTAAGACAAGCTTAAGCTTATCTCTAGTTTCAGGGAAGCACCTACTTTTTAAGAATTCTACATAATCGTTATAGGTAGGATTTTCATTAATACCAAAAGCCCTAAGCATTAAATTGTTAGTATAATTCTTTATTCTTACCTCTTGCTTAACAATATTAACATCAATTAATGTACATATTCTTTGTTTACACATGTAAAACATTCTAATCGGTAATTCCTTTTTAGGAATAGAAAGCTTATCGATATAATTTAAATTGTTTTCAATCATATTTAATAATAATACAATAGGACCATTAATCTTATCTTCACTCGCTTCCCATCTTTCAATAGTAGGCTTAGAAACTCCAACAAATGACGCAAATTCCTTCTGGGTCATCTTTAAAAATTTTCTAACTCTTTTTAAATCTCTTGCAGTAACATATTCTGGAATTGCATATTGTTTTTCATCCATACTAATCTCCTCTTTTAACCTAAAACCATTATTTTAATGGTTGATTTGTTATATTTTACCATTATTTTAATGGTTTGTAAACCAAAGAGAAATAAAAAATGCCAGCATAGCTGACATTATTTTAATAATGATTCTAAATCCTCATGTAATATATCATAAAGAATTATTGGTTCTTTTACTGTGTTTATATAATAATCATTAATATTTTGATTTTTTGTAAATGGTGATGATTTCTTATTAATATCACTTA
>JAILEP010000077.1 GCA_024697825.1 Acholeplasmatales bacterium
ATCTAATGTATTTCCATAAGATGTATGTAAACCATCATCATAAGATTCAATATCAATTGTTCCACCTGAAATAGTTATTTCATTTGCAGCCTTAATACCCTTAGTTGAATATTCAGTCTTAACAGTGTTACCCTCATCCTGCATACTCATTCCACCAGGACCTGAGCTTGTTGAACTTGATGATGAATAATTACCCCAAGAACCATTAATTGTTCCTGAGATTACACTACTTACTGCATACATATCCTTACTTGTATTAATTGTTTCAAGTGAAGATGCTGCGTAATATGAGCTAGTTGATGGAGTTGCACCACTAGTAAACATATAGAATGCAAGGCTAGTATAGTTATCAGTTAAATTAGCAACATCACCAGTTAAATAGTAATATGTTGTACTTGAACCTCCGCCAAAGCCACCAGATGATGATGAAGCAGATGTATAATATTCAAGCTGTACCCATTCATAGGCACTAGTACTTGAATTATAGCAATACATATAATAATCATAGCTTGTACTATAATAAGAAGATTTCATCTTCATATAAACTGTAGTTGATAGATTACAAGGCTCATCATCAGAATATGATGAATATGTACTAGTCTTTACATTAACTGTAGGCTCATCACCTGCATCATCTGCACAAATAATTGTATCATATGCAGCATCGATACCATCGCAGCATGCATATACATCAACTGATGCAGTACCAGTAATTGTAACAATACCCTTCTGCTTAGCAGTTGTTGAATTAACACCAGCATTAGTAGTCTTAATACCATCTCCACCAGTTGAAATAACTGTTAAATTACCTGAAACAATTTCAACTGAGTCATTTCCCTTTAAAGCATTATTTAATGCATGAACATATAATGTTGCCTTCTGGATCTTTAAATCATCCTTAGAATGAATACCATTATTTACGTCACCATAAACATTAAGAGTACCTGTACCCTTAATCTTTAAATCACATGCAGAATAGATGGCAGCTGATCCCTGAGTTTCATCTGTAGAATCTATTGATGTTCTATTATCAGTAATAGTATTAGTTGTACCCTTCTTTGCTGAGATATCAACATCTCCAGCACTTAAAATACAAATTGGGGAATTTGATGTAGAAGCCATTGTAACGCCATTTAGATTTAAAATAACCTCGTCATCTTCTCCTGCTTGTACATAAACTACACCATCCTCTAATTCACCTGATAAATCATATTCACCAGCTGCAGTAATTGTGTAAATTGAACCACTTTGAGTGTATGCACCTACACCTGCAGTTGCAAGCGAAATAGTGAATCCTGAAGTATCAGTTGTTGTATCAGTTGATGAGCTTGATGAAGCACTTGAACTAGCTGTGCTTGATGATGCTGCGGCACTTGATGATGCGGCTGTGCTACTTGATGCAGCTGAGCTACTTGCTGCACTTGATGATGCTGCGGCACTTGATGCAGCTGAGCTTGAAGCCTTACTACTTGATGCAGTACTGCTTGATGCGGCTGTTGAGCTTGAAGCCTTACTACTTGCTGCTGTGCTACTTGATGTGCCTGTGCTACTAGATGCAGTTGATGAGCTTGCTGCACTTGATGTACCTGTGCTTGATGAAGTTACTGCACTTGAGCTATTTGCTGTAGTACTAGTACCTGCACTACTTGTTGTAGTAGATGTACCTGCAGTACTACTAGTTTTTGATGTACCTGTTGTTGTAGAAGTTGATTCAGTGCTTGAAGTTGATGATGAATTTGTCTTCACCTTAGCTCCACATGCTGTTAAAGCTAATACACTTGCTCCTACTAATGTAATTAAACCTAAATGTCTTTTTTTCATATGCGGTTTCCCCCTTCACTTAACTTCATTATAGTCACCGATTTTTTAAAATTCTAGGGGTACGCCGGAGTTAACATTTTTTCACATTATTGTGCGTAATTTAAAACAAAAAATCCCGATAATTCGGGACTTTCGTTGTGTTTTTTAACCTAATTAGTCAATATCTTCTTCAAAATAAACTCTTAAAAATTCCTTAGCATCTTCATTACCAAGATCCATAGCCTTAACAGCTATATCATGAGCATATTCCTTATCTACGCCTACACCAACACCATTAAAATAGCACATTGCAACTCTAACCATTGCTGGAGTATAGCCTGCACTTGAGGCATCCTCAAAATAATTGAAGCCTTCCTCTAAATCAGCATCCTTATTCTCCTGATTAGTATAATAATCACCTAAATCATACTGTGCCTCTAAATCACCAAGCTCTGCAGCCTTCTTATACTGCTTAATGGCTTCTTTATTATTCTTAACACCATTAATGTAGCCTAGCTCATAGCAACGACCTAACATATAATATGAATGTGGATCATCGCCCTTAACACCCTTACGGTAATATTTTAAAGCTTCCTTACCATTTTGAAGTGTACCAATACCATTGAAGTAACAATCGCCTAGCTTACCCTGAGCCTGGAAATCCTCAGTTTCAGCAGCTAGCTTATAATTATCAAATGCAGTTTTAGCATTTCTTGGTACATCAATACCATACTGATATGCATCTGCAATTTTGATATAACCCTTAGCATTGCCACATTCTGCAGCCTTTTGATAATTCTTTAAGGCTTCATTGGCATCGCCATTAACTCTAGCAATATCACCTAAAGCTAAATATGCCTCAGCATTACCCTTTTCAGCAGCTAGCTCATACCATTCCTTAGCAGCCTCATCATTAGGCTCAGTACCTACACCATTGTGGTAGCATAATGCAACCTCATAATAGCCTAAAGGTAATCCATGCTCTGCACTTCTTCTATAATATTTAAATGCTTCATCATTATTACGCTTAGTACCATAACCAAAATAATAATGTCTAGCAAGCTCTGCCTCTCCTTCTGGATATTCAAGGTTAGCAGATTCTGTATACCACTTAAATGCCTGATCAGGTGATAAATCAACACCCTCACCATTATCATACATATAGCCTAGCATATAAGCAGCTGAACCTGAACCAGCAGCCGCAGCCTTTTTATAATACGCTGCTGCCTTAGACTTATCAGCTGATTTTACACCAAAGCCTTCATAATAGCAGTCACCAATATTCTTGGTAGCCTCTGCCTCACCAAGCTTAGATGCGTCCTCATATAATGCTAAAGCCTGCTTATAATCAAGGTCAACACCTTCACCATTTCTATACATATTACCTAAATCGTTCATAGCTTGAGTATAGCCAGTTTCAATAGCCTCCTCAAAATATTTTTTAGCCTCACCAAAATCCTGAGTTACACCCTCACCTGTATAATATAATGAACCTAAAATATATAAAATCTGAGGATTCTTATATCTCTTAACTAAATCAATATAAATCTTGAATGCCTTAATAGGATCATGGATAGCCTGATTACCAAAATAGTAACAGTTAGCAATATGGAATAAAGTATCATCATCTGGTTCTTCATCCATCTGATAATACATTAACGCCTTTTCATCATCCTTCTTAGTACCAAATCCATAATAGTAGCAATCAGCAAGACCCGTTGCAGCATGGAAATTCTCATTATCTACTGCATCGCTATACCACTTAAATGCGGCATCCTCATCCTTATAGACACCTCTACCAGTTAAATAAGCATATCCAATATATTCCATTGCAGTTGGATTATCCTCTGTCTCACGGAATAAATCAAATGCTTCATTATATTCACCATCATCAAACTTCTTCATTGCTTTCGCAAGAATATCTGGATTATTCTTTAATACCTTTACAACCTTTGCAGGTGCAGGAATAGCAGGAGCTTCTTCCTCTTCATCTTGAGACTCAGCCTCAGGCTCATCAGTTACCTCTTCAGTCTCAGGCTCTACCTCATTTTCTTGAGGAGCTTCAGAAGCTTCTATATTATCATTTATTTCCTCTATAGCTTCCTCAACCTCAGGCTCCTCCTTAACAGGCTCTAAAGCCTCTTCAGTCTCAGGCTCAGCCTCAGGTTTTGAAACTACTAAAGCTTCATCACAAGTAATACCATTTTCAACTAGCTTATCAATAATATTCTTAAGATTATCATTAACAAAGCTATCTAAAGAATTTCTAAAGTCATCAGCCTTTAAAACTGTATCATCTGAAATATCCTCATTCTGGTAAACATTATCAAATGTATCATCAATATTATCACCCATTAAAACATTGATAATAGGCTTATTATTAAGAGTTGCTTTAACAGTTTTTAAATCCTCATAATAAGAATCATTTGAAAGAATCTTATCATCAAAATTATTAATAACACAATCAGAACGTAATATTCCAACACGAATCTTTTTCTCCCTGTCAGATTCATCGGCAGTTTTAACCTGGTATCCAGCATTTTCAAGACCAGATACTAAATCGTCATTAACATTTAACAAAAATACACGGTTCTTTGCCATAGTAAGATACCTCCTAGAAACAAAACATATATTTTATTGTAACACAAATGAGGAAAAAATTAAAATTTTATATTTTTTCAGGTAAGAAATGCTTCCTCAAAGCCTTCCTTAATCGCTTGCGTTCACGTAATTCTATTTTTAAAACAACCTTAAATGAGCCTGTTATATGCTTAGAAAAGCTCTTATAAAAATGTCTATCCTCATCAGCTAAAAGCTTCTTTCTCTCTCTAGCCTTTTTTATATAGCCAAATGGATGATGCTTAATATCTAATAATGAAGAATCAGGCTTTTCTCTAACAACATAGGTTAAAATATTAGCATATCTTTCTCTTTCATCAATATCAGTAGTTTCAAAGAAATTATCTACTGCCTTCGCTAAATATCTTGATGAAATAGAATTTCTTTTTACTCTTACAAATGTACCATCTTCCTTAATGTGCCAATTAAATGGATCATGCTGTAAAACAGTAAATCCACTTGTTTTTAAAAATTCAATATTCTTTACATTATATAAAAGCATCGCAACAACTGACATTGTAGATGACATTGCTGATATTCTTCCTTCAATTTCCTTAAAAGAAGGTCTTTTAAAGAAGGATTTATCTAAAACACCAGGACCATCAAAATCATATATTTTAGTAATATGATCTCTTACTTCCTTATCAACATGAACTGCTGCATATACGGCAAGGTTTCCACCCTTAGAATGACCACCAACAATCATGTCACATTTATATAATGAATAAAGCTCATTTAAATAATTGACGGCATCAATTTGTGATGGTACAACATCCATATACATCATATTTAAGTTTTCAATCCATCCTGATAATGTTAAATCCGTACCACGATAAACTACATATACTAAATCCTCAATAAAGAATGTTACTGCAAAGAACTGCTCCTCAAGATCATTATCAATAATACTTCTATAGTATTTAAAATAAACCTTATCATATCTTGTAGTCTTAGGCCAATAAATACACATCTTTTCAGCTCTTGGTCTAGTTGTGCATCCATATGCTAGCTTTTTAGCATTAATAGGATTTAAGATATCCTTAAGCATTATTTCGTCATTTTTGTCCTTAGCAAAAAGCTCCAAGGCTAAATAGCAAACCTCAGACATAATTAGGGCATCTGCTTCACAAAAAGGCATCTCTTCAAATGACTTATTACCATGTTTTTTTAAAAACCAAAGCATATTCTTCATACTATGCACACCCAATCCCAAAAAAATAAAAGCGAATTACTCGCTTTTATTATATCATAATAAAAATTAAATTTTAATTACTTTCCTTAAATTCATGTCTACGCTTAATTCCAAATGATGGACCAACTAAAATATAGTATACAGGAATAGTTAATAATATTAGCCATAATGGATGCCACATGCCTGTATAAATACTTAATGCAACATATACTATAACAGCGAAGAATGGATATAAATTTCTAACCCAAGAATCACTTAAAATAATAGGCATAATTGGGATTAAAAAGAATATCACCCATGTTGGAGTCCAAATATTTTGGAAAAAACCAATAGCTAAATATACGATTAAGCATATAAGTGGTGTTGCACTTACAATTCTACTTTTTACTGTCATCTCTTAAAAAACTCCTTTGCTTTAGTTTTAAAATTCTTTGTATTACTACTACCAATTATAATATCACCAGTAATAGCTGATGTTTTAGCTCTAGCATTAGATGCTAAAACCTTAATATCACCTGATATAGAATCAGCGATAATATCAGTTGCATCAACCTGGTTCACATTTAAATCACCTGATACAGTTGATAGCTTAACTGTTCTAGCAGAAAGCTTATTAAAATTCATATCCCCTGAAACAGAATGGATATAAATATTATTAGCCATAATATCAGCAATATCACCATTGCTTGATGTAGCTTCAATTGTAATATCATTACCCTCTAAAGGAATTTCAATTACGATTTGGCCAACCTGGGATGTAATTTCAATTTTGTCAAAGACTGTCTTTTCTGGAATATCAATCTCTAAAGCACCATTGTGCCTACGATTTAATGAAAACCAGCTTCCAGTCTTATAAGCCATCATAACACCATCAATATCATTATTTTTTAAGGTGTATGCATTCATATCAGTATTATCTAAATAGGTATGAATCTTATCATCATTAGATCTTCTAATAACGATATTGTCATTAACTGTTTTAATAATTAAATTATAATTAGGCTTAAATTCAACTGAATCTGAAAACTCCTCTTTAGCAATAGGCTTAGTTTCAGATAGCTTCTTTGCAATCTCAGTAGGATTACCAAGCATTTTTTCTATTTCATCCTCAGTTAGCTCTGATTCAATTCCAAAATCATATCTTTTTTCATATTTCTTTAGAATTTCATCCTTATTTTCAATCTGATAAAACATTAAAGCTCTATTAAGTGCTGCTATATAATCATCCTTCATTATAATTCGCCTCCTAATAATCTTTCTGCCTCTTCAAAGCTGATTTCCTTATTTTTTAGTTTTCTTTTAATTTCATCTCTAGTTAATTTCTTTTCCTCTGTCTTTGTATTTAAAGCATTACATAAATCATCTAAATTCTTCTTTACTGTCGGATAAGAAATACCAAGTGTCTTTTCAACATCCTTAATGTTACCCTGACATTTAATGAATACTAAGGCAAAATCCTTCTGCTCACTAGTTAAATAATCAAAAGGGCTCATTTCAAAATCACCAGATACCTCAGTATTACAGTGATTACATTTAAATGTTTTTACAAATAGTTTTTCATTACAAACTGGACAAAAGCCAATTGCTTGATTTGCCATAATATCACCTTGCCTTACATCTATAGTTTAACACCAATATTAAAAAAATCAAGCACAAGATTAAAAAAATTAATTTTGTTCTAAATTTTATGTAAAAATAAAACACGAGTCCGAAAACTCGTGTTATTTGTTTAATGTTACTTCTTTTCGTTAATTTTTGCCTGAGCACAAGCTAATCTAGCAACTGGAATACGGAATGGTGAGCATGATACATAGTCTAAACCAGCGTCATGATAGAACTGGATTGACTTAGGGTCACCACCTGTTTCACCACATACACCAACATGTAATGACTTATTAGCCTGCTTACCAAGTGTTGTAGCCATAGTTACAAGCTTACCTACACCCTTCTCATCTACAGTCTGGAATGGATCCTCATCAAAAATCTTATTGTCATAATAATACTTTAAGAACTTAGATGAATCATCACGAGATAGACCCATTGTAGTCTGAGTTAAGTCGTTAGTACCGAAGCTGAAGAATTCAGCATCAGCAGCAATCTCATCAGCAAGTAATGCAGCTCTTGGGATTTCAATCATAGTACCAATATGATACTTAATATCAGCCTTCTTTTCTGCAATAATCTTGTCTGCAGCTTCAATAATTAAAGCCTTAACGAACTTTAATTCCTTTGGTTCAATTACGAATGGAATCATGATTTCAGGTTCAACCTTAACGCCTGTTTCTGCCTGAGCCTCAATTGCAGCAAGGATGATTGCAGATGCCTGCATCTTAGCGATTTCAGGATATGCAACACATAATCTATCACCACGGAAGCCCATCATAGGGTTGAATTCATGTAATTCAGCAATTCTTGCTTCTACATCTGCTACTGTAATCTTTAATGCATCAGCTAATTCCTTAATCTGTGCTGGATCACTAGGTAGGAATTCATGTAGAGGTGGGTCTAATAAACGAATATTAACACTTAAGCCCTTCATTGCAATGAATAAGCCCTTGAAGTCATCCTTCTGGAATGGTAATAATTCATTTAATGCCTTTTCTCTATCCTCAGGAGTCTTAGCTAAAATCATCTTTCTCATTGAGAAGATTCTATCCTCACCGAAGAACATATGCTCTGTACGACATAGACCAATACCTTCAGCACCAAACTTTAATGCATTCATAGCATCCTTAGGTGAATCAGCATTAGCTCTTACCTTTAATGTTCTAATATCATCAGCCCAGCTCATTAATCTAGCAAAGTTACCAGATAATTCAGCAGGAACCATATCAATCTTTTCAGCATAAACAGCACCTGTAGAACCATTTACTGAGAAGATATCATTTGGACCATAAACCTTACCATTAATTGTTAAAGTTCTAGCCTCTTCATCGATATGTGCCTCACCACAACCAGTAACAGCACACTTACCCATACCTCTTGCAACAACGGCTGCATGAGATGTCATACCACCACGTGCAGTTAAAACAGCTTCAGCAGCAACCATACCAATGATATCCTCTGGAGATGTTTCCTCACGTACTAAAATAACCTTTTCCTTCTTATCCTTACGAGCCTTAGCCTCAGCAGCGCTGAATGCTAAATAACCACAACCTGCACCAGGAGATGCTGGATTTGCAGTTGCAACTGGAGTAGCCTTCTTTAAAGCCTCAGGTGCAAATGTAGGATGTAATAAATCATTTAAGCTCTTAGCATCAATTCTTGCTACAGCCTCTTCCTTAGTGATTAAGCCTTCATCAACTAAATCACAAGCAATCTTTAATGCAGCTGCTGCAGTTCTCTTACCATTTCTAGTCTGTAAGAAATATAGCTTACCATCTTCAACAGTAAATTCCATATCCTGCATATCTCTATAATGAGCTTCAAGCTTAGCTGCAGTTTCAACATACTGCTTATAAATAGCAGGCTGCTGCTTCTTTAATTCATCAATTAATAATGGTGTACGAATACCAGCAACAACGTCCTCGCCCTGAGCATTTACTAAATACTCTGCGAATACTTCCTTCTCACCAGTACCAGGGTTTCTAGAGAAACCTACACCTGTACCAGAAGTTTCACCCTTGTTACCGAATACCATTGACTGTACGTTTACAGCAGTACCCCATGAAGATGGAATACCATTCATACGACGGTAAACAATAGCACGCTCATTATCCCAAGAACGGAATACGGCACCAACAGCCTCAAGTAGCTGCTTCCAAGGATCAGTTGGGAATTCCTCACCAACATTAGCCTTATACCAAGCCTTATACTTCTTGATTAATTCCTTTAAATCAGCTGCAGGAATTTCATAATCCATCTTATAACCCTTAGCTGCCTTTAATTCATCTAACATCTGATCCATTTCCTTACGGCTGAATCCCTTAGCGATATTAGTGAACATTAAAATGAATCTTCTATATGAGTCATAAGCAAATCTTTCATTGTTTGTAAGCTTTGCCATAGCCTCTACAGTTTCATCATTTAAACCTAGATTTAGAATAGTATCCATCATACCAGGCATTGATACTCTCGCACCTGAACGAACAGAAACTAATAATGGATTTTCTACTCCACCAAGCTTCTTACCTGTAATCTTTTCTAATTCTGTTAATTTATCTTTGATCTGTGCGATAATCTCATCAGATAGCTTCTTGCCATCATCATAGTACTTAACACACGCTTCAGTAGTAATTGTAAATCCCTGTGGAATTAAAATACCAATGCTTGCCATTTCAGCAAGACCAGCACCCTTACCACCTAGTAATTCCTTACCAAGGCCCTTTGCTTCGGTAAATAGATAAACGTATTTCTTCATATTTTACCCCTCTTACTTCAGTCCCTTTAGGGACAAGTGAAATTATACCATAATTCAAAAACGCTTTCAATACAAACGAAGTTAATTTGTAGCATAATAGCACAAAAAAACAGGGTTTTACCCCTGTTAATTTTGTGTTTTAGTCTTTATGTAGATAATATATAGAACAATCAAGAAGCTGTGTAGCAGCTTTACTCTTGGTAGTAGAGAATGTTATATCTTCATACTTAGAACCGCTACTATCTGATGTCCACCAGCCATCAGGATCCTTGAATTCGGCACTAGTAAGTCCAGAACCATCAAATGCCCACATACCAATATAGGTTACTGTTGATGGTATAACAATAGACTTTAATGAAGAACATGACAAGAATGCAGAAGATCCAATGCTTGTACAAACATCATTTTTGAATGTTACAGTGCTTAAAGACGTACAATCACAGAATGCATAATCGCCAATTGTGAAGGCTATACTATTGTAGAATGTAACAGTTTCAAGCGCTGTACAACCATAGAATGCATGATCACCAATGACTGCCGTTCTATTATTAACAATTAATTCTGTAAGTGATGTATTGTATTTTGCAGCACTTTTCCAAATCCACTTACAATCTGCATGAACAGAGATATATGTTGCACCATCAAGATCCATAACTAGCATATAAAAATCATATGAATTAGAGCTTAAATATAAGCCACCAAAATAATGATGGTAAGAAATATTAGAACAACCAGTAATCATACTAGGTTCATATGAAGTAAGATTATCAGATAGTGTAAGGAATGTTAAATTAGTACAATTTGCAAATGTACCATAGCTTATTTCAGTTACTCCATTAGGAACTGTAATATATTCTAGCTTTGTACAACCATTTAATGCATAAGCACCAATTGTTTCAAGCTTGCTAGGTAACGAAATACTAGTTAAAGCATAGCACTGATGGAACGCATATGTGCCAATTGTTGTAATATCATCACTCAAATAAAGAGTCTTTAATGATTGACAATTATAGAATGTAGAATTGCCGATTGCAGTTAAATTGCTATTTAAATTAACACTTTCTAGCTTATTACAATTATAGAATGCATAAGAACCAATTGTATCAATAGTATCAGGTAATGTAATTCTTGTTACTGTAGTATTGCTATAGAATGCACTTGTACCAACGGCTGTAACATACTTACCATTATAAATACTTGGTACAACTACTACTGTTGCAGTACCTGTATATTTTACACTATATGAATCACTAGCAGATAAATATGTAAATTCTAAATTATCCTGATAGAATGCTTCAGTTAATGTAAGATTACTTGCAGTAGACCAAGTACCACTTGCAGGAATTAGTGTAAGATTTGAATACCAGCCTTCGAATGTATAATCATCCTTTTCTAATACCTCAAGAGAGTAGGCCTCACCAACTGTAACCTCCTGATACTTAACTGATGTTGTATATCCTTCAGATGGATTATAAGTTACATAATATGTATTTGCATTATACTGCCATTTAGCCTCAAGTGTTGCATCATCAAGAACTGAGAAGAATGATTGTGTAACCTTTTCATCATCATAATACCAGCCCAAGAATTTATAATTAGTCTTTACTAAAACTGGTAAATCTATTTCATCCTCATATGCGCATGAGTAAGTTGTTTTATCTGCACCTAAACCACCATTTGTATTTAATACAAGTGTATATACTGTTTCTTCCCATTTAGCTGTTAATGTGATATCTTCTGTAAATTCAGATACACCAGTTAATGGGATTAAGGTATCACCATAATACCAGCCTAAGAAATCATAACCATTTGATACAGGTGTAGGTAATGTGTATTCCTTACCATATTCTAAAGTAATATCTGCGGCATTATTAGATGAAGCACTATAAATACCACCACCACTTGTATAAAGATGAATGTTGTGCTTTTCACCAACCCATTTAGCTTCTAATGTTACATTACCTGCAATTGACCAATTGCCAGTATTTTCAACTAATGTATCACCATAATACCAACCAGCAAATGTATAATGCTCTCTTGTTGGGGTAGGTAGCTCATATGCTTCACCATAAGTTAATTCAACTGTCTGGTTAGTTGTTGACTCATCATTATAATTTAATACAACAGAATATGTATTAGCTGTCCACTTTGCAACTAATGTAATTGAACCTTCAGTTTCACATGTACCTGTTTGTGCAAATAATGTGTCTCCATTATACCAACCTGCAAATGTATAACCATCTCTTGTTGGGGTAGGTAACTGATATGCTTTACCATATGTAATATTCTTAGATGCAATTGAAACTTCGCCACCATTTGCATCTAATGTTAAAGTACATACCTTAATAGACCACTTAGCCTTTAAGGTAAGATTACCAGAACTTAAAGTTGACCATGTACCTGTTGTTTCAATCTTTGTATCATCATTGTACCAGCCTTCAAATGTATAGCCTTCTCTTGTTGGTGTTGGTAATTCATATGCTTCACCATATGTAACATTTAGTGATGCAGTTGAAACCTCACCACCGTTTGCATCTAATGTTAAAGTACACACCTTAATAGACCACTTAGCCTTTAAGGTAAGATTACTAGAACTTAAAGTTGACCATGTACCTGTTGTTTCAATCTTTGTATCATCATTGTACCAGCCTTCAAATGTATAACCTTCTCTTGTTGGAGTAGGTAGCTCATATGCTTCACCATATGTAACATTTAGTGATGTAGTTGAAACCTCACCACCATTTGCATCTAGTGCAATTGTAAACGATTTTGCTTTCCATTTAGCTACTAAAGTAATATCCTTAGCATATAGATAATTACCATTTTCAAATTTTATATCACCATAATACCAACCATCAAATGTATAGCCTTCTCTTGTTGGTGTTGATGGATTATATTTCTTGCCGTATGTTACAGTATCTTCAATATCTGTAGTTATATAAGAAACTTTACCACCATTTAAATCAAGTGTTACTGCATAAGTGTTGGCAGTCCATTTAGCAGCTATTAATATATTGCCTGTTGTGCCAGCCTCAATAACATAATTCTTTGTAAATTTGTCACCATTTGTTGACCAACCATCAAAGGTATATCCTTCTTTTGTTGGATCTATTAAAGTAATATCCTCTTCACCTGTATAGGTAGTAGGATTTGACGATGGATTAGTACCACCGTTTAACATATAACTGATTGTATATTCTTGTTTTTCACTAGAACTTACAATCTCGCTTGATGCAGTTGTGCTATTTGAATTCATAGAACTCTTAGAATTCTTATCAGCACCACAGCTTACTAAAGAAGCTGCAGCTAGCGTAACTGCAAAAGCGGAAAAAATAACTTTTCTTAGCTTCATTTCCCAAATCTCCTTATAACAAAACTAAATTAATTTTATGATAATATTAGACACAAGTAAACAAAAAGAATAATAAAAGCCTTTTCATAAAAATATAATCAATTTCATACTTATAAAAACTTAAAAACCCGGCTTCAAAGCCAGGTTTATAATTATTACTTATTATATTTTAAATTATATAAGGATAAGGCACAAATAGTCTTTGCATCCTTAATTCTACCATCAGAAATCATCTTTTTTACATCATCCATAGGAACATAATATGTTTCAATTACCTCATCTGGATCTAAATGAGTTTTTGTTTTCACGCAATTATTAGCTAAATATAAATGAATGATTTCATTACTATATCCACATGTTGGATAAACATCAGTTAAATGTTCTAGCGATTCAGCCTTAAGACCAGTTTCTTCTTCTAATTCTCTAAGTGCAGCCTGGTATGGGTCTTCACCCTTTTCAAGCTTACCTGCAGGTATTTCATAAATTACCTCATCATATGGATATCTAAATTGTCTTTCAAGCAATACCTTATTATCTTTAGTAATACATAAAATAGCGGCACCACCATTATGGCGGACAACCTCTCGATAGGATATTGCACCATTAGGGCATAATACCTCATCCTTTTCAAGACGTACTACCTTTCCTTCAAATAATACTTCACCTTTAATTTTCTTTTCTGTCATATCCATAATATGTACCTCCAAGCTACATATTAATAATAAACCAAAACATTCCAAAAATCCATTAAAAAACATCCGATTACTCGGATGCTTTATTAGGCTCACCTATGACTACATATTCATCATCGTTTAGCTTATATTCATTTGAATTTTCTTCAGTATTATTTGAAGTTGAATCTTGATTTGATTTATCATCATCAATTGCTTCATCAATCTTTAACACAGACATTTCAGGCTCAGGATCTGACATATACATACCCTTATAGCCATTCTTCTTAATACGAAGTAGGAATATTACTAAGAATGTTGTAGATAATAATAGGATTATAGTATTAGAAATACCCATCGATAAGCCTGCACATAATGTAGCGCTCATATTAGGATTAACAGCATGGAATATTAATAAAATAATGATTCTTGAACCAATTCTTGATAGATTCAACACTGTAGAAAGCTTTGTTTGACCAAAGCCATATAATAAACCTAATACACCAGCTGTTACACCTAAGGCAGGAATTGAAAGTGAATCCCATACAAATATATCTTTAACCATTTGCTTATAAGCTTCTGATTTAGCATCAGCAGATGTAAATAGCTCTACAAGCTGATTAATAAATACAAATCTCATTAATGTATAGCCTATTACGGATACAATTGTTACTGAAATAATAGTATAAACAAAGGCCTTAATAGCACGCTTCATATTTCTATTACCTAAATTCTGCGAAACAATTGTTGATTCTCCTTCTTCAAATGAATTTGTAGGAGATGTAATTAAACCACACATATTGTTAGATACACCAAGTGTACCAACAATTAATGAATCTGTAACTGCATTCCAGTAATAGCCACACATTGCATTAACAATAACCTTACCTAAAGACATAACAAACTTACCTAGGAAAATAGGAATAGAAAGCTTTAAGATAGGAACAACATACATCTTCTTAGGAAGAATCATTCTAAATGATAATCTTAGAATATTGTTCTTTCCAAATAATATAAATAAACCAACTACTGTTAAAGCTGCCTGAGCTACAATTGTTGAAACCTCTACATAGATAATATTCTTAAACTGACCACCAATACCAAATACAAATAAGCAAGTTAAGCCAATCTTAATGAATAATACCATAAAGTTTAAGAACATAATGATCTTTGAATTACCCTTAGCCTTCTCTAAACCAATAAATACACTATTTAAAGAAACAAAGATTAATTCAATAAGCTGTAAAATAAAGAACATTACAACATCAGGATTACCAGCACCTGGTACCTGACATAGCTTAAGTAAAGGATATGCAAGTGGAATTAAAACTAAACATAGAATAGCACTTAATATTAGTGACATAAAGAACATATTAGATGAAGCATATCTAGCATGCTTTACCTCTCCTGCTCCAAAATATCTTGATACTAATACAGCGCCACCAGCTGCAAGACCACCTCCGAATGCAGAAATTGTAGACTTAATCTGATTGATTGCAACTACATTTGCCTGGGCATCTGTAGAAATCTGGGCACAGATAGCTGCGTCAATTAATGAATAGATTGAATTAAATAACTGATATAAAGCAAGTGGAGCGATAATTATTAGGATAGTTTTCCATAGATTAACACCAAGAATCATCTCACGTCTCTTAATTTGTTTTTTAGAGCTTGCCTCAAGTCTAGCTGCCTTTGACTGCATTACTCTCACCTCATTTCGCTTGTATTATAGCCCCATAAATTGTGTTTGTATGGAAAAAGTCACTCAATTAAAAATATTTTTCGATTTTTTTGTAAGTCTCAATTTTCTATAATTTTCAAGCTAAAAAAACGAAATAAATACACATTTTTATTAATTGTACGATATCTTTATTTAATTATACTACTTTAACTATAAATAATATATTTTATATATAATTTTAAAGCGTTTTTTTATTGAATAGAAGTCTTTAAAGTGTTATATTAGATTTTGTAGTTTTTTTTAGTTTGGAGATGAAAAAATATGTTGTTCTTAAACATTCTTGCGGGAACATCTTTTAAAGTAGTCGACATTTTAATTTTTCTAGCATTGATTCTAGGCTTATCAAAGCTATTAGGACTTGGAGCTAAAAAGATTGGATTGCCACAGGTTGTCGCATTATTACTTACAGGATTAATCTTAGGAGGATTAAGATTTATTCCAGGTGTAAGTGAAAATTTCTTAACTGATTCAGGTGTATCAGGCGTTAAATTCGTTGCTGAAATCGGTGTTGTTCTAATTCTATTCTCAGCTGGACTTGGAACAGATTTAAAGCAGGTTAAGCAAACAGGCTTATCTGCAACAGTAATTACTGTATTAGACGTTGTATTATCAATGGCTTTAGGATTCTTTGTAGTTGCAGCCTTCAATAAATTTGATTTTGCTGGCACTACAGAAATTAGTGAAGGTGTTGTAGTTGATAATGTATGGTCATGGTTATTCTATGGTACTATTCTTACAGCTACATCAGTATCTGTTACTGTACAAACACTTAAGGAATTAGGTAAGCTAAATTCTAAGATTGGTACTACTATTGTATCAGCTGCTATCCTAGATGATATCATCGGTGTCATCATTCTATCAGTTGTACTTTCAATTGCTAAGAAGGGTGATGGAGGCTCAGTTGATTTATTCAATGGTAATGGTATTTTAGTAAATGCCTTCTCAGGTCTTGGTGTATTTGGTGTTATCCTATCTACTATTTTGTTCTTCGTATTCGTACTAGCTTTAGGCTATGGTGTAAAAAGAATTTTTAAAAGAATGGAAAAGAGACGTCCTCATCATAGAAGAATTCCCATCTATTCTTTAGCATTCTGCTTCCTAATCGCTTATTTAAGTGAATGGGTATTTGGTATCGCAGATATCACAGGTGCCTTCTTCGCTGGCTTAATCCTAGCTAACATGTCTTCTACTCAATACATTGAACGTAGAACAGATATTATTTCATATATTTTATTTACACCAGTATTCTTCGCAAAGATTGGTTTAACCACTCTAGAGGATATTGAATTTACTAAGGAATATGCTCAAGGCTTCGTTCAGTTCTTCGGAATTGGTATGTGCCTAGTATTAGTTGCCTTCTTAGGTAAATTCATTGGTGCATCCGTTGGTTCAAGAGTCACAAAGAACACAACTAAGGATTCAATTAGATGTGGTCTTGCAATGACAGTTCGTGCTGAGGTCTGCTTAGTATCTGCATCAAAGGGTATTGATGCTGGATTAGTAGATCCTAAGATTCAGTTATTCCTAATTATCTTAATTATCGCTACATCATTTGGTGTACCACTTCTTCTTAAGGCATCCTACAAAAAGGAAATTGAAGAGGAGCGTTCAAAAAATGCAGCCGCATCACTTCGAGTTACTCCAGTTTCAGAATTAGATATGTCTTATATTGATAGAGAGGAATCAATTGAGAATTTAATGAATTATAGTGAAGGCTGCTATAGTGATTCACCACTCATCTCGGAAACATCAATGGGTGATGATGATTATACAGACGATATTTACTAAAGAAAAACCGAGCACAAATGTGCTCTTTTTCTTTGCCTTAATATAGAGAAAATGGCTCGCATTTCTGCGAGCCTATTTTAATGGAGGTCTATTTCATTAATAACTCTGTTAAAGAGTCAGCGAATGCCTTTGGATCATCAGGTAGGATACCCTCCTGAAGTAATGCCTCAGTATATAAAATATTTACATATTTCTTAAACTGCTCCTCATCTGTAGTCTTTAAAGCCTCAAGCTTAGTGAATACAGGATGATCTGGGTTAAGCTCAAATACTCTATCAGCCTTAACCTCATGATTTTGAGCCTTTAATACTCTTTCCATTTCAAATGTTAAAGAGCCTTCTGCAGTTACGCAGCATGGTGCATCAACAAGCTTCTTAGAAAGTACTACACTCTTAGCTGAAGGAATAGCATCCTTAACTGCCTCAAGTAAATCCTTCTTTTCTTCCTTAAGTGCATCAATTTCCTTAGACTTTTCCTCATCTACTAAGCCTAGGTCATCATTATTAACTGACTTAAATTCCTTCTCATCATAATTCTTAAGCATCTGAATCATAAATTCATCAACATCATCAGATAATAATAGAACATCATAGCCCTTAGCCTTAACTAAATCCATCTGAGGAAGCTTAGCAACCTGATCCTTATCCTTACCTGTTGCATAATAAATTGCATTTTGTCCTTCAGGCATTGCTTCTACATATTCCTTAAATGTAATAAGCTTATCCTGATTAAAGCTCTTCATGATGATTAAATCCTTAATAGAATCCTTCTTTTCACCATAGTTCTCATAAACACCAAACTTTAGATTAATACCATAATCCTTAAAGAATTCCTCATACTTCTCACGGTCATTCTTAAGCATTCTTGATAATTCTGCTAAAATCTTCTTTTCTACATTAGCTGCAATCTTCTTAATTGCCTTATCCTCCTGTAGCATTTCACGAGAAATGTTTAGAGGTAAATCAGCTGAATCAACTAAGCCCTTTACAAATCTTAAATAATCAGGAATTAAATCCTTACACTTATCTAGAATAAATACACCCTTAGTATATAGCTGTAATCCCTTTTCACTTCTATCTGAATACATATCATAGAAAGGCTTCTTAGGGATAAATAATAATGCATTATATGTTAGCATACCTTCAACATTTACAAATATTGAAGAAATTGGATCCTGCCAATCATTGAATTTTGACTTATAGAAATTATTTAATTCCTCATCTGTTACCTCACTCTTATTCTTCTTCCAAATTGGTAACATTGAATTGATTGTTTCAAGCTCTAAATGAGTCTTAGGCTCTGAATCCTTATCCTCATCCTTATCATCCTTTGGTTCATACTTAGTAACCCAAGTCTTAATAGGATATCTTACATAATCTGAATACTTCTTAACTAATTCCTTAATCTTATATTCATCCATGTATTCATCATAATTTTCCTCTTCAGTATTATCTCTTAAATAAAGAGTAATCTTAGAGCCATATTTATCATAATCAGATTCATCAATTGTATATGAATCTAATCCCTCAGATGTAAATACATGAGCCTCACCTGTTGTAGCACTCTTAGTTTCAACCTTAACTGATTTTGCAACCATAAATGCTGAATAGAAGCCTACACCAAACTGACCAATAATATCAACATCAGGTGTCTTTTCATTTTCTACCTGCTCTAGGAATTCCTTAGAACCACTCTTAGCGATTGTACCTAAGTTGTTCTCTAGTTCCTCCTTAGTCATACCTACACCATTATCTGTAATAGTTATAGTACGATCATCCTTATTATATTCAACCTTAATCTCATAATCTTCTGTAGGAATATTCTGATTTGTTAAAGACAAATAATGTCTTTTATCAATTGCGTCACTCGCATTTGATATTAATTCTCTTAAGAAAATTTCCTTATGAGTATAAATTGAATTAATCATCATATCCAGAAGCTTCTTAGTTTCTGTTTTAAACTTTTTAGTTGTTTTTGCCATTGTACTGCCTCCAAATTTTTAATACACAATTATTATAGGTCTTATTTTTAGCACTGTCAACTGATAAGTGCTAAAATGTTACAATTTGACCTTAATTTGTTAATCTTAAATCTTAAAAGATAAATTGAAAGGGCAATGCTATTATTGTATAATTATTATAGGTGATGACTATGATAGACGGATTCAAATTAACAGCTGTTACACTAAGAAGAAACCTCAAGGTTTCTGTCTATATTCCAGATGATTATTATAAGACAGGTAAGAGCCTTCCTCTTTGTATATTATTTGACGGACAGTATTATTTTAAGTTCCTTAATGAGGAGCCTAAGCTATTTAATATGAATGATTTATTAATTAAAGAAAATCGTCAATTTATCGTTGTTGCGCCACACGCTCCAAGGGAGGATATGCCTGATTGGAGAAAGTCAGAGCTAAATCCATATTATCAAGGTGAAATGACTACTGTTGAGCCTGATTTAGCCCTTAGATACGCTAATTATATTACAAATGAGCTAATTCCCATCATTAAGATGAAATACCGAATTACAGACGAAATTTACCTTATGGGTGTTGAGGATTCAGCTATCCTATCCTTATTTATGGTTTATTCATATGATATATATAAGGGTGCTATTATGTATTACCCTAATTTAGTAGAATGTAATCATAAGGTATTTGAGGATTTAGATATTAGATTGGATAATACTAAAAGGATTTATTTATATCAAGGTGATGTCAATGAATCTGATAAGGAAAGCGAAAGCTTCTATGATTTACAATCTACTATCGCAAATGCAGGTGCCCCACTTATATTAGATTATGATATGGGTATGGATAATTCCTGGGATTCAATTAAGCTTCATATGAATATGGGCTTTGATATGATTGATAAGAAGAATTAAAAAATAGGTCTTGCGACCTATTTTTTTAATTCCTCTACTATATTTTTAATATCATCATGGATTACAATATCTGCTTGATTGTCATAAGATGTTTCACTCTTATTTAATAATACTAAATATTTACCTCTAAAATATCTTACAAATCCAGCAGCTGGATATACAACAAGTGATGTACCAACAATAATTAGCATATCAGCCTCATATATAGACTGTACCGCATTATTGATATCATTCTCATTTAAGCCTTCTTCATATAAAACTACATCTGGTTTAATAATTCCACCACATGTACATCTAGGAACATCAGTTCCTAAAATATCCTTAAGCTCATATGATTTGCCACATTTCATACAGTAATTTCTCATTACTGATCCATGAAGCTCAATAACATTCTTTGAGCCTGCCATTTGATGAAGGTTATCAATATTTTGAGTTACAACTGCTTTAACCTTACCCTCTTTTTCAAGCTCTGCAAAATATAAATGTGCAGAATTTGGTTTGGCATTAGGATAAATCATCTTGTCAAAATAGAATTTATAAAAATCCTCTGGATATTTTAAAAAGAATGAATGTGAAATAATTTCTTCTGGTCTAACCTTAGTTTTAAGCTTTTGATTGTAAATACCATCTGCACTTCTAAAATCAGGAATACCTGAATTTGTTGATAAGCCAGCACCAGAAAAAACAACTATATTATTACATTCCTTAATTGCATTCTTTAGTCTTTCAATCTCGCTCATACTAATTACCTCACAAATGAATTATTTGATAATCCTGCTATCCATTCTCTAACGCTTGGTAGGAACCCAAGTAGGAATGCAACAGCAACTCCAATGATAACTAATAAAATAATTTTTAATATAAATTTCTTACTACCAGAAATTGCCCAGAAAAAGGCAAGTACTCCAAATACTCCGATTACTACATAATCACAAACTAAATCAAATTTGGCAATCCATGCATAATCTAGATTTAAAAGCTTTAGGATTACAAGGGAAATACGGCATAGAATATAAACAAATGCCACAATACCAAGTGTCCTAACTAAAAAGCTTATTCTACTTTTACCCTTCGTTTTCTTTTCTTCAGCTGCCATACTTCTACCTCCTTTTATTTTATAATCCAATTCCAAATACACCGCAGATTGCTAATACTGCGAATACGATGAAAAATACCTGTAAAACAATCTTTAAAGTCTTATTCATCTTAACGCTGCTTAACCATAACCAGCCGATAATTAATGCTGTAACGATTAATACAATTCTTGCAATATTACCTAGTGTTGCAATAACACCACCAGAAATACCACAAAGGCTTAATAACCAAACAGCACCACTACACATTAGTGCAAAAAATGCACAGAAGCCAATAATAGTTAAAAAACTATCTTTTTTCTTCATGACCGTTCTCCCTTCACACTATTATTATATAATAAAACAACCTAAATAAAAACTAAATCCCGGAAAAATCCGGGACTTTTTCATCTTTTTCTTATCGCTCTAAGCTTAGCTGAATGAGCTCTATTATTATATTCAAGCTCTTCCTCACTTGCAGTTAAAGGTTTTTTATATAAAAGCTCAAATGGAGCATCAGGAATATTAGCTAAAGGTAGACCCTTAGGAACCTCAACAGTTGAAGCCTCCTTAAAGACAGTCTTACAAATTCTATCCTCAAGTGAATGGAATGTTATAACAACTGCAATTCCATCCTTATTAAGCATTTCTAAGGCATCAGTAATTGAAACCTCAAATACTCTTAGCTCATCATTTACTGCAATTCTTAAGGCTTGGAAAATCTGCTTAGCAGGATGACCCTTAGCTCTTAAAACCTTGGCAGGTAAAGCACTCTTTATTACATCGACAAGCTCAAATGTTGTATGAATAGGCTGAGTCTTTCTAACCTCTTCTATTTTTCTTGCGATTTGCTTAGAAAAATTATCCTCACCATATCTATAGAAGATTCTTACTAAATCATCATAGCTCCATTCATTAACAATCTTTTCAGCTGTTAGCTCCTGGTTTTGATTCATTCTCATATCAAGTGGGGCATCATAATTATATGAAAAGCCACGCTCAGGTATATCAAATTGGAATGATGAAACGCCTAAATCATATAAAATACCATCAATATGTGTAACACCAAGCTTATTCAATTCTTCCTTTAAATTAACGAAATTAGATTTAATGAAGGTGTAATTATTACCAACCTCATCTAATACTTCCTTACTTCTAGTATAGGCATAATCATCCTGATCAAAACAGTATAAATGACCAGTAGTTAGTCTTTTAAGAATTTCCTTAGAATGACCTCCACCACCAGTTGTCGCATCAACATAAATACCATCCTCTTTGATGTGTAATGATTCAATTGCCTCATTTAATAAAACACTCTTATGGATATACATAAATAACATCACCGCGCTTATTATATCATAAATATAAATTATTTAATATTATTAAATAGAAAAGACTCAAGCCTTAGCCTGAGTCTAGCATTCTATTTCACTATAATATTTTTCAAGGTTAGGTCTAGCTGCGACAAAATATTTTTCTAAACTCTTGTCAAACTGAGTACCCATTCCCTCCATAATGATGCTATATGCCTTTTCAAACGAGAATTTATCCTTATATACTCTCTTACTTACTAACGCATCATAAACATCAGCTATGGCCATAATACGAGCTTCAATTGGAATCTCATCACCCTTAAGTTTTTCAGGATAGCCAGTTCCATCAATTCGCTCATGATGATAATGTGCCACATTTATAGCAATTTGCTTAAATTCCTTTTCCACTGAATTATCTAGGATTTCATTTATAATTCTAGCACCCTCTGCCGGATGCTTCTTCATTTCCTCAAATTCTTCTGGAGTAAACTTACCAGGTTTTCTTAAAATTGCATCATCAACCGCAATCTTACCTAAATCATGCATCGGAGCGGCCTTTATTACATTATTATAGAAGCTTTCGGATAAATTAATATTCTTATCCTTCTTCATTTCCTCTACTAATAATCTTACTCCCTCACTAGTTCTTTTAATATGACCACCTGTTGAATTGTCTCTACTTTCAACTATAGTTGCAATACCTAAAATAGTATTATCATGCATTTTGATAATATCTCTAGTTTTTGCTTTAACCTCATCCTCAAGTTCATGGTTAAAATTACTGATTAGTTCAATATATTCTTGATTAGTAGTATCATCTTTAAACGTTATATGATAGCCACGATTTTTAAAGCCATCAAATAAATAGCTGACATTAAATAAATATATTCTATCCTCAATCTTAAAATAATGATCAGTTGTTTGATTATCATTTATAAAATCATTAATCCAAACAATAATAGTACTATTAATTAAATCATTATCTACTTTTTTATCGACAGTTAATTCATTTAACTCCTTAATGATTCTTTTAGCAGTTTCATTACTACCTAAATAATGTAATTTAAAATCGAATGAAATAAAACCCATTTCACCAGTTTCTACAATTGAATCAATTGCAGTATCTGTAATATTATACATACCTATTCTATCAACAATAATCAAGAAAATGATTAAATCAATATCATAAGCTAGTGGCATTACCTCAAAATATTTAATAAAAATTTTAAATAGGAAGAATGATAAAAAGCCAATTGTTTCTGTTAAGAACAATAAATAAATATTCTTTCTAGAAACCTGCTTCTTTTTAAAATAGGAATAAATAATACCAGCAAAGGTTAAAATGAAATAAACGACAACCATAGCCGTAAATAAGGTATGCATAAATCCATATTCCTTATTACCAATTACAGAAACGCCATGATAATCAATTAGCTCTGCACTTTTATAGAAGACATCTGAATAGCCTTGAGTTAAAGAACCAGCATAAACAATAGATGTAATAATTATTAAGCCAATTCGACACCACTTAGGCATTTTAAGCCCACATACTCCAAATACAGAAAGTAATATAATTAGCATTAAATAGCAACCGCCAAAATAGGTTATCTTATTTATCATATAAGCTTCTTCTATATTAGTAGCTAAGGACATAAAGACATATGATAAATTAACAATTGGAATAAATATAAATAACAATGTTATTAAAGTATCAAAATGCTTATGCCATTTATAAAAATATACTAATAAAAGAAGGACTGAAATAGCAAATGTTAAAATGTAATATATTAGCACCTATACCAACTCCCTATCCTTATTTTAAATTAAATACCAATAAAAATAAATCAAAATAATTAAAATTGTCTATAAAATGAAAGAAATAGTACAATTTATTAATATTTAACCTCAATAAATAGAAAAAAGACACCCCAGGTGTCTTTTTCTATTAAGAATATTTAAGATATTATTCTTCGTCAGAAGAAGCCTTAGATGTAACTACCTGCTTACCCTTATAGAAACCGCAGTTTGAACAAACTCTATGAGCTAAAGTTAATTCACCACAGTTAGGACAAGTAATCATACCAGGTACTGATAAAGCTAAATGAGAACGTCTCATTCTCTTCTTCATCTTAGATACTCTACGGAAAGGTACTGCCATGTTTCATTCCTCCTACAGTAAATCTTTTAATGATGCAAAGGCTGGATTGATACCCTTATCCTCTTCCTCATCCTCAAACTCCTCGTTTTGATCCTCGAAGCTTTCAGTTGATTGAGAAGCAGGCTTATTCTCAAGAATAATTGAAATGATTGCTTCCTTAGTATCAAGAGTTTGACCCTCGATATAGGTTGCATCCATATTCTCGACATCCTTAGTGAATAGCTCTTCAGCATCTACATCTATTTCATAAGGTATTTCTTCTAGAGTTATTGAATCCTGAACGATAAGCTCAACATTAATATGGAATACACATAAATATGTATCCTCGCCTCTTTCCTTAATTGTAGTTGAAACCTTGCAAAGTGATGTTCTTAAAATGTCTTCAAATCCATTTAGTTCATCACTCAAATCAAGTTCTTCATCATACGAATAAGGCATTCTGAAATTACCTAACTGAGCTAAAGCAAATTTCATAAAAATCACCCCAGCATTATTAATTATACGGAAACCGCCTGTAAATGTCAAGCAGTATTTATAGTAAATTAAAGGGGAGAAAGCTCTAAACCTTCTCCCACAATTTTTATTCGTTTTCTTCTAGCTTTTCACTATCGTCTTTAGCTTCTTCTGTAGCAGTATTTGCTGCTTTAACAGCAGGGCTATTATCGATTTGTGAATCCTTATAGCTATTATAATAATAGTAATATCCAGTCTTAGATGATCTTGGAATCTTATTTACGCTAATACCAATAACATTAATGCCTAATTCATTAAGCTGTGATAAATGCTCCTTAATAAGCTTCTTCTTAGCCTGATTAATAGAAACATTATATAAAACACCATCCGCAAGCTTTGCAGCTACAGTTGAATCATTTGATACTGAAAGTGGAGTAGTATCTAGGATAATGTAATCATAATCCTCTCTAAGCTTAGCAACTAAATCCTTTAAATGATCTGATTCAAGAATAACTAATGAATTTAATACCGCAGGACCTGCAGTGATTACATCAATTTTCTTTTCGGTATGCTTAATTACCTTTTCATAAGAAATTGAATCATCAATATATTCTACTAAGCCTTCTGTTCTCTTTAGATTAAATGCCTTATGAAGTGTAGGTCTCTTAATATCTAAATCAACAACGATAACCTTCTTACCATTTGCAGCCATAGCGACAGCTAAATTACAAGCTGTAGTTGTTTTTAATTCATTTTCAGTTGAAGATGTAATTGCAATAACCTTATAAGGATTTTCAATATTAGCATATTTAATATTACCAAGTAGAGTATTATATTCCTCTAGCTGATATACACTAGTTGAATCAATTAGCCTAATTTCCTTAGCTTTAGCATTTTCCTTATTATCAACAAATTCACCAACAATTCTCACACCAGTTGCAGATTCAATTTCGTCCTTTGTCTTAAATTTATTAGACATGAATTCCTTTAAGAATACAACAGCACAAGCAATTACAATACCACCTAATAAAGCAACAATTACATATAGCTTCTTATTTGGAGCATTGTATGTAGGATTTGTAGCAGGTGAAGTCTGATTAACTGTAACCTGTAAAACCTTAATTGCTTCATTACCAGTATCAGGGTCACATTCTGCAATTAATTCAGCAGCGACCTCATCAGCGATAACCTTAGTTAAAGCCTTATCAGTACTTACAACACTAATAGTAACGATATATGAGCTGCTTGATACAGATACACCAACCATGCTCTTAATCTTACTTACTGTTAAATCTGAGTGCTTTTCCGCAACACCATCTAAAACGCAATCCTCTTCTACTAATTCAGCGATTGTCTGTACAACCTTTAATGAATTAGAATAATCAACAGAACCCTCCTTAGATGATGAAGAATTTGGACTAACAGCGACAAGCACATGAGTGCTTGACTTATATGTTGGAGTAACATATCCATAAGTATACACAATACCTAATACTGTTACTGCAACAACTATAATACCCATCAAAATAACATTTTTCCATAATGCGTGCAGAATATCAAATAAAGAAATTCCGCTTTCTTTAGTTTCTTTTTCCATATATTACCTCATCGTCTCACTTTATATCAATTTTACCATAATTGTATATAAAAAGCAATGCTACATATTAATCTCCAAAATCTAATTTTAAATCAACTAGACCTTCATAAAAATCATCCTCATGAGTTACTAATATAACAGAACCTGGAAATTGATCAATTGAATCCCATAGCTCTGCCTTAGATAATATATCTAAGTGATTAGTAGGCTCATCAAAAATAAGTACATTGCTTTTCTTCATAGACATCAAAGCTAATCTTACCTTAGTTTGCTCTCCACCTGAAAGCTCATTCATCGGCTTAATTGCTAAATCTCCCTTAATTCCAGCACTAGCCAAGATAGTTCTTAATTCACCATCTGTTTTTAAATGATAATAATATCTTAAATATTCAACTGGTGTTACATTATCTGCATAGAATTCCTCCTGAGCAAAATAATTTAAATCTGCACTAGGATTCCATGTATATGTACCATCAATTGGCTTAATAATATCCATAATAGTTTTAATGATAGTTGATTTACCAACTCCATTATGGCCTAATATAACAACCTTTTGATTTTGCTTAAGAAGAAAATCTAAATCCTCTAAAACCTTCTTATCACCATAGCCAACAGTAAGCTTATTAAGCTTTAATACCTCTTGACCTAAGCCCTTAGAAAATGGGAAGGTAATATGCATAGGCTCATGATTCTTAGGCTTTTCAATCTTATCAATTCTTTCAAGCATCTTTCTTCTTGATTTTGCTTGTTTAGATGTTGTCGCTCTAACAATATTTTTAGCAATGAATGTTTCAGTTCTTTTAATAAATTCCTGTTGCTTCTTATAATCAGCTAAATATTGCTCTTCTCTTATTTCTCTTTCCTTTAAATATTGCTGATATGGCATATTATATCTAACCATATTCTTATTATTTAAATTATACACTGTACCTGCAATTTCATTTAAGAACCATTCATCATGGCTTATTACTACAAAGGCCTTTTTAAAATCCTTTAAATATTTAGCAAGCCATTCAATATGGGCTGTATCTAAGAAATTGGTAGGCTCATCCATTAATAGTACATCTGGTTCTTCTAGCAATAGCTTAGCTAAATAAACCTTAGCTCTTTGACCACCTGATAAATTACCAAGCTTAGTATCCATACCATATTCAGCAATTCCTAAGCCATTTACCATATTACCTAAGGTTGAATTAATCCAGTAAAAGTTAGAATTATCAAGCTCATGCTGAATAGATTCTGCATAGCTCATCCACTTCTCATATTCATATTCTGGACATGTCGCAAGCTTATCATAATATGAATTCATTAAGGCTTCCTTATCGAATAAAGGCTTAAATACATCAACAATATAATCCTGAATAGAAATATTATCAGTGACCTTAAGATGCTGATCTAAATAAGCATATGTAACATTATTCATCCAAATAACCTTACCTGCATCTGGTATTAAATTTTTACATATTAGCTTCATGAATGTTGATTTACCTGTACCATTATCTCCAACTAGCACAATGTGGTCATTTGGAAGAATTCTAAATGCACAATCATTAAATAAATTAACATCCTTATATTTAAATCTTAAGCCTTCTACATCAAGTAGCGCCATTTTACTTCACCTTTTTCACTTTAGTTTTTAAAAATTCTAATAGCTTATCACTATTTTCATCACGTCTAATAGCGTAAGCCTTACTCTTAGGCATAATCATAAAAATATAATTATGCTTAGATATAACCTTTAATATATTAGAATAATTTTCGATTACAACCCTAGTTTTTTCATCATTTTTAATATTGATTTTTACCACATCATCTAAAAATAAAAATGAATAAGAAAGAGTGGTTGGTTTATTGCCTTTTATCTTAAGCATTGAAAATATGACAACACCTACACTTAATAAGCCAATTACTAATATAATACCTGCAACTACAAACCAACCAGAATCGACATTAAATACTGCAAATAATATTATCAATAAAATACCTAAAAGGAAATATCCAATACCAAATGGTAATGATTTTCCACTTAATATCTTAAATAATAATGTAGTTATTTTTTTAATCTCTTCTGAATTATAATCAGAATTTATTTTAAATTTGTTCTCATTATTTTCCATAATTTCCTCCAAATACTAAAACATTATACCAAATATAAAAGTAAAAAGCCACATAGAATTAATTCTATGTAGCTTAGTATATTTTTACTTTAAATCCTCTTCCATCTGCTTAATCATTGAAACGAATTCATCGATTGTAACAGTTGTCTGAGCCTGCTCACCATATTTTCTATATGTAACAGTATTAGATTCAACTTCCTTATCACCAATAACTAGCTGGAATGGAATCTTCTTCATCTGAGCCTCTCTGATCTTATAGCCAAGCTTTTCATCTCTATAGTCAGCTTCAACTCTAATCTTATTCTTCTTAAATACCTTAACTAAATTATCAGTGAATTCCTTATGATAATCCATGTTAACTGGAATAAGCTTAACCTGAACAGGAGCTAACCATACAGGGAAGATACCCTTAGTCTCTTCAATTAGGAAGGCAACGAATCTATCCATTGAACCTAAAATAGCTCTATGAACTACTACTGGTCTTGCCTTCTGGCCCTTTTCATCAATATATTCAAGCTCGAATCTTTCAGGTAACTGGTAGTCAAGCTGAATAGTAGATAATGTTACATCATGACCAATTGCAGAACGTACCTGTACGTCTAGCTTTGGACCATAGAATGCAGCCTCACCGATTGCCTCATAATAATCAACGCCTAATTCCTTTAGAACCTGACGTAGCTGATTTTCTGACTTCTCCCATAATTCATCATTACCGAAATACTTTTCAACATCGTTAGGATCTCTTAATGATAAACGGAACTTATAATTCTTGAAGCCGAAATCCTTATATACATCAAGGATTAGCTGTGTAACTTCCTTAAATACATCACCAATCTGAGCTGGTGTACAGAAAATATGTGAGTCATTCTGATAGAATGCACGAGTTCTTTCGATACCAGTTAAAGCACCTGAAGCCTCAAAACGGAAGTCAGCTGCGATTTCTGCAATCTTAAGAGGTAATTCTCTATATGAATGTAATGTAGATCTATACATTACCATATGATGAGGACAGTTCATAGGACGAAGTACATATGATTCATCATCAACATCCATCTTAGGGAACATATCATCCTTGTAATGTGCCCAGTGTCCTGAAGTCTTATATAATTCAACATTACCTAAGGCTGGAGTCATAACATGCTTATAGCCTAGGTCATATTCCTTATCCATAATATAATCAGAAAGCTTTCTTCTTACGATAAAGCCATTAGGTAACCACATTGGTAAACCACGTCCAACTAAATCATCGAACATGAAGATTCCTAATTCCTTACCAAGCTTTCTATGGTCTCTTGCCTTTCTTTCCTCTAGGATATTTAAGTAATCAGCTAATTCCTCAGCTGTAAACCAGCAAGTACCATAAATACGAGTCATAACATCGTTCTTAGCATCGCCTCTCCAGTATGCACCAGCAACTGATAAAAGCTTGAAATGCTTTAAAACACCTGTTGTAATGACATGAGGTCCACGACAAACATCAGCGTATTCACCCTGCTCGTAAATACCAACCATGTCAGTTCCCTCAACTGCATCAATTAATTCAACCTTATACTTATCATCAGCGAACTTCTTCTTAGCATCAGCCTTTGATAAATCATAATGATTAACTGGAAGATTTTCCTTTGCAATCTTCTTCATTTCAGCTTCAATCTTTGCTAAATCCTCAGTTGTAACAGTGCCATTAACACCAAAGTCATAATAGAATCCTTCCTCAATCGCAGGACCTACACCACACTTAGTGCCAGGATATAATCTCTTCATAGCCTGTGCAAGTAAATGAGCACATGAATGGTTAATAACCTCAAACGCCTCTTCCTTATCATCAGGTGTAACTAGAGCTAAAGTTGAATCCTCATTAACTGGAGTCTTTAAATCAACAAGCTTACCATTTAGCTTACCAACAATACTCTTCTTAGCTAGGCTTGGTGAAATCTCCTTTGCGATTGCAACAACTAAAGTTCCATTTTCAACTTCCTTAACGCTACCATCAGGTAATGTAACCTTTACCATATTATTTTCCTCCTATAATAAATAAAAAAATCCTTAAAGCTTACGCTCTAAGGACGAATAATCGCGGTACCACCTTAGTTCAGTAAATATAATAATCTACTGCCCTCAATTAGACCCTTAACGCAGGTATACGTGAAGGCATTTCCTCCTTCAATCTCTAAGGGTAGTAACATAAGACTAATTATAAATACTTTCACCAAATGTATTCTCTCTGTGATAATTAAGAAATATATCTTGTCCCTCATCATCGACAAAATTATTATACTCTAATGATTTTTAGATTTCAAGCACCTAATTAAAAAGACCCATTTCTTAATGAGTCTTATCTTGCATATTTTTCTGTATCATCCATTGAAACAGATATAACTAAGGAATTAAGCCTTGATACAATTCTTCCAGCCTTAACCATTTCCTCTTCACTTGCATTTAATACTAAATGATTTGATAAATCCTTAGGTCCAATATTAGATGATATAAATAATGGCTTATCAGCTGTAATTCGATAATTGATGATTGGTCCTATTACCTCATCTCTTAACCAAGAAGTAACATTTTCAGCCCCAAAATCATCTAAAATTAAAACATCAGTTTCCTTTAAAGCATCAATAATTTTATAATACCTATCAGTTGCCATACCATTTTTTAGCTCTACAACTAAATCAGGGAAATATGCAAATATGAAATTAGTATTTCTTCTCTTTAGCTCCATCGCAAGAGCTGATAAAACATAGGTCTTGCCAATTGAATATCTACCATATAAATATAATCCCTTACAGAATTGATTTTGATAATTCTCTAAAAAATTATTTATAAATTCAACAATCTTTATTCTTGAATTAGTATTAGCATCAACAGTACTTAAATCAGAATTAAAATCTGCTAAGCTATAAACTGATTTAATAACGCTATTTGTTTGAAGCTCCTGGTATTTCTTTAAATATGGACAGGCTGCCTGAACAAACTGATTGCCATTTTTATCCATATAAAAGCCTCTCGATGCATTCTTACATTCATCTAGGCCCTTACAATTAGCACAATTCTTTTTATCCTCTCTAACAATATAGAAATCATTGACATTATTAATATCAACAGTTTCATTTGGAAAATCCTTTTGAATTTCATCAATGAAGTCTTTTACAATATCTCTCATAGCTCTTCAAATCCTCCATTATCCATATCAATTGGGTTTTCCTTTAGCTTAGATGCCTTTCTATTATATTTAGTCTCCTTGCTACCCTTAGGCTCAGTGACATATTTCATTGCATCCTCAGTAGTTAATACACCATCAGATATCCATGTGTCAGATACTCGTCTAAAATATTCAAATGATGGCATATCTCCACCCTTATCCTGCATAACCTTAATAATCATACAATTAATTACGCCCTTAGGTAAATTAATTTCATTAAATATCTTAGATATAGTAGTCATATATTCTGCTGGATAATCTGGATATAATCTTTCAAGAAGACCAGCTGGGCTTTCATTTTCAAGCATATTAAATAAATCATCGGGTGCTTGCTTAGAATCATTCTTCTTGTCAACAAGCTTAGGCCCCTTAAGATTTCTCTTATATTGGAATAATGTATTAGCTCTCTTCTTTAAAAGCTTATAATCAAAATAGCCCTTCTTATTTAAGGAATCATTAAATAATCCAACCATTTCAGCTACTGTATAGCCATAAACATAGGCAAGTGATTTAATTGAATCCTTAAAATCATTAGTAACTCCAACCTCAAGTAAATCTGTATTGATATTCTTAACAAATTCATCAATATCAAATTCATCTGCTTGAATAGTGAAGCTATCATTAAAGTTTCTACCTAAAATATATTCAAACTTAAGATGAGTGTCATTATTAGAAATATTTGAATCAAAGACATCATCAAATGATTTAGTTATATTTTTAGCATTAAACTTATCAATCTTAGAAATATTAAAATGTGAAACAATATAATGATATGTATCCTCGCTGACCTTAGAATACAAATATAAACCAAGCGGTGAATCCTTTAAGAAATTTTTAGGTGAAAAAGGCGGATTTACAATATATGTGTAAGATCCATCCTCATGTAAATATGTAATTAAAAGTCCAATACCCTCAAGCTTATATCTAGCTTTAATAAAATCATTTGACTTTAATGAATAAATCTCAAAGAATTCCTGATGTGTAAGACATTCACTCTTAAGACTACTTCTATCTAATAATGATGTAAAGGACATATAAAGCAAAAATGCATCACTACCAATGAGTGGTGCATATAATAATGTCAAAGTATTTACATCATCTGCTGATATGGTAAAGCTTGAATAGATATTAAATTTAGAATTACTCTCTATTGCTTTAGCTGCCATCTCTTTTTACTTGTGTAATGCTACACCCTTAAACTCATACTGCTCCTCAAGCTTCTTGTAAACAGCATTAATAAAGTTTAAAGCCTTCTTATTATTTCCCACAAGGTATTCAGCGTTGATATAGAAGTCAATTGATGTTTCAATAGGTGACTGCTCTATAATCTTGGCAATTACTGTAAAATGAGGTACCTCTGAATAGATTTCATGATAGTCATCATTCTCGCTAACGATTTCATGTTTAACAGTCTCTAAATAATCCATGTAAGCCTTCTTAATTTGTTCATAGCTTGCCTTATAATAATGAGTCTGTAAAACAAGTTCCTTTGCATTTTCACTAGTTTCAATTACTGCCATAATCCTACACTCCTTTAATATCTTCAATGATTCCCAGTACCTGCTGATTTGTTTCATCAAATGTACCCTTACTATCGATTACATAATCTGCAAGCTCCTTTTTCATATATAAATCCATCTGGGAATGGATTTTTGCTAAGGCATAGTCTTCATCTATTCCATCACGCTCCATAAGTCTTGCAACCTGGAACTTTTTACTTAAGAACACACAAATGACCTTATCACATAAATAATTGATATTTACCTCATAAAGTAGTGGTGCCTCTAGGAATACTAAACCATCCTCAATATCATTTATTCTTTTTTTTACCTCATCGATAATAACCGGATGAGTTGCACTATCTACTAAGGCTCTTGCCTTAGCATCGTTGAAAATCAGCTTAGCGATTTTCTTACGATCTAAATTACCATCCTCTAAAAGGTAATCAGTACCTAATACAGTAACCATCGCATTATATACTGAGCCACCCTTTACTGATAACTCCCTTGAAAGCTTATCGCAATCAATTACAGGATAACCTAAGCTTGCTATTACAGAACAGACATTACTTTTACCACTGGCAATACCGCCTGTTACTCCAATAACTCTTCTCAAGTTAATCACCTCTCACAAGTAGAACAATAATATGTTGACCTTCCGTTTATTTTATCACATTTTATCTCACTTTGGCAAATTGGACATACCTTTTTAGTATGAACACATAAGAATTGCTGGTATTGACCCTCAACTCCTAAGCTAGAAGTATAGCTTCTAATTGTTGTGCCCTTATATTCAATAGCCTTAGATAAAATTTTAGTTGAGGCATCGACAATTGCCTTAACCTCTTCATAAGTAATGGTTTTTGAGCTTCTATGTGGGTCAACATGGGCCGCAAATAAAACCTCATCAACATAAATGTTACCAAGTCCAGCAATTATAGACTGGTCTAACAACGTAGTCTTAATCGCCACACTCCTTGATACTATTTTATCATAAATATTTCTATAATCAAATTGTTTATTTAAAAATAAATCAACTCCAACCTCAGTTAATGGTCTTGTAGTAAAAAGCTCTTCGTCAGTTTTATAAACCATCCTTCCAAACTTTCTTACATCCTGATAGCATAGCATATAACCATTATCAAAATAATAGATGACATGGATGTGCTTATTATCCATTGAATCCTTTGGTAAATAGAAATATTTTCCTTCCATTCTAAGATGAGAAATAATATTACCTTCACTCAAATTAAAAATTAAATATTTTCCTCTTCTATCTAGACCTTTAATAGCTTTACCAATAACATTTTTTTTAAAAATTTCTGGTTCATCCTCAATAATAGGCTCATATTTAATTTTAATATCTGTAATAGTTAAACCTACTAATGATTCAACTAAAACACGTCTTACGGTTTCTACCTCTGGTAGCTCTGGCATATTATCACCCCATATATTGTTATTTTACCACAAAATTAAAGGCTTGGGACATCCCCAAGCCTAAAATGTATCGTAAATTACATATTAATTTTAATATTGTGCTTTTCTAACCAGTCTACACCATACTTTTCAATGATGTAATCCATATCCTTATCGCCTCTACCTGATAGATTAACAAGAATAGTACCAGTCTTCTTAGTAGTTCTTGCAAGCTTCATTGCATATGCAACTGCATGTGCAGATTCAATTGCAGGAATGATACCCTCAAGTCTAGATAATGTAAAGAATGCCTCTAAAGCCTCATCATCAGTTACTGTATCATACTTTACTCTACCAATATCATGTAGGAATGCATGCTCAGGACCAACTGCAGGATAATCTAAGCCTGAAGCTACTGAATAAACTAAATCTGGCTCGCCATTTTCATCCTTTAGCATTAAAGAGTTAAAGCCGTGCATAATACCCTCTGTACCATAAGTAACAGATGCGGCATGATCTCCTCTACCCTTACCTCTACCAAGAGGCTCAACACCAACGATTTCAACTGGATCATTTAGGAATGGAATAAACATACCAGCAGAGTTAGAGCCACCACCAACACAGGCAGTAACGATATCTGGTAGCATACCAGTCATTTCCTGGAACTGCTCTCTAGCCTCAATACCAACTACAGACTGGAAATCACGTACAATTGTTGGGAATGGATGAGGACCTACTACTGAGCCAATACAGTAAATACAATCCTTATATTCCTTTAAATATGCCTTAAATGCTGCATCAACTGCTTCCTTTAAAGTCTGCTGACCATCAGTAACCTCGACAACTCTTGCACCTAAAAGCTTCATTCTAGAAACGTTTGGAGCCTGCTTCTTAATATCAACAGCGCCCATATAAATATCACATTCAAGACCAAAATATGCTGCAGCTGTAGCTAGTGCTACACCATGCTGACCAGCACCAGTTTCTGCAATGATCTTTTTCTTGCCCATAAACTTAGCTAAAAGGCCTTCACCCATACAGTGATTAATCTTATGAGCACCTGAATGATTTAAATCCTCTCTCTTTAAATAAATCTGAGCTCCACCACAATACTTAGAAAGACGCTCACAATGATAAACTGGAGTAGGTCTTCCCTGGAATTCCTTTCTAATTCTTCTTAATTCATTAATGAACTGAGATGAATGACAAATAGTCTGATAAGCCTTAGTAATTTCTTCAAATGCTGGCTTTAATTCATCTGGAATATAAGAGCCACCATAATTCTTGAAAAAACCATTCTCATCAGGATAGTTCTTTAAATATGTTTCAAAATCAACATCATTAATTTTCATAATAAATACCTTCCATTTTTCCCTATTTTAGATAAATACGAAATTATTATACCATAATTTCTAAAATGTTTATTATTAAATAATAATTTTGACATCAATAATACAATAATTCAAAATATGAAATGAATAAGGGCGCCTAAGCGCCCATTATCTTTTATTATTTAACCTCATACCAGTTTCTACCGAATGAATCATCAATTATTAATGGAACAGAAAGCTCTACTGCCTTTTCCATAGATTCCTTAACAATTCTTCTCAATTCATCCTCTTCACCAAGCTCAACCTCAAATACTAATTCATCGTGAACCTGAACTAAAAGCTTTGATTTAAGCCCAGCCTCCTCCATTCTTTTATCTACATTTACCATTGCAATCTTAATGATATCTGCAGCACTACCCTGAATTGGAGTATTCATTGCAGTTCTTTTAGCAAATTCTCTTGCCATAAATATCTTAGAATTAATATCTGGAATATATCTTCTTCTATGCATCATAGTAGAAACATAGCCATTGACTTTAGCATCCTCAATAACCTTATTCATAAATTCCTTAATTTCAGGATAAACCTCATAATAATTCTTTATAAATTCAGAAGCCATTGAATTAGTAATACCAATATCATTAGCTAAACCAAAGGCTGATATACCATAAACAATACCAAAGTTTACAGCCTTAGCCTTTCTTCTATCATCTGGAGTAATTTCCTTCTTTTTAAAGATTTCTTGAGCTGTCTTAGTATGAATATCCTCACCAGACTTAAATGCATCAATTAGCTTAGAAACATTAGCCATATGGGCAAGAACTCTAAGCTCAACCTGAGAATAGTCGGCTGAATACATTGAATTCATTGGATTTTCAGGAACAAACATCTTTCTAATCTTATGACCCTCAGGTGTACGAATAGGAATATTTTGTAAATTAGGCTCTATAGATGAAAGTCTACCAGTTTGTGTTAAAGCCTGCTGGTAAATTGTATGAACCTTTCCATCTGGATAAATAACATCTCTAATACCAGTAATATATGTTGAATATAGCTTTGATTTAGCTCTATACTCCATAATTAATGGAACAATAGGATTTAAATCCTTAATACCATCTAAAATAGACTGATCTGTTGAATAGCTATTACCCTTCTTTTTAGGATATGGAAGCCCCATTTCCTCAAATAAAACAGTACCAAGCTGCTTAGGAGATGCAACATTAAATTCATGGCCTACAAGCTTAAAGATTGCCTGCTCAGTTTCATCAATTGCACCAATTAGCTCTGATTCCTGTCTATTTAATTCATCTAAATCTATTAGCATACCATTATATTCCATCTTACCTAAAACCCTTGAAAGTGGAATCTCAATATCAGTTAATAATGATAAGCAATTATATTCATTAAGCTTTTCTAAAGCCTTATCCTTTAAAGCATATAATGCATTAACCTTCTTAAAAATATGATCATAGATGACAGGTCTATCCGGAATTGCCTTCTTAGCACCCTTACCATATACCTGCTCATCATAATAAACATCATCATATTCATAATATTCTGCAATGCCCTTAAATTCATCCTTTACAACAGTTGGATTAATTACATATGTTGCAAGTAATAAATCAAAATCAACACCATTTAAATCAACGCCATAGCGTTTAGAAATAACATAAGCTCTCTTATAATCAAAAATAACCTTATGATTATTCTTATCAGATAAATAATTAATTAAAATCTTATTATCATTATTTAATAGCTCTGGTTCAATAATAAATGAACCCTTATCATTTTTAACACCAATTCCTAAAAGTGGTGATTTATGATAATTGTAATCAAATGTTTCAAATACTAAAGCTGAATTATTACTTAAGACATCCTTTAAAGCATTTGAATCAGAAATAACTGTATAGCTAGAATCAGATAAAACTGGCTTTGGGGCATCAAGAGACATGTCTCTAATCATTGATTTAAATTCTAATTCCTTATAGAATCCTAAAAGCTTTTCATTATCAGGATTCTTTCTTTCAATATCATCTATATTAAGAGGTAAATCAAATTCTCTTAAAATAGTTGCCATCTTCTGGCAAAGCTTTGCGGAATCCTTACCAGCTTCAACCTTAGCACCTAAGGCACCCTTAATCTCAGCTCTATGCTCAATAATACCATCTAGGTTTCCATATTGATTTAATAGCTTTACACCAGTCTTTTCACCAACACCAGGAATACCAGGTAGGTTATCAGATGGATCACCCATTAAAGCCTTTAAATCAACCCACTGTGTATAATCAATTCCATATTTTTCCTTAAAATGAATAGGATCAAAATCCTCAAGCTCAGTCATACCCTTCTTAGTCATATGAACTGTAGTTTTATCACTAATAAGCTGTAATAAATCCTTATCTGAGGAATAAATATCAACATGATATCCAGCCTCTTCGCCACGCTTAGCCATAGTACCAATAATATCATCAGCCTCATATAGCTCCTGCTCATATCTTTTAATTCTAGAAATATCTAAGAATTCCTTAATATAAGCAATCTGCATTCTAAATTCATCAGGCATAGGGGCACGTCCACCCTTATAATCCTCCATCCATTCATGTCTTAATGTCTTCTTACCTGCATCAAAGGCAACTAAGATTGCATCATATTCACTCTTACAAAGATTATTAACCATCTTCGCAAAGCCATAAATAGCATTTGTATATAATCCTTTTGAATTTTCCATAAGGTTACCCATCGCTGCAGTACCATAATAGGCTCTATACATTAATGAATTACCATCGATAAGAATCATTCTTTTCATAGTCTTTACCATCCAACAACAAATTTCTTATATTATATCATAATATAAATCAAAAATGGGAGAAAACTCCCAATTTTTACATTTAGTATTTATTTTCCTTTTTATATATTCCTTCATATAAATATTCTTCATCATAATGCATATGATACTTTAAAGGAGTAAATAACCCAAAGAATTTAAATCTTCCTTTAACATTATTTCTATTTATTTTAATGAAGCCAAATATTCTTGGAACTACATAGGTTACAATATCACTTCTATTACAAAACAAATGATATTCCTTACAACAGCTTCTTAAATATTTCTTTGTTTTACTTCTATTAAATATATTTGTTTTAAAGCAATTAACTGACCCAAATGTAAATAGATGTGATTTAATACCAAAATTGTAATATAAATCCTGGACACATAGCTGAGCTTGTCCAGAACCAAGTGAAAATCCTATTACTTCAACTTCTGCAGCTGGATGTATTGCAAGTAAATCTGATACTCCATTTCTTATGAAATGTTTCATTACTTTATACATCGCAGCCCAAGATTTATGTACTTTCAATGTAATCTTTTTACCATTCCATGAAAATGAATCATAATATTTAGGTAAAAATACAAAATTTGTTAACCAATCTGGCATATCTTGAGTACCTTGAAAATGAACCTGAATTACATTTCTTTCTGAATCATAATTAATTTCATAATTAGCATGTGTAATTACTCCATTCCATTCATATTCGATATCGTTATATTTCATTTCAAAACGTTTTTTACCTGTCTTATTAATATCATTAGTATTGTCAATAAAATACTGATGATATGGTAATTTTGTATAATTAATATTATTTTGCATGACTATTCCCCCGAAAAACGCTATTGCAATTATAGCATAATATAACAAAAAGAAAAAGAGAGACGAATCTCTCTTTAAATAGCAGATGGATGAATTCCAAATATAATACAAATGGCAATAATACTAGCAAATATAGTAAGACTAGATAATCCGAATAATATGGCAATATATTTTCCCTTAGCTTTCCCAATTATCTTCTCATCATTATTAAATAAATTTGAACCATTATATTTTAAATTTAATTCTTCTTCCTTATCTAATTCATAATCTACATAATATTTATCACTTAAGGAAAATG
>JAILEP010000111.1 GCA_024697825.1 Acholeplasmatales bacterium
ACTTATTGATTTTAGGAGGTATGGCTATGAATGAATTAATAAGAGAAAAGGTCTTAAGAAATCTTGAACAGAATAGTAGAATCGATCTTCATGACCTAGCGGTAATGTTAGGAATTAGTGAGGCGGAGCTCGCGAATGAAATTGCCAAGATGGAAGAAGAGCATATCATCTGTGGCTATACAACTTTAATTAACTGGGATAATACAGATAAGGAAATCGTAACTGCCTTAATTGAGGTTAAGGTTACTCCTCAGCGTGGTATTGGTTTTGATAACCTAGCTGAGAGAATTTCAAAGTTCCCTGAGGTTACATCAGTATATCTAATGAGTGGTGGCTTTGATTTCATGGTTATGATTGAAGGAAAATCAATGAAGGAGATTGCAAGATTCGTCTTCGATAAGCTTTCAACACTAGAGATGGTTAATTCGACATCTACACACTTCGTTTTAAAGAAGTATAAGGATCATGGTATTGACCTTGTTGAAAGTAAGAAGGATGAAAGAATGCTTGTTAGTGCTTAATTATGCGTGATTTTGTAAGTAAAAAGGTAAAGGATATCAAGCCTTCAGGTATTAGAAAGTTTTTCGATATCGCATCAGAAATCGAAGGATGTATTTCACTAGGTGTTGGTGAGCCTGATTTTGATACTCCATGGCATATTAGAGAGGAAGGTATCTATTCCTTAGAAAAGGGTAGAACCTACTATACATCTAATTCAGGTCTTAAGGAATTAAGAGTTGAAATTGCTAATTATAATAAGAGAAAATATAATATTGAATATAATCCACTTAAGCAGATTTTAGTTACTGTTGGTGGTAGTGAGGCTATTGATGTTTGTCTACGTGCTATTATTGAACCAGGTGATGAGATTATTGTAGTAACTCCATGTTACGTATCTTATGAGCCATGTGTTACTTTAGCAGGTGGTGTAGTAAAGACAATCGAGCTTAAGAATGAAAATGAATTCCGTCTAACTCCTGAGGAGCTAGAGGCTGCAATTACACCTAAGTCTAAGGCAGTTATTATTAACTTCCCTAATAACCCTACTGGTGCTATTATGGAGCGTGCTGATTTAGAGAAGGTTGCAAAGGTTTGTATTGATCATGATTTATTAGTTATTTCTGATGAAATTTATGCAGAATTATCATATTATAATAATCATGTTTCAATTGCATCAATTCCTGGTATGATTGAGAGAACTGTTGTAGTAAATGGTTTTTCTAAGGCATATTCAATGACAGGCTGGAGACTTGGCTATGCAATGGGTCCTGAGGACATCATTAAGCAAATGACTAAGATTCATCAGTTCTGTATTATGTGTGCCCCTACAACAAGCCAGTATGCAGCTGTTGAGGCTTTAAAGAATGGCGATAAGGATATCGCTATGATGAAGGAAGCCTATGATGAAAGAAGACGTTACCTTCTTGATCGTTTCAAGAAAATGGGTATGCCTTGTTTCACTCCAAGAGGTGCGTTCTATGTCTTCCCAGATATTAGAAGCTTTGGTATGTCTTCAGAGGAATTCTGTTTAAAGCTTTTAGAGGAAGAAAAGGTTGTCGTTGTTCCAGGTGATGCATTCGGTAAATCAGGAGAGGGATTTGTAAGAATTTCTTATGCATATTCCTTAGAGGATTTAAAGCGTGCACTTGACCGTGTTGAAAATTTCTTAAAGAGACTTAAAAAGTAATATAGAGCCTTCGGGCTCTTATTTCTTTTTTTCTCAAATAGATTATTTTTGAAAATAAAAATAGATGTAGTATAATGAAATGATGAGGTATTGCTTATGGAAAGATATGAGCTTAATAAATTTACAGAGGAATATAAAACTAAATTAGAGGACTTATATCAGGCTTTTAATATTGAAGCTAAGAATAAGGAATACGGTGACCTTGATAAGGAAATCCAGGGTGAAGGCTTTTGGAATGACCAAAAGACTGCGCAAAGTATTATTGCAAGATTTAATGCAATTAAGGATATCATTGCAAAATATAATGAGGTTAAGGCTAAATTTGATGATATTATTTCAACTATTGATATGGCCTTAGAGGATGAAGAGGTCATGGCTCTTTTAGAGGCTGAAATCGAAGATTTTAAAAAGATGATTGAAAAGGTATCTGAGGATGCCTTACTATCAGGTAAATATGATTTAAATGATTGTATTTTAGAGCTTCATCCAGGTGCTGGTGGTACTGAATCAATGGACTGGGCTGATATGCTATTTAGAATGTATTCTAGATATGCTCAGCTTAAGGGCTATAAATTCAATGTAATTGATTATCAGGCTGGAAGTGATGCTGGTATTAAATCAGTAACAGTTGAAATTAAAGGACCATTTGCCTATGGTAGGCTTAAGGGTGAGCGTGGTGTTCACCGCTTAGTTAGAATTTCACCATTTGATTCAAATGCTTCACGTCATACATCATTTTGTTCATGTGATGTTTCACCTATGATTGATGATGTAAGTGAAATTGAGATAAAGGATGAGGATATTAAAATTGATGTATATCATTCATCTGGTGCAGGTGGTCAGTCAGTTAATACAACTGATTCAGCTGTAAGAATTACACATAAGTCTACAGGTATAGTAGTAACCTGTCAAAACGAAAGAAGTCAGCTAAAGAATAAGGAATTTGCAATGAATGTCTTAAAGAGTAAGCTGATGGATTTAGAAATTAAAAAGAGAGATGCTGAGCTTAAGGGTGAAAAGGGTAACCAAATGGCTATCAATTTCGGCAGTCAGATCAGATCTTATGTATTTACACCATATACTCTTGTAAAGGATCATAGAACTGATTACTCTGAAACCTCAGTTGAAAGTGTTATGGATGGTCATTTAGATGGCTTTATTGATGCATATTTAAAGAGTATAGCGGGGGAAAAGTAATGGAAGAAAAGGAAATAATTGAAAAGAAGGAAGAAGTAAAAGAGCCTGAATTCAAAAAGCCTAATTTAGCCTGGCTTATTGCGAAGCAATATTTCTTTATTACAGTAGGTGTTATTTTAGTTGATTTAGGCTTCTATTTTTTCTTAGATCCAGCTAATATTTGTATGGGTGGCGTAACTGGTATTGCGATTATTATTAAGCCTTATGTAGAGGGTATTGAATGGTTTACATCATCTGTATTTATTTTCATTGTTAATATGATTTGTCTAGTTTTAGGCTTGATTTTTATTGGTAGGGATTTCTTTGTAAAGACTATCTACGCATCAATAATATCGCCTTTAATTCTATTTGTTTTTGAAAAGACAATGGACCCATGCTTTTTCTATGATACCATTCAGGAATCAAAATTATTAATTTGCTTCCTATGTGGCTCAGCACTATTTGGTATCGGTATAGGTGTTGCAATGAAATATAATGGATCTACAGGCGGAATGGATGTAATCCAAAAAATTATTAGTAAGTACTTAAGAGTACCTATGTCTGTAACAATGTATGGTACTGATTTAATTATTGTATTATTCTCGGGCTTCGTATTTATTGGTGGCTTTACTTATAATATCGAGCTTGTTGTTTATGGTGCTGTTGGTGTTGCTTTAGTCGGCTATTTCTGCGATTTTGTGGCACTTTCATTAAGACCAAGAAGAACAATGTATGTCATTACAAAAAAGCCTGATGTAATCAAGGAATTGATTTATCATGAGCTTGACCGTGGTGTTACACTTGCTAGTGTTACAGGTGGTTGGACTGGTGATGATCAAACAATGGTTATTTGTACAATGGATAAGAATGAATCATATCGTATGACATCAATTGTTGCGAAGGCTGATCCTAAGGCCTTTACCTTCGTTACTTCAACAAAAGAGGTACGAGGAGATTATGAAAAGAGAGGTTTATTATAATGCCTCTTATTACATCAGTAAATAAAACTGATAAGCCTCACAAATATAATGTTGTAGTTGGTACTATTAGCTATATATTTGATGAAGAAATTATAATTGAATACAATATCTATTCTGGTAAGGAAATAGATGATAGTGTACTTGATAAGGCTTTATCAGAAAATGATGTACAAGACTATTATGATAAAGCATTAAAGTACTCCTTAAAATATGCAAAATCTGCTGGTGAAACATTGAGCTATTTAACTGATAATAAAGGCTTAGATTACGCCTCGTCAATTAAAATAATTGAAAAGCTTAAGGCCCGTAAAATCTTAAATGATGAGGTTTTAATAAAGCAGGTATTATATTCTCTTACTGCAAGCTCTAATGGTAGGCTTATGATAAAAGAGAAGCTAAGAAATAAAAAATTTGAAGCATCTCTTATTGATGATGCTATCAAAAATATTGATTATGAGCTTTATTATGAAGCTTTAAATAAGCTTTATAATAAGATAAAGCACAAGTACGATAAAAATCCGGATTTTGTAAGAATTAACAAAATAAGAAACTATTTATATCAGCATGGATATACCCAAGACGATATAAGTACTTTAAATATTAAGTAAAAGCACGCTTTTTCTTGTTTAATTTGTGCATTTAAGATATAATTATCTTAGATGTGATACGATTTAATTGAGAAAGAGGGTGCTTTTTTATATGATCAGAGATAATATAGATACAAATTTTTTATACTATTTTGACCAGGGACAAAATTTAGAAGCATATAAAACATTTGGTTCACACCTTGTAAAGAATGATAATGGTGAAAACACATCATGTGAATTTTGCGTATACGCACCTAACGCAAAGAGTGTTGAGATTATTGGCGAATGGAATAATTTCGCTGAAGGTAAAATTAAAATGGAAAGAATCGACCCTAAGGGTGTTTGGTATATTAATTTAGCAGGCAACTATGAGGGCAAAAAATATAAGTATGTAATTATAACTCAAAATGGTAATAAGCTATATAAGGCTGACCCTTATGCATTCTATAGTGCACTTAGACCATTACAGGATTCAGTTGTTTATAATATTGGTGGTCATGTTTGGGGTGATCATGATTGGATGTTTACTCATCCTAAGACATATGAAAAGCCAACATTAATTTATGAAATGCATTTAGGCTCTTGGAAGAGAAAGGGCGATGGAGAAAATGATTTTTACAACTATGTAGAAATCGCTCATATGCTTGTTGATTATTTAAAGGATTATGGCTATACCCATGTTGAGGTAATGCCTGTATATGAGCATCCACTAGATGCCTCATGGGGCTATCAGGGTACTGGCTATTATGCAATTACTCCAAGATATGGTACACCACATGATTTTATGGAATTTGTCGATATCCTACATCAAGCAGGATATGGTGTTATTCTAGATTGGGTACCTGGTCATATTTGTAAGGATGCCCATGGTCTATATATGTTTGATGGTACACCTTTATATGAATATCCTAGAGAAGAGGATAGAGAAAATTATAACTGGGGTACTGCAAACCTTGATTTAGGTAAGGGTACTACTAGAAGCTTCCTATATTCAAATGCTTTATATTACATGAAGTATTATCATATTGATGGCTTTAGAGTAGATGCAGTTTCTAATTTAATTTATTATCTTGGTAACTCAGAGCGTGGAGTTAACAATGGTGCCTGTGAATTCATTCAGGGCTTATCTAATATCATCTTTAAGCAGGATGATAGAGTATTATTAATAGCAGAGGATTCTAGTGCTTATCCAAATGTAACAAAGCCAGCATCAATGGGCTTAGGCTTTAATTACAAGTGGGATATGGGCTGGATGAATGATACACTTAATTATTTTAAGAAGGATCCGATTTATAGAAAATATCATCATAATCAGCTTACATTCTCGATGATGTATTATTACAATGAGCAGTTTATGATGCCGCTATCTCATGATGAGGTAGTACATATGAAGGGTTCATTATTAAACAAGATGCCAGGCGATATGTGGCAGCAGTTCGCTAATTTCAGAACCTTAATCGGTTATATGATGACTCATCCAGGAAAGAAGCTATTATTTATGGGTGATGAGCTTGCAACATATGATGAGTGGCATTTTGAATCAGAATTACCTTGGTCAATACTTAAGTATCCAACTCACGATTCTGCAAATAGATTCGTGAAGGAGATTACGACTTTATATAAAAATGAACCAGCTCTATGGGAGATGGATCATAGTATTGATGGCTTCAAGTGGATTGAAGCTAATAACGCGGATCAGTCTATCTTCATTTATGCAAGATATGCAAAGGATCCAAAGAATCATATTGTTGTAGTTATGAATTGTACTCCAAATACATATCCAGAATATCGTATTGGTGTACCTGCTAATTACAATTATGAATATGTGGAAATTATTAATTCAGACCGTGATATTTATGGTGGATCTAATAAGATTAATCCTAAGAATATCAAGGTTGAAAGAAAGCCACTTCATGGTCAAAAGTATTCTATGAATATTCAAGTGGCACCTCTTTCTATTCAGCTATTTAAGCCTGTTTTAAGAAAGAAGAAAAAATAAAAAACTTAAGGGATAGGTAGTCTTACAAAAGGGAAAAAACTATCACAAATTCCAATAAGGAGGAATACAAATTATGAATTACCCGTATTTTAAAGATTCTGAGACTTTCAAGAAGGCATTTATTGAGAAGGTCGAGAATAAATATGCAGTTAACTTTAAGGATTCAACTCCATATCAGCAGTATGTAGCTTTAGGTGAAATGATTAGATATGGTGTTGCAGCAGATTGGAATAATACAATCAAGCAGATTGATAAGCAGAAGCTTAAAAAGGTTTATTATTTCTCAATGGAATTCTTAATGGGAAGAATGATTACTAACAACCTAATGAATGCAGGTGTATACCCAGTTGTTAAGAAGGCATTTACTGAGCTAGGAATTGATATTAATGAGGTTGAGCATCAGGAGGCAGATGCCGGCTTAGGTAATGGTGGCTTAGGTCGTTTAGCAGCTTGCTTTATGGATTCTGTTGCATCACTAGGCTTACCAGTTCATGGTAACTGTATCCGTTATAGATATGGTTTCTTTGAGCAGGGTGTTAAGAATGGCTACCAGGTTGAATATCCTGACCGTTGGTTAAAGGATGTTAACGTTTGGGAGGTTAGAAAGGATGAAGAGGCAGTTGATGTTCCTTTCTATGGCTGGATTGATATTACAGCTCCTAACGGCAAACTAAATGTACAGCATAGAGATGCTGAATATGTAAAGGCTGTTCCATATGATATGCCTATTATTGGTGATAACAATCATGTTGTTAATACATTAAGACTTTGGTCTGCAGAGCCATCTGATAAGAATTTTGAGGGTGATTCATTTGAATCACATATTAAGGTAAGAGAAATTTCTTCAATGCTTTATCCTAATGATGAAACTGAAGAAGGTAAGATTTTACGTTTAAAGCAGCAGTATTTCTTCGTATCTGCTGGTGTTACAGATATTTTAAAGAAGCATAAGAAGGTTTATGGTACATTAACTAATCTTAGTGATAAGATTGTATTCCATATCAATGATACTCACCCATCTCTAATTGTTGCAGAATTAATGCGTATTTTAGTTGATGTTGAAGGTCTTGAATGGTCAGTTGCATGGAATATTACTAAGAATTGCTGTGCATATACTAACCATACAATTTTAGCAGAAGCTCTAGAAAAGTGGCCAATTGGCTTATTCCAGAGACTTTTACCTAGAATCTATACTATCGTTGAAGAAATCAATAGAAGATTAATTCTTGAAATTGAAGATAAATATGGACAAAATGCACCAGAGGTTTATGAAATGGCTATTCTTAAGGATGGCGTAGTTCATATGGCTAATCTTGCAATTCATGGCTCATTCTCAGTTAATGGTGTTGCAGCACTTCATACTGAAATTTTAAAGAATCAGGAAATGAAGGTTTTCTCTGATTATTATCAGGGTAAGTTCAACAATAAGACTAATGGTGTAACTCATAGACGTTGGTTATTACATATCAACCCTGAATTAGTTGATATTTTAAATGATAAGTGTCCAGGCTGGGTTAAGGATCCAGGCAAGTGCTTCCCAGAGCTTGAGAAGTATGCAGATGATCCAAATGTTCAGGCTGCCTATGCTAAGATGAAGGATGCTCGTAAGAGAGAATTAGCTAAGAAGATTGCAGAAACTCAGGGTATTGTTATTGATACAAAATCAATCTTCGATGTTCAGGTTAAGAGATTACATGAATATAAGAGACAGCTAATGAATGCCCTTCATATTATGTATGTTTATAATAGATTAAAGAATGATCCTGAATTCAAGGCTAATTATTATCCTCATACATTTATTTTTGGTGCAAAATCAGCTCCATCTTATTATTTCGCTAAGAAGGTAATTAAGCTAATTAATACAATTGCAGATAAGGTTAATAATGATTATGAAACTAATTCATTACTTAAGGTAGTATTTGCAGTTAATTATAATGTTACATATGCTGAAACTATCATTCCAGCAGCAAACGTAAGTGAGCAGATTTCAACTGCATCTAAGGAAGCATCTGGTACATCTAACATGAAGTTTATGATGAATGGTGCTATTACAATTGGTACCTTAGATGGTGCAAATGTTGAAATTAAGGATTTCGTTGGTGAGGATAACTGCGTAATCTTTGGTATGAATAGTGAAGAGGTTATTGGCCTTTATGCAAATGGTGGCTATAACCCTAGAGAAATTTATGATAATGACCCTAGAGTTCATGAGGTATTAGACCAGCTAACTAATGGCTTCTTTGATAAGGTTTCAATGGATGAATTTAATGTAATTAGAGATAATTTATTAAATAATGATCATTACTTTATCCTAAAGGATTTTGATTCTTATGTTAAGGCACAGGAAAAGATTAATGAGCTTTATAAGGATCAGAAGAAGTGGTTACATATGTCTATCGTAAATACTGCTAAGTCTGGATTCTTTACAACAGATAGAACAATGCGTCAGTACAACGAGGATATTTGGCACACTAAGCCTATTGTTATTGAACAAAAGTAAAAAATATTATAAAATAAGGGAGAATTTTATTTCTCCCTATTTTTTATATGAGGTTTTGATATGTTAGAATTTAAGCTAGAAGATGCTGTTAAAGAGGAAATTAATAAGCTTGAAAAGCAAAGTAAAATAATTTCTTTTATTAGAACAGTAGTTGCAATAGCAGCAATTGTCTTTATAATTGTTGCCTTATCCGCAACAGATTACATTTATTATATAGTCGCAGGCGTGCTTGTTTTATTATTTATGGCAGTTGTAATATTTACAGCTCCAGTATATAGAAGGCTTGCTAAAAATAAGGCTAAGATTGCTTGCTATGATAAGCATAGAAAAAGAAGAAACGGTAAATATAATTCCTTTTTAGATAATGGCTATGAGCTAATGAATAAGAAGAATTATAAGGAATCTGATTTAGATTTATTTGGTAAGCATTCATTGTTCCAATATTTAAATTCAGGAAGAACTAAGCCAGGTAGAGAAGCCTTACAGGATGCCCTTGTAAATGGTAGTGATATCAATTACGGAGAGCTTGCTTATAAGCTTGCAGAAAATGAGGAAGCTATCAATTTAGAGGCTACAATTCAAGGCTTTGATGGTAATGCTAAGAGTCTAGATTATGAGGCTTTAGTTTCTACAATGGGGACAAGGATTCCATTTAAAATTACTTATTTATTACCTTTATTATCATTTATTGGAATGATTGTTTATGGAATATTAAGCATTGCTGGTATTGTTAATCCTTATTTATTAATTGTTTTCTTAATTGTTAATTTTATGTTCTGTAAGATATTCTTAGGAAATGAGGTATTTAGCCTTAATTCTAATGCCTATTCTGATTTAATGGATAATTATCAGGATATTATTAAAACAGTCGAGAATACTGATATTGATTCAGAGCTTTATAAAGAAATAAAGAAGGAAATGCTTGATACAATTCCTGCAGTAAAATCAACAAGAGGTATTTTAGGATTATTAGCATTTAGAAATAATTTTATATTTAATTTATTTTCTAATCTAATTTTAATATTTGATTTTTGGACTATTCTTATTTACAACTTCAAAACTAAGGAGCAGAAGGAGCTAATTAATTTATTCAAGGCTACTGGTAAGCTTGAGGTTGCTTTATCCTTTGCAAATATTGGAATTGATAATGAAAATTATTGTATCGGTGATGAAGCAGATAATATTTCTGGTAATCTAATGTATCATCCACTTGTTAAGGATTGTATTGCAAATTCATTTAATTTAGATGGTGGTGTTATTCTAACTGGCTCTAATATGAGTGGTAAAACCACATTTATGAGAACTATTGGAATTTGTCAAACATTATATAATGCTAAGGCCTTAATTCCAGCTAAAAGCTATAGCTCATGTAAGTTACCTATCCATACATCGCTTAGAGCTAATGATATGCTATCAGAGGGTGTATCAACATTCTATGCTGAAATCCTTAGAATGCAGGAAATTAATAAGGCTATTAAGGATGGCAAGTGCTTAATTTTAATTGATGAAATCTTTAAGGGTACTAACGCAACTGAAAGAATTCTTGCCTCAAATAAGGTAATTGATAAGCTTAATGATTATAATCAGCTATTTATTATTTCTACTCATGATTATGAATTATGTGATGCAAATAACATTACTAATTATCATTTTGAAGAGGGCTATACAGAGGATAATAAGATTACCTTTGATTACACTATTAAGAGCGGTAAATCACAAACAAAAAATGCCATCTATTTATTAAAGATGGCAAATATTATCGAGTAGCTTTATTAAGCCTCCCTCGTTATTATCATATTCAGTTACATAATCGGCGGCGTCCTTGATTTCAGGGTCGCCGTTTTTCATTGCGATTTTGATATCACATTTCTTAAGCATATCTAAATCAACAATTGAATCAGTAGCCCCGATAGTCTTAGTATCGTTATATGCATTTTTCATTAAATAATAAGCATCAGCCTTAGAAGAAGAACCACGGTAGATTCTAAATAATGATCTATTAGTATCTCCGCCTAATGGCATAACTAATATTCCGATATCGTTTACAAAATCATGAAATTGATCAGCCTTTTCCTTAGCTATTGCAATAATAGCAGCTGGGACTTCAATTCCAAATTTATCACAAATTACACGATTAGCCTTTGGATACAATGGGTCTAAGCGCTCCTGAAAATTATAAATATAGGTATTTTCGTCATCACTTGCCCAAGCAGTATAGATAAATTTATGAAATTCATCATAGATTCTTTCTAATACATAGGCTGGTATTTTATTTTGATATATCTTACCATTTACCTCAGCAACTCCTGAGATAATTGATAGGATATCAATATTGATTGAATATTTAATTTTAAATTCTTTTAATCTATCGAAGGAGGCACTTGATACTATACAAATATGATTTCCTTCTCTAATTAAATCTCTTAATGTAAATAAATCAGATTCTTTAATTGAGCCATTATCTGTTATTAGTGTTCCTTCAAAGTCACTTAAAATAGAAAACATAATACTTCACCCTTACGTGTTTATTATCTCATAAATATAGTAATCTTTCAATTTGTAAATAAACTTTAAATTATGCTTTAATTATTGTATAATATACAATAAGGTGTTGTATTTTCTATATTTCACTACTTGGGTAGAAAGAGGTGAGTCTGTTAGCCATTTGATGACTAGCTATAGCTTATGGTACTATTTAAAATTTTAGGAATCATTGAAGTTAATTTTCAGACTGTACTGAGCTTCCTACTTGGTATTGTAATTGGAGCAATACTAGTATTTGTAATTTATTTATTACTAGTAGTATTATCACTTAGAGATAAGAAGTTCTTTGTTAAGACTGATGAGGATACCTTAACAGAGGCAATGGCTAAGGATATGATTATTGAAGCCCAAAAGGCTTTTAAGGATAAGGAATTAAGAGGTAAGGAAACTAAGTTTAATTATTTTAGACATATTGTTTCTGACTTAACATATGGAATTGCGTCAAGCTTTTTTCCAAATAGTAAATATCCACTTTTAGAGCTTTCAGTTGATGAAACAATTGAGCTTTTAGGATATGTTCAAAAAAGAATCGATGAGATATTAGATAAGGGAGCTCTTAAGGCAATTAGAAGGCTAAAGATTTCAACTATATTTAATGTTTCACAAACGACTGCAACTGCTATGAATTCAAAAGCGTTTAAGATTAGTCAAAATGCAGTTAAGAAGGTTACTACAATTGGTAAGATTTGGAGCTATGTAAATCCAGCTAATTTAATTAAGAAGCCTTTTAGTAAGGCAATTGAGGTAATTATGAATAGGGTTTATTTAGCATCAATTACAATTGTTGGTGAGGAGGCCTTTAAGATTTATAGTAAATCAGTTCTTAAGGAGGAGGTTTCTATTGAAACAAGCCTTAAGGAGCTTATTGAGCCTGATGAGGAATTAAAGAATGCATTAGCTGAGGATTTTAAAGTTAAGAATGATGACACTAATCAGGTATTAGATGCATCAAGCAATAAGCCTGGTAAATTTAAAACAAGAGCTCTTACAAGCTTTAGTGATGTATCGTATGATAAATCACCAGATAAAGCACGTAAGATGAAGGAAGTAAATGTTACAGAAAGTGTAGAGGATACGTCAAATGTTTAAGAAAAAGAAAAAGGTTTTTGAATATGAAGAGGGAAGATTTGAAATCTATCAGATGACTTTTCCTAAAAAGCTTAACGCCGATGGCGATGAGTTTTTAAAGACAGATGTTGCCTCTCCTATGTTTGGTTCTAGTATTCCAGATAGAATATCTTATACTGATAATGCTGGTGAAAGAGATGTTGATTACAATTATGATTATGTAAGAAACGAGGACGAAAAGCATTTAACTAAGGAAGATATTATTGAAAGATTTGGTTCTGAATACCATGAATTTCAAATTACTAATAATGAAAAGATTGCAGAATTTGCAGGAACAACAGTACCTAAGCCAGATCCTAAGGTAGAAAAGAAGGCTGAGGTCATTATTGATAAAAAGAAAAAGGATGATTCATTTGTTACAGGAATTGACGATTTTATGGCAGAGCCTGTAGTAGAAGAAACGCCTGTAGAGGAAGAACCAGATATTTATTCTGATATGGCTACATTTAAGATTAATGCAGTTGAGGATAATGGTCAGGATGAATCTATTGGTTATAATTCTATGAGCAATAATATGCCAAAGCCAGAAAGCACATCTATTCCTTCATTCTTAAGAAATGCTGATCCTGAGGAGGAAGAGGTTAATAATGAGCCTTTAGAGGAAGAGGAAATAGTTACTCCAAGCGAGCCAGAATTCAGCTTTGGTACAGATAATGAGGATCCTATCGAATTTAATGATATTCCTACAATGGAGGCTCCTGAATTTGAATTCACTCCAAGAAATAACGCACCAATCGATAGAAATATTACTATTGAAGAGGCAATGAGAAGAGCGGAAAATAATGAATTCCCTGAGCTTATGAGTGGTGGAATTGGTTCTAATAGACCTGGTGAGGCTAAGGTAGGAGGTCCTGCAGTTGCCCCTACAAAGGTAGCACCTAAGCCTACTCCAAAGCCAGCTCCTGAAAAGAAGGAAAATCCTGTTAAGGCACTTAAGGAGGTTACTATTAAGGGTAATGATTATTCTAAATATTCAATTCCTTATACAGAGCTATTCCCTAAGAGTAAGGCTGGTAACGATTCTCATCCAGCTTGGCTTGAGCATAAGAAGGAAATTATTAATGAGACATTAAAGGAATTTAATATTGGTGGTGAGGTAATCGATTATACAAAGGGTCCTGCCTTCACACTATATGAAATTATGCTTGATGCCGGTGTTAATGTTAAGAAGATTTCACAGATTAAGGATAACCTAGCCATGAAGCTAGAGGTTAAATCAATGCGTATTTTAGCCCCTATTCCTGGTAAGGCTACAGTTGGTATTGAAGCTCCAAATGATAAGGCTGATTCAGTACCATTTGGTGATATTATCACAGAAGAATTTATTCATGATGGCAAGCCACTTAATGTAGCACTTGGTAAGCTAATTGATAACTCACCTTTATATCAAAATATTTACAACATGCCACATGCGCTTGTTGCTGGTGCTACACAATCAGGTAAGTCAGTATCACTTAATACAATGCTATGCTCATTAATTATTAAGAACTCACCTGAGCAGCTAAAGCTAATTATTATTGACCCTAAGATGGTTGAATTTACATTATATGAAAATATTCCACATCTAGCTACACCTATTATTTCTGATTCTACTTTAGCAACAGAAGCCCTACATTGGTGTGTAGATGAAATGGATAGACGTTATGGTGTATTAAAAAGATTCCGTGTTAAGAATGCTGGTGACTATTTAGAAAAGAGAAAGTCAGATCCTACAATGCCTCCTTTACCTTATATCGTAGTAGTTGTTGATGAATTTAACGACTTAGTTATGACATCAGGTGCAGAGGTACAGGATTATATCGTAAGACTTGCCCAAAAGGCAAGAGCTGCAGGTATGCATGTTATTTTAGCAACACAGCGACCTACAACTAACGTTATCAATGGTACAATTAAGGCTAACATTCCATGTCGTATTGCCTTTAGAGTTGCATCTACAGTTGACTCTATGACAATCCTAGACCAGGCAGGTGCTGAAGACCTACTAGGACGTGGTGATATGCTTATTGTTAACCAGGGAGCACCAGTTCGTGCCCAGGGCGCATATTTATCAGATGATGAAATTGGTGGCTTATGTGATTATTTAACAGCTAAATATGTTCCTGATTATATCTTTAGTCAGGAGGAGCTATCAAAGAGAATTAAGCAGGGTGGTCCTACAGCCTTTGGTGGTAAGGATGCCCAGGATGAGCCTGAGGACTTATTATATCAAATTTCAAGATTCTGTGTTGAATCACAGGCTTGTTCAATCAATGCAATTCAGAATTCATTTGGCTTAGGATTTAATAGGGCATCTAGAATTGTTTCAATTTTAGAGGATAGAGGTATTGTTTCACCTAAGCAGGGAACTAAGGCAAGAGACATTTTAGTTGATTTAGATGATGTCGATGAAATGTTTGGTATGTCTTCAGATGAAGAGGCAGAAGAAGAGTATTAAAAGAGGTTTTTATGAAAGCAGCCTATGTTGATGGCCTAAAGAATGGCACTCTAAGTGGTGATAATTTAATAAATGCCAAGAAGATCATATTCCGTACCATTGTCATTTGGTTTGGAATTTCATTATTCCTAATCATTATGACAATAGCAGGAATTCATCGTTTGTTTATTTTTGCAGAAATTTTTAGCTCAACATCAGGCTTTTTCCAGGTATTTGGTATTCTTATGTATATTCTTGCAATATCTTTATTGTTTGGATATACAACAGCGATACTTGCCTATATTATTTACTGTGAAAAGGGAAAAAAGAAAAAGGAATGGGCATTCTTTGTTGGAAAGCTATTTTCTTGGTTTGATATTCCAGCATTTATTTTAAAATGCTTTGCAGTATTATTATTTGTGATGATTTATATGTTCAATCCATGTACAGTTGCTGGATCATCAATGTCATCTACATTTGAGGATGGCGATAAGCTAATCGTATCTGATGTATTCTATACTGACCCAGATATAGATGATGTTATAATCTTTGATGCAACTAATTATGGTGGACAGGAGGCCTTCTATATTAAGCGTGTAATCGCTAAGGAAGGTGACACAATTAACTTTGATACAACAACTGGTATTTTTATGGTTAATGGTGAAGAGGAGGCTCGTCAGGGCGTTTCCTATAATCAATATATGAATTTACAAAATGTAGTAGAAAAGGAAAATGGAGAAACAATAACTGATTCTCCAAGAGAGGTTACTATTCCTAATGATAAGATTATTGTCTTTGGAGATAATAGATTAAATTCTAGTGACTCAAGATATTTTACTAAGCTTGTTGATGTAAGTGATGTATATGGTAGGGTAATTATTAGAATTTACCCATTAAATAAAATTAGATTTTTCTAAGAGGTTTTAAAAATGCAGATAATTCAATGGTTTCCTGGCCATATGGCAAAGGCCAGAAGAGAAATAACTGAATCTCTCGCAAAGGTAGATATTATATTTGAGCTATATGACGCAAGAATCCCTCTTTCTAGTAAGAATCCTATGGTTGATGAAATTGTTGGTAAAAAGCCAAGATTAGTGCTTTTAAATAAAGCATCAATTGCAGACCCTAAGGTTACTAAGGAATGGATTAAGTATTATAAGGATAAGGGAATAGTTGCGTTAGATATTGACTCAATAAATGGTTATAATGTAAACAAGATTGTATCCTATGCCTATGAGGTATTAAAGGATGAATTTGCGAAGAAGGAAAAGCGTGGAATCAAATCAAAGACAATCAAGGCAATGATTATCGGTATTCCAAATGTTGGTAAATCCACACTTATTAATAGACTTGCTAAAAGAAAGGCAGCTACAACAGGAGATAAGCCAGGTGTTACTAAGGCTCAGTCATGGATTAAGGTAACAGATGATTTATTCTTACTTGATACACCAGGTATTTTGTGGCCTAAGTTTGAGGACCAGATGGTTGGTGTAAAGCTTGCGATGGCAGGCTCTATTAAGGATGATATTTTAAATCTAGAGCAGATTACTTTAGCATCAATTAAATATATGAAGGATAATTATGCTAGTAATCTAATGGATAGATATAATATTACAGAGCTTGAGGATGATGAAAAGCTAATTCTTGATCAGATTTGTAAAAAGAGAGGCTGTCTTTTAAAGGGTGGCTTACTTGATTATGATAGAGCATCTGTAATGTTTATGAATGATTTAAGAAATACAAGGATTGGAGCGATGAGCTATGAAAGACCAGCAGACTTTGAAGCTGAAAACGAAGAAGGAGCAAGTGAATCTTTATAAATATGAAGAGGAGCTTTATGATGAGGGCTACACATATGTGTGTGGCGTAGATGAGGCAGGACGTGGACCTCTTGCAGGACCTGTAGTTATAGCTTCATGTATCCTACCTCCTTTTGCTAGAATTGAAGGTATTAATGATTCTAAGCAGCTTTCAGAAAAGAAACGTGAGGAGCTATATAAGCAAATTAAAAGAACAGCTCTTGATTATTGCGTGGTTTTTATTAAGGAAAAGGATGTAGATGAATTAAATATCTACAATGCAACTAAAAAGGGAATGCTTCAAGCAATCGAGGGCTTAAATAAGGTTAAGCCTGATTATGTATTAATTGATGCAATGCCACTTACTGAGCTAGAAACAGGAAACAAATCAATTGTTCATGGTGATGCTTTATCTGCAAGTATTGCGGCAGCATCTATTTTGGCTAAGGTTGAGCGTGACCATTATATGGAAATGATGGATAAGAAATATCCTAATTATGGCTTTGCTAAGCATAAGGGATATGGTACAAAGGCCCATTTTGAGGCATTAGCTAAATATGGCCCTTGTAAGATTCATAGAAAGACTTTCTATCCAGTATCTAAATATATAGCAGAGGCAAAGCAGATGTCTTTAGATTTATTTGATGATACTGAGGATAGTGAGGACAATCAGTAATTCTTTACATTATTTGGTAAAAGATTTATAATAAGATTACCGTTTTTTTAGGAGGTTTAATATGGTAAAGGAACATAAGAGTTTCGTTGAGTACAAGTTTGATACTCAGCTTTTAATCGACATCGCAGATAAGGATGTTGATGACGCAGAGGATGAATTAAGAGATTTCATTCTTCATGAATTAGTTGGTGATTCATTAGTATTAGCAAGTGTTGAGGGTGAAGATAAGTATGGTAACCCTGAAAACTTCATCAAGGTACATTTCCACACTAATGAGCCATGGCTAGTATTAGCTAAGGGTCAGGAAATGGGCGATATCTATGATGTTGTTGTTGAAAACATGCAGCGTCAGGCAGATGGCTTAAAGGGCTAAAATGATTAAGGAAATTGTCAAGGACATTTCTTTTCTTAAGGAGCCTTCAGTTTTAGCAACACCTGATGATTTATATATACTAGATGATTTAATAGATACATTAAAATCAAAAATTAAAACATGTGTTGGTATGGCTGCGAACATGATTGGTTATAAAAAGACAATATTAGTTTATGTTAACGAAAAAGAAGAGATAGACTATATGATCAACCCCGTTATAATCAAAAAGAGCGACCAATATGAAACTGAGGAAGGATGTCTATCCTTAGATGGAAAAAGGAAGACTATAAGATACGACAAGATTAAGGTCGAATATTATAATCGTAATTTCCAGAAAAGATTAAAAACATTTACAGGTTTTCAGGCCGAGATAATTGAGCATGAAATTGACCATTTTAGTGGCATAATAATTTAATTGGAGGGTTCTCTATGAAGGACATAAGCACTATTGAAGTATTTAAGGGAAAAAATGTAGAATATCTTACTGATCCTTTAACAAAGGTTTTGAATAAGGGCGCACTTTATCCATATGTAGAATATTTAATTGGTACTAAGCTAGCGTTTACGTTCTTTTTTATAGATATCGATTATTTTAAGGCAATTAACGATACCTATGGACATCAAAAGGGAGACGAAATCCTTGAGCTTGTTGCGAGAAAGCTAAATGAGGTTGTAGGAGACGATGGCCTTGTATTTAGATTTGGTGGCGATGAGTTCGTTATTGTAAAAGAAGATATGAAGTCATATGATGAGACTTGGGCCTTCTCTAGAAAGGTATGTCTTGCCATTAGTAATATGGAGGTTCCATTAGATGCAGATTCTAAGGTTCAAACTGTTACTATAACTATGGGTTCGGCTGCCTTCCCATCAAATGGATTAAATTCTGATGATGTAATAGATAATGCTGATAAGGCATTATATAGAGGTAAGCAGAAGGGTCGTAATTGTTTCATTATTTTTAATAAATCATTACATGAAAATATTAGAAATAGTGAGGATGCATCAAAGCTTGAAATTTGTAAAATTCAGGAATTTCTATTTAAAGAATTTGGTGATACTACAATTGATCTTGAAACAAAGATGAAATCAATTTGTAATTTCATTGGCATTAATTATCATTTAACTGCGATTGTGGCTAAGGTAATGAATGATAAGATTGAATTATTTAAAAAGGATAAGAATGCCGAATATTTCTTAATACCTGAGCATGTTTATGAAAAGCTTGGCTTTAGATATGAGCCTGTACTTGCAATTAATTACAGACTTCATTATGAGAATAAGCACCAGGTTTTAGTAGATTTACTAAAGGCTCAAAATATCAATTCTGAAATTGTTGTAAGAATTGAAACTAAGAATAAGTATTATGGATATTTAAGAGGAGATTACAAGCACGAGCGTGTTTGGACACCAGATATTAAGATTATCCTTCAAACTATTGCAAGCTTATTTGCAATGGAGCTAGAAAGAGAGCAAAAGAACGCGTAAAAGCGTTCTTTTTTCTTTATAAAGAAAAGTTGAGAAAAAATTCTTAATTTAAATATTAATTGAGAAAATGAATTTGTCTTTAAATTGCCTATTATTTATGTTAAAATAAATCTTGAACAAAAGTGTGGTGTTATTATGGAAGAAACAAAACTAAATTTAAGATCAATTGCTAGAATTCAGGCAATGAAAATTTTATATATTTCTGATTTTAATGGTGTAAGTGTGGAAATTGGTCTTGCGATGGCAGAAAAGGGATTATTAGATAATGATGCCTTAAATAACCAAAAGGAAATTAGTGAGGATGCTAAGCATCTATTAAAATTTACTGATGACAATTTAGAAAAGATTGATGAAATTATTAGTAAGACTTTAGTTAATTATACAATTAATAGACTAAATCTAGTTGATAAGTCAATCATTAGAATTGCAACTGCAGAATTACTTGAGGGTAAGCTTGATAAGAGAATTATTATTAATGAAGCCTTAGAGATTACTAAGCTTTATACTGATCAGGGCGACCATAAGGCTGTTGCATTCAATAACAGATTATTAGATAACATTAGTAAGAATATTAAGTAAGAGGTATTAGTATGGCAGAAGAACGTTATTTAACTGTTACCGCCTTAACTAAATATATCAAATATAAATTTGACCACGACAGAAACCTTGAGGAGGTCCTTTTAGAAGGCGAAATATCTAACTTCAAGCATAATTCACGTGGGCATTTTTATTTTACGCTAAAGGATGAAAATGCTCAGATATCTGCGACAATGTTCGTTTCATATGCATCTAAGGTAAAATTTGAGCCTGAGGATGGTATGAAGGTCTTTGTTAAGGGTAAGGTTACTGTTTATGAGCCATCAGGAAGCTACCAGATCAATGTAACTGAGCTAAAGAGTGATGGTGTTGGTGATTTATATTTAGCCTATGAAAAGCTTAAAAAGGAGCTTGAGGAGAAGGGCTTATTTGATATAGCCCATAAAAAGAATCTACCAAGATTCCCTAAGACAATAGGTGTTATTACATCACCTACTGGCGCGGCTATCCGTGATATTATTAATACAATAACTAGAAGATATCCTTTATGCCAGGTTATTTTATATCCTGCAATCGTTCAGGGTAATGATGCTAAGGATAATGTAGCTATGCAGATAAAGAAGGCTAATTCAGATGGTTTATGTGATGTGCTAATTGTTGGACGTGGTGGTGGTTCAATTGAGGATTTATGGGCATTTAATGAGCCTGTAGTTGCCTATGCGATTTATGAATCACGTATTCCAATTATTAGTGCAGTAGGCCATGAAATAGATTTTACTATTGCAGATTTTGTTGCAGATAAGCGTGCTGCAACTCCAACAGCTGCTGCTGAGCTTGCAACACCAGATATTAGAATACTTAGAGAAAACATTGATTATAATGTAAATCAGCTATCGAAAAGAATTAAATATATTCTAGATGAAAAGAAGCTATATTTAATGCATATTGATAAGCGAATTGATGCTGCAAATCCGACTAATAATTTAAAGCATAAGAAGGAGCTTTTAGCATCCTATAAAACTAGATTAAATATGATTATTAGCCAAATAATGTCATCTAAGAAGCATACATATGAAATTATGAAGCAGCGTCTAGAATCTAATAACCCACTTGCGATTATGGATAAGGGCTATTCAATTTCAAGTGTAGACGGCAAGATAGTTACAGAGGTTGATAATATTAAGGAAGGCTCAGTACTAGAAACTAAAATGAAAAATGGTACTGTTATAAGCTTAGTTCAGGAGGTTAAGAAAAATGGAAGAAAATAAGACATTTGAGGATTACTTAACAGAATTAGAGGGCGTTTTAAAGGCTCTTGAAAATAGAGAAATATCACTTGAGGATGCTGTAAAGGGCTATACAAGAGGCCTTGAGCTTTCTAAGAAGTGCTATGAAATATTAAATAATAATGAGCAGCTTGTTGTAACAAAGATGACAGAGGCTGGCTTAGAGCCTTTTAATACTCAGGGTAATAATTAATATGAGACTTGACTTATATCTAACAGAAAAGGGATATTTTGAATCAAGAAATAAGGCTAAGGCTGAAATAGAGGCTGGAAATATCAAGGTAAATGACAAGGTCATTACTAAATCATCATTTGATGTATCTGATAATGATAAAATTGAGCTATCTGATGATGTTATGCCCTATGTTTCCCGTGGAGGCTATAAGCTTGAAGCTGCAATTAAAACCTTCAATCTTGATTTTAAGGATAAGGTAGTATTAGATATTGGGGCATCAACAGGAGGATTTACTGATTGTAGCCTTCAAAATGGTGCTAAGCTTGTTTATGCAGTAGATGTTGGTAGTAACCAGCTTCATGATAAGCTTAAAAATGATAAGAGGGTAATCTCTTATGAGGAAACAAATATATTAGAATTTAATGAGGATTTAAAGCCTGATTTTATTGTAATGGATGTTTCATTTGTAAGCATTGAATATTTATTACCAGGTATTCAAAAATTTATTACAGAGGATAATTCCTTTGTATGTCTTATCAAGCCTCAATTTGAGATTGGTAAGATGCATGTTAAAAATGGAATTGTTAAAGATAAATCTTTATATGTTCATATATTAGAAAATATTGATAATGCCTTAAGGGAATATAATTTAGGTATTGAAAAGTTAATCCTATCTCCAATACTTGGTGGTAGTGGTAACCGTGAATTTATTGCCTTAATTAAAAAGAATGAAAAAACAAAGATTAATTATGTTTCTTTTGTAGGAAGTGTATAAAATGATAAATAGGCTTATTGTAAAGAACTTTGCTATAATTGAAGATTTAACAGTAGATTTTAAAAGTGGTATGACTGTTTTAACTGGTGAAACTGGTGCAGGTAAATCGCTTATTATTGATTCTATTTCACTATTACTTGGAGCTCGTGCTGATTCTGATATGATTAGATATGGTGAGACTAAGGCTATAGTAGAGGGTGTTTTCACACATACAGATTTAGTAAATGATTTATTTAAAACTGTTGGTGTAGAAATTAAAGATAAAATCGATATTTATAGAGAAATAGGTGAATCATCTAGAAATGTTATTAAGGTTAATGGTACTAATGTTACTTTAACATTTTTGAAGCAAATATCAGTAATGCTTGCGGATGTACATATTCAAAATGATACATTTAAGCTATTTAATCCAGATGAATATTTAAATTTCTTAGATCCTAAGGAGGACAAGAAATTTGATAATTTATTAGCTAAATATTCAAAGGCATTATACGATTATAATAATGCTTATGCATCATATGATAAGATTAAGAAGAATCAAAAGAATTCATTAGATAAGCTTGATTTTTTGAAATATGAAAAGGAAGAAATAGAAGGCTTAAATCTATATGAGGGTATTGATGATGAGCTAAGTGAAACTATCGCAAGGCTATCTAATTTTGATAAGATTTCAAATGCTTTAAATTCAGCTTATCAATCACTTGATTCAGAGGTTTCTGCGATTGATATGATTTATGATGCAGCTAAATCACTTGAATCTGTATCTGAATATGATGCGGAAATAAGTGATATGTCATCAAAGCTTATGGATACATATTATATTTCTGATGAAATTAAGGGTAATATTTCTAAAATCATTAATTCACTTGATTATGATGAAAATGAGCTTAATACATCTGTTGAAATATTAAATGATATTAATAAGGCTAAAGAAAAATATAAGAAGAGTGTTCCCGAATTAATTAAATATTTAGAGGATATTACACTTGAAATCGATATGGCTGAAAATTATGATGAGGTTTTAAGTGATGCTAAAAAGAAGGTTGAAGAAAGCTTTACTAAGCTTGTAGGTGCATCAACCGCATTAAGTGAATATCGTTATAAGCTAGCTAAGAGCTTAGAAAAGGGTATTATTTCTGAATGTAAGGATTTAGATTTAGATAATACGACATTTGAATGCTCATTTAATAAGGTAGAATATAATGACCCATTTAGTAAATCAATTTTTACTGAAAATGGTGTTGATACAGTAGATTTCTTAGTTTCATTTAATAAGGGTGAGCCTGTAAGACCTCTATCTAAGGTTGCATCAGGTGGTGAGGCTTCAAGAATGATGCTAGCATTTAAATCTTACTTTTCTAAATCTAGTGGAGTAGGGCTTCAGGTATTTGATGAAATTGATACTGGTGTATCCGGTTCAACTGCCTTAAAGATTGCAAATAAGATGCGAGTAATTAGTGAAAATATTCAGGTTTTATGTATTACTCACCTTCCTCAGGTTGCCGCATATGGTGATCAGCATATCCATATTTATAAGGTTATGGAAGGTAATAGAACAAAGACAGAAATTGTTAATTTAGATGGTGAAAAGCGTGTAGAAGAAATAGCTAGAATGCTTTCAGGAGACAAGATTTCAGTATTTGCACTAGAACATGCAAAAGAATTGCTTGAGAGATAAAAAAATAGTTTACAAAGTCTAACTAATAATGTAAAATATACCCTGGTTGTAATTTGACCAGGGGTTTTGTTTTATGAGAAGAAAATTGATGGTTTTAGTAAGCTCATTCCTATCGGGCTTATGTATAGCATTTGGCGCCACAGTCTATCTTATGTGCATGAGTTATGGTTCAGAGTATAGATTTTTAGGAGCATTTTTATTTGGTATAGGATTATTCACTATTATCCATTTTGGATTTTGGTTATATACAGGAAAAGTTGGTAAATTATTAGATAATAAGCCTAAATATATATTAGATTTAATTGTATGCTTAGCAGGTAATTTCTTAGGTGTTGCAACTGTTGCAGGCTTAATGCTATTAACTAGACAGGCAGATACACTTAGAACTATCGCAACTCCAATTGTTGAGGCTAAGCAGGACGATGCCCCATATTCATTATTTATTAATGCAATATTTTGTGGTGTTATGATTTATTTAGCAGTAGTAGGACATGATTTCTGTCCATACCCTCTTGGTAAGGTATTATTTGCTTTCCTTCCAATTATGCTATTTATCATTGTAGGCTTTGAGCACTGTGTTGCTAATTTAGCATATTATATGTATGCTGGTTCATATTCATGGCAGGGTGTCTTGAATTTTATAATAATGATATTAGGTAATGCAGTTGGTTCTGTTTCGTTTGATGGTTTAATTAAGCTAGTTATTAAGCTTGGTATTAATCAAAAGAAGGCTAAGACAGAAGATATTAAGAAAAATGATGAGGATTTAATCCAATAATAAAAATAGGAATTCACACGAATTCCTATTTTTCATTTATTATGAATTTTTCTAAAGCTCTTGCAACACCTGATTCTGTATTAGAAGTAGTTACGTAATCAGCTATATCAATAACTTCCTTAAAGGAATTACCCATCGCAACTCCAATACCAGCTGCCTTAATCATTGGGATATCATTTCCAGCATCACCTATTGCCATTGTATTCTTAATATCAATATTTAAATGCTTCGCAAGAGATTTTAAGGCTTCACCCTTATTAGTTTTCTTATCTAAGAATTCTAAGAAGATTTTAGATGATCTTAGCATTGAAAATCTATTTGGATAAATTGGATTAACCTCATTCATTATACGAGTGACATTATCCTCATCTCCAACCATCATTGCTTTTAAGAATTCATCATTATCATCAAGTGATACAATATCATGAATATGATCCTCTACCTTATTAATTGTTGCTTCAACTTCTGTATAAGGATTATGTCTTGGAGTAATTAATTCTCCATTTTTTCTAAAGGCATGGAAATCAACATTTAATCTGCATGCTTCCCTATATAATTCCTTTACATCAGAACCCTTAATAGTAGAAGAATAAATTAATTCATTAGTGCCACAGTTAATGATTTTTGCCCCATTATAAAGGATTACATAATCATTATTAGTATTTAATCCTAGCTTATCTAAAAGTGGCTTTACGCCAGAAATTGGACGTCCTGTTGCGATTACAATGTGAACTCCCATCTCTTGGCATTTTTTAATTGCTTTAATATTATCATCTGAAACATTTTTCACTGGATCGAATAATGTTCCATCTAAATCTATTGTAACTATTTTAATCATTATTCCCTCCAAAATAAAAGCGCCACTTAAGTGGTGCTTTATAATTAATGTAGCATGTTATATACGATAGCGTAAACTACTGCAAATAATGAACCGAAAACCATTGCTAGAGTAAGAATTAAAATGATAATCTTACCAGGCTTTGTCATTGCTGGGTTTTGATATTTCTTTTTATTCTTAGCATCCTGTTCATATTTTTCAGAGAAGCTGTTTTTTGCTTTCTTTTTATTCTTGTTATTTTTGTTATCCTTTTTAGACATATCTTCACCTGCTCAATAAAAAATGTTATAATTTAAATAATCTTAATTATTATAATATAAATTTTCGTAAAAAGGAAGATATTAATGGAAAAAAGTACTAACAAAGCCAAGATAATATTTCATATAGACATGAACCAGTTTTTCTGTAGCGTGGCTTGTATTGCCAATCCGCTACTACGTGGCCGTGCTTTTGCCATTGGTAGAGAAAATTCGACAAAGGGTGTTTTATCAACTGCTTCATATGAGGCTAGAAAATATGGTATTCATAGTGCAATGCCTCAAAATGAAGCCTTAAAAATATTACCATCACTTATTATAGTAAATCCTAATTTTGAAATGTATAGGGATTACCATAATAAGTTTATTTCTGTAATTAAAAGATATACAGATATCGTAGAGGTTGCATCTATTGATGAGGTTTATGCTGATATGACAGAAATAGCTAAGCAGAAGCATCCTGTAGTCCTTGCTAAGGAAATTCAGGAGGTATTATTATCTACCTATAAGCTTCCATGCTCAATCGGTATTGCACCAACTTTATTTTTGGCTAAAATGGGCTCTGATATGAAAAAGCCATTAGGTGTTACAGTTATTAGAAAAAGAGAAATTAAAGAGATTTTATACCCATTAGGGGTTGAGGATATCTTTGGTATAGGAAAGAAAACCTATCCTAGATTAATTAATAATGGAATTAAAACCATTGCAGATTTTATGAATCCAGATAATAAGCAGAAGGTTATTGATTTAGTAGGCTTGAATACTTATACCTATGCTTATAATTGCTTAACTGGAAATTCATCAAATAAGGTTGATCCTAATCGCTATGATGAATCTAAATCAATATCTGAATCTGAGACTTATGATGTTCATAAAAGTATCATTGAGGAATTAGCTCTTGAATTAAGAAAAATGACTAGATCTGTTTATAATAAAATGAAGAAGGGTGATTATTATTGTAAAACAGTTACCCTTACCCTAAGGGATTCATCATTTATTACTATTACAAGACAAAAATCACTTTCAGAATATACTGATGATTATTATGTAATAAGTGATATTGCGATGGAGCTTTTAGAGGATAATTTTGAAGAAGGTAAGACCTATAGATTACTTGGAATTGGTGTTTCTAATTTATGTCTTTCTAAGGATTTACCAAGGGAATATAATTTATTTACAATCAATGATAAGCTTGAAAAGGAAATTGAAATTGAAAAGATGATGAAGGAGTTTCAAACAAAGTTTGGAACTAAAGCGTTATATTTCAAAAAAAACGAAAAATAGTTTGAGTTTTGAGGCTTAGTTTGATAGAATATAGTGAATTTGAAAAAGAGGTGAGGCAGATGAAATTCGATAATTATGAATTAAAGGACTTTATCGTTAAGGCTTTAAAGGATCTTAAGTTTACTGAATTTACTCCTGTTCAAAAGGGTGTATTTGAAAAATTAACAACAGAGAAGAATATTCTTGCTAAAAGTAAGACTGGTTCTGGTAAGACTCATGCGTTTTTAATTCCTATTTTTAATGAATTAAATCCAGATGATTCTAATATCTTCGCAACTATCATTGCCCCAACAAGAGAGCTTGCAAGCCAAATCTATAAGATGGCTCAGCACATTGCATCTTTCTCAGGTAAGGCTATCAATATTAAGCTTTACACTGCAGGTACAGATAGAGAAAGAGAAATCGCTAAGCTTGAGGGTGCTCAGCCTCATATTGTTATCGGTACTCCAGGTAAGATTAAGGATTTAGCTATTACTACAAATGCTTTAAAGGTATATACATCTAAGTATGTAGTAGTAGATGAGGTTGATATGACATTTGAATCAGGCTTCCTAGATGAGGTTGATTCAATCCTAGGTGTTACAGAAAATGCTAAATTTATGTTCTTTTCTGCGACAATGTCTGAATCAATTTTACCATTCCTTAAGAAGTATATGACTAATGTTGAAATGATTGATATCAATAATACTAATGATACTAAGATTCAGCATATTTGGTTACCACTTAAGCATAAGGATAGAAATGAGGTGTTAATTGCTTTAACTAAAGCGATTAATCCATATTTATGTATTGTCTTTGTTAATAAAAAGGAAAGCGTTCAGGGTGTAGCCTCTGCCCTTTCACAGGAGGGCTATTTAGTTGGTACTATCCATGGTGATTTATCAGCTAGAGAAAGAAAGAGAGTATTAACTGACGCAGCTAATTTAAAGTATCAATATATTGTCGCAACTGACCTTGCTGCAAGAGGCATTGATATTCCTGGTGTATCCCATATTATCAATTATGAATTACCAAGAGATTATGAATTCTATCTACATAGAAGTGGTAGAACAGGTAGAATGTATAATGATGGTATTGTATATTCAATTTATGAGGAAGTTGATGATGAATATTTAAATAACCTTAATAAGAAGGGTATTAAGCCTGAATATTTTGAGGTTAAAAATGGCGAAGTTGTTGAATATAAGGGTAGAAATACTAGAGCCCAAAGAATTAAGCCTAAGACTGATTATCAGAAGCAGGCCGCAAGATATATTCCAAAAACTGAAAAGAAGCCAGGCTATAAGAAGAAGAGACAGGCTCAAATTGATGAGCTTGCAAAAAGACTTAAGAAGAATGACGTTAATGGCAAGAAGAAGCGTCATGCAAGACCAAAGGTAGATAAGAGAACATCTTTATAGGATGTTCTTTTTTTTAAAACTAAAAAAGGATGCCTTTCGACATCCTTCTAAAGCTTACTTTAAAGTTTCTCCTGACTTAATATGATTCTTGTCAATTTCAAGATTCTTTGGCTTAGCAGAAGAGAAGATTCTTACGTTTCTTTCAACTGTTAATCCATCAGGTAAAATAATCTTCTTACCGATAACATTTAATCCTGAAGATAAAATCTTTGGATTATCCTTGTTAGCTGTATAGTCATCACCACAGCCAATCTTAGAATTGTCACCGATAACAGTTTCCTTATCAATAATTGTATCCTCAATTACACAATTCTTACCAATCTTTACATCGTTAAGAATTACTGAATGCTTAATTACTGAGCCTTCACCAACGATTACACCTGGAGATAATACTGATTCTTCAACAGTACCATCAATCTTACAACCATTAGAGATTAAAGAAGTAGTGATATGAGCCTTTTCACCAACCTTAACTGGTGGTAAATCCTCACTCTTAGTATAGATCTTCCATGTTGGATCATATAGATCTAGGGAAGTATCATGGCATAATTCAAGATTTGCCTCAAGGTAAGAATCATAAGTTCCTACATCCTTCCAATAATCATAATATTCATAAGCATAAACATTCTTAGTCTTAATCATATCAGGGATGATATGCATACCGAAGTCTAAGTCAGTAATATCTGGATGAGATTCAATTGCCTCAATTAATGCTTCAGTAGAGAATACATAAATACCCATTGAAGCCTTATTTGATTTTGGCTCCTTTGGCTTTTCTACGAACTTTTCAATTCTTAAATTAGAATCAGTTTCAAGAATACCAAATCTTGAAGCCTCCTCCATTGGAACAATCTTGGCAGCAATTGTTAAATCAGCACCAGTCTGCTTATGCTGCTCAATCATCTTTGAATAGTCCATCTTATAAATATGGTCACCTGATAGAATTAGAACATACTTAGAAGCGTAACGCTTAACGAATTCTAAGTTCTTTCTGATTGCATCGGCAGTTCCTTCATACCAAGAATTGTTTGGCTGAAGAAGTGTTACGAATGAATCACGTCTGTCTAAGTCCCAAGGCTTACCTACACCAATGTGCTCGTTTAGAGATAGTGGTAGGTACTGAGTTAAAATACCAATTTGGTAAATACCTGAGTTTGTACAATTTGATAAGGCAAAGTCAATGATTCTAAACTTTCCTGCAAATGGTACAGCTGGCTTACTACGCTTTTCTGATAGAATATCTAATCTAGATCCACGACCACCGGCTAAAATTAATGCTAATGTCTCCATAAAAATATTTTCCTCCCTTTTAGCTGTTAACTAGGTTATTGTATAGTTCAAGATATACAGAAGCAGAAGCCTTCCAGCTATAATCCTTTTCCATGGCAAATTTTACCATCTTATTGAATGCTTCACGCTCATGGTTGTATAAATAGATTGCAAGATACATTACTTCCTTTAAATCATAAGAATTGAAGTTTGTAAATGTGAAGCCTGTACCATATCCAGTATACTGGTTATATGGAGTTACAGTATCTCTTAAGCCACCTGTTTCCCTAACAACAGGTAATGTACCATATCTCATTGCGATCATCTGACCTAAGCCACATGGCTCGAATTTAGATGGCATTAAGAATAAATCACAGCCAGCATAGATCTTCTGAGCAATTGGATCTGAATATCCAATATAGCATTTAAATCTATCTGGGTATCTTCCCTCTAGAGAACGGAAGAAGTTTTCATAAATTTCATCACCTGAGCCCATAAGAATAAATTTAGCATTGCTATTATAGATTATGTCATCCATAATAGGCATTAATAAATCGATACCCTTCTGGTCAACAAGTCTAGATACTAATCCAAATACAGGAACATCTTCCTTTGAATCTAAACCGAATTCCTCAAGTAAAGCCTTCTTGTTAGCTGCTTTACCCTTCTTGAAATCCTTTATACCATAGTTTTTGTATATATGCTTATCAGTTTCAGGATTGTATTTATCTACATCGATACCATTTAAAATACCCATGAAGTTAAAATATCTCATGCCTAATACACCATTAAGCTTATAACCAAAGTAATCAGTTAATACCTCATCCTTATATGTAGGAGAAACTGTTGTGATAGAATCAGATTCCATAATACCTGTCTTCATAAAATTGATGCAGCCATCAAATTCTAATGTAGAAGAATAAGGCATATATAGAATAGACATCATATCAAGTGGGAATACACCCTGATACTGGATATTATGAATACTATATACAGTTTTGATTCTACCATATTCAGGATACTGCCAATAATTACATTTCTTAATATATGGAATTAATCCTGTCTGCCAGTCGTTACAGTGAATAACATCTGGGAAGAAGCCTACAACCTTTAGTGCCTCTAATACAGCAAAATCGAAGAATGCAAATCTTTCTCCATCATCACCATATCCATATAATGATTCTCTGTAGAAATATTTGTCATTATCTATAAAGTAGAAATCTATTCCATCTCTTATTGCATGGAATATACCAACATATTCCATTTTTGTACCTAATCTAACATATGCATAGCCCTTGTAATATGCGATGTTCATGTCCTTAATGCGTTTATAATAAGGCATAATTACACGCGCATCACAACCATTATCCTTAAGAGCCTTAGGTAATGCCCCGATAACATCGGCTAGTCCACCTGTCTTAGCGAAAGGCGCCCCTTCACTAGCGCAAATTAAAACATTCATTTTATCACCTCTTAAAAATCGTAATGAAATTAATCATTTATCTATGTAAATATTATATAACTTTTCGACATTTTAAACAAGACGAAGAGGGAAACTAATTATAAAAAGTTGGACAAATTATCTAAAATATGCCGAGAAGACCAAAAAAAATTATTAAGTATTGTATTACATTTTTAAATTTGGTATAATAACATAGAATTTGTTCGAAGATATTTATATCTTTGATATAGGTATATAGGAGTTTTAAGTATGGCATCTAAAAGAAGAAGAAATAAGGTCAAATTTAAATGGAATAGATATTTAGTTATTCTTATTGTTGCAATTGTAGCTTTAATTACAGCGACAATCATCTTATCAATTCCATCTGAGGCTAAGAGAAATTTAAATAAATGGAATGAAGCTATCTCAGCTTACAATTCAGAAAATTCAACTTCATATTCAACAATTACTAGTGAAAATGTATTTACTGAAATTGATGAATCTTCATATAAGAAGGAAATTAAGAAGGTTAAGAGCCTTGCTAAGTCAAGCGGCTATACATATTTCTGGTATGGTTCATTATCAAATGGCGATTACTTAGAGCAGTTATCTGCAATTAATACATTAGCTAAGGATTATGAAATTGATCATGTTTACTTATTATATGCAACTTATGTAACTGAGGCTGAGGCTGATGAGGAAACTGATACAGCTGAATATAAAAAGACAGTTGATTCATATGAGGATATTCTTAATGCTGATAAGGATGCAGATGTAGAGGATGTAGATTTAACAAGCTATCCTGCATTATTAGTATATAAGGATAGTAAGCTTATCTTCAATTCTCAGGGTGGATCTGATGAATATTCATGGCCTATTTATATCCAGAAGGCATTCAGCTTTGAAATGGTTGAAAAGGCAAACGAAAACTAATTTACGATTATTATAGCTGAGAAATTAAAAGTTCTCAGCTTTTGTTTCGAAAGGGTGAATTTTATGATAGAGAAAATAAAAGCAGATATTAAAACATTATTAGAAAATTATTATGCAAAGAACGGTAACGAGATTTCAGTTGTAGTTGAAACTCCAAAGGATCCAAAGCTTGGTGATATTTCAGTTCCTATGTTTGCGGTAGTTAAGGTATTAAGAAAGCCTATGCCCCAGATTGTAGCTGAGGCAGTAGAGGTTATCAATGGTGCTGCTTTACCTATTAAGGAGGTAAAGACTATGGGTGCTTATGTCAACCTATTTGTTGATAAGGATAAGCTTGCTGTGGCTATTCTTAATGAGGTATTAAGCCAGGATTCAAATTATGGTGCATCTGAAATTGGTAAGGGTAAGAATGTTACACTTGATTACTCAAGCCCAAATATTGCAAAAAGCTTCTCTATCGGTCATTTAAGATCAACTATGATTGGTAATTCAATTAAGTTAATTTTAAATAAGTGTGGCTATAACACATATTCAATTAATTACCTAGGTGACTGGGGTACTCAGTTCGGTAAGATGATTGTTGCTTATAAGAAGTGGGGAGATAAGGCTGTTATTATGGCAGACCCTATTTCTGAATTAACAAAGCTTTATGTTAAGTTCCATGTTGAGGCTGAAACACAGCCTGAGCTTGAGGATGAGGCACGTGAAGCATTCCGTCAGATGGAATTAAATAATCCTGAATATTTAGAATTATGGAAGTGGATTAGAGAGAAATCATTAAAGGAATCTGCTCAGATTTATGATTTACTTGAAATTAGCTTCGATTCATATAATGGTGAGGCATTCTATAATGATAAGATGGACCCGGTTGTAGATGAGCTTGAAAGCAAGGGCTTATTAGTTGAGGACCAGGGTGCTAAGATTGTTGATTTAGGTGATGATATCCCACCTGCATTAATTAAGAGATCTGATGGTGGATCTTTATATATTACAAGAGATTTAGCAGCTGTATTCTATAGAAAGAATGAATACAAGTTTGATAAGATTTTATATGTTGTAGGAAATGAGCAGAAGCTACATTTCGAGCAGCTTAAGAGATTAGTTACTAAGATGGGCTATGACTTCGCCGATCAGATTGAGCATGTAAACTTCGGTTTATATTTAACTAATGGTAAGAAGGGCTCTACTAGAAAGGGTAACGTAATTAAGCTATATGATGTATTACAAACTGCAATCAATTTAGCTTATGATTTAATTAATGAAAAGAATCCTGATCTTAAGGATAAGGAAACAATTGCTAAGTATGTTGGTATTGCAGCAATTGTATTTGCGGATTTAAAGAACTTCCGTGGCTCTGATATTGAATTCAATATTGAAAATGCTGTAAAGTTTGAGGGTCAGACTGGTCCTTATTTACAGTATACTTCAGTAAGAATTGCATCTATTTTAAAGAACAATGAATTTGATGCTAATAATATTGATGCGTCTCTATTTGAGCGTGAGCATTATTTTGAATTAGTAAGAGCTGTATCTGAATTCAAGGGTACTATTGAAAAGGCTGCCTTAGAATCTTCACCTTCAGTTGTTGCTAAGTACTTATTAAATTTAGCTGCATCATTCAATCATTTCTATTCATTAGAAAAGATTAATGCTGCTGACCCAGTTGTTAGAAATACTAATTTAGCACTTGCTAAGTCAGTAAGAATTGTATTAAATGAGGGCTTAAGATTATTAGGTATTCATTATCTAGATGAAATGTAAAATATGTCTAAGAAGAAGATTGTAAGAAATCTGATTTTTGTAGCTGCAATATTAATTTTATTAGTTGTTTTATTAATAAATTTAGGCGATATAAAAGAAATTTGGTCAGTATTAACTAATTCTAAAATTGGTTATATCTTCCTAGCTATTGGAGCTGTTCTTTTATATGCATTTACATATCAGCTTTCATTAATGATTTTAACTAAATATAGATTTAAGGAAATAAAGTTTATAGATCTATTTGCAATATCTGGTACTGAATTTTTCTTTAATGCTATTACACCATTTTCAAGTGGTGGACAGCCTTTTCAGGCTTATGCACTAAAGAGAAAGAAAATGAAGCTTGCAGATTCAACATCTGCACTATTAATTAATTTTATTGCTTATCAGGTATGCTTAAATATTATTGCGGTAGTATTTTTAATTATTTATTACAATAAGGTATATAATCAAATTGATGCCTTTATTGCCTTTTTAATTGTAGGCTTTACAATTAATATGCTTATTATGGTAGGCTTAGTATTAATTGGTACAGTAAAGCCTTTAGGAAAAATCTTTTTAAAGTTATTCCATTTAATCACTAGAATTAAGTTTTTAAGAAGATTTGAATCAGGAGAGGCAGCATTTGCAGAATACATTAACAACATGCAAATTGCATTTAAAGAGATATCAAAAAAGCCTCTATTATGGTTCTTAATATTAATTACTAAGATTATTTCATTTGGCTTTTATTATGCAATTCCATATATTGCTTTATACGCAATTGGAGTACATATTAAGGCTATTGATTTACCTTATACACTTGCTTTAACAGCATTTACATTAACTATTGCTATTTGGGTACCTACTCCAGGTGGATCTGGTGGTGTAGAATATGCATTTAAGGAATTATATTCACCATTCCTAGAAACATATGGCTATGATTCATCTACTAGTGTATCTATGGCATTCGCAGTAATGATGATTTGGAGACTATTAACTTATTATTTTTTGATGTTCTATGGATTTGTATTATATTTAATCTTTGAAAAAAGATGTAAAACTAATGATAAATTGATAGATACTACTGATAATGATGAAACTCAAAATAATATTGTACAGGAAACTGAAATTAATGATATAATAGAGGAGTAAAAATTCTTGGAGGAGTAGAGCATGAAGATTGGTTTATTCACAGACCAGTATTATCCAATAATATCTGGTGTTGTAACATCAATAAAAATGCTATATGAAGGTTTAGAGGCAATGGGGCACGAGGTTTATATCGTTACATTCCATGTTGCTGATAAAGGCCTTAATGAACAACAGCGCAAAGAACTAGAAGCTAAGAAGATTATTCACGTAAAAGGTATTAGATATCCTTTTAAGGCTATAAGTGATTATCGCTTTGCCTTAAGCTATCGTAAGGCGCTAAAGGAAATTAAAGCATTAAACCTTGATATAATGCATGTTCAAACAGAGTTCTCTATTGCAAAGCTTGCAATGAAGGCTTCTGCTAAATTTAATATTCCTATTATCCATACATTACATACATCTTATAAGGATTATATCCAGTATTTATTCCCACATTTAGATAAGAGATATCATAAGCAAATTATGCATCTTGAAAAGAAGTGGTTTACTGGACCTATAAGTGAGGCTTCAGAATGTGAGATTGTGCCTACAAAGAAGGTAATCCAAGATTTTGAGCTATATGGAGTTGCAGATCAGAAGGTTGAAATTATTCCGACTGGTATTGAAATTCAGCGTTTCCAGGCAAAAAATGCCAATTTAGAGATGATTAATGATATTAAGAGAAAATATCATATTCTTGATACTGATTTTGTTTTTGCATATGTTGGAAGAACTTCTAAGGAAAAGAACATTGAAACACTTATTGAAGGCTTCTCATTAGCGTTTGCAGGTATGCATGGAGTTAAGTTCCTACTTGTAGGAGGAGGCCCTGAATTAGATGGTATA
>JAILEP010000001.1 GCA_024697825.1 Acholeplasmatales bacterium
GGTAATAAAAAAGGTATTGAGGTTATTTCTGCTTTAAATGAAAAGTATAAGAATGATGAATATGTTGAAAGCATTGAATATCCTCAAAATTTATCTATTAATGTAATTAAGAATCCATATGGTTTAGCTAAATTAAATGGCTTATATTGTATTAATAAGATTATTAAGAAGCTTGGTATAACTGAAGAAGAATTCATTAATAATCCAGTTGAAGCAATAAGAAAATATTCTCTTGCGACAACTAATGGTGGAGCTTTTGGTCCTATTAAAGATTCATTTGATAGCTTATTCTTAAATAATCAGGTAGAAAATGATTTAAATAAGGATCCTATCCTTGCAGGCGCTATTGATTATTTAGCTACATTAGATTCTAAGAATATTAATGAAAATTTAGCAGTTTTATCTAATGAGATAGCATTTAATGAAAAGGCTAAGAGTGTTGTTGTAGCTAATGATATCGATAATATTAAAGCATATTCAAATATTTTATTATCTGATGATAAGACAACTTTAAATGATATCAATAATAGAAATTTATTATCAGAAATTGTAAATGATAAGTCTAAGCTTCCTTCATCAGCTAGTATTATGGCTAATTTCAATAAGATGAAGCTAGCTATTTATAATAATTATAATATTTTAAATAATCCTACTCAGGAGCAAATTAACGCTGCTAGTAATAAATTAGAGCTATTAATCGCAGCTGCTTTAAATTCATTACATACTGTTAGAATTTTAAATAGAGATAATGAGTTATTAAAGCGAGAATTTGATAATAATCAAGAGGCAATGAAGCTAATTGATGGCTATGTTGGCTATTTAAGTGACTTGCCTGAAAATGAGGCTATATTTAAAAATGTTAGACTTGATGGTTTAAATACTGTTTATAATCATATTTCATCTGACCCTGACAAGATCTATAGTAATGCTAAAAATAGAGAAGATAATTCGGCAAAGGATTTTGATCTAAAGCTTACTGAATTATTAAATAGATTAGATACTATTGCGACTAATTTATCTAATTCAGCAACTGAAGCTGAAATTAATGATAATAAGGAATTATATAATGCAATTGATAGAGAAATTACAGAACTTAAAACAGCTGAATTAAATCGTTTAGCTGATGAATTAAATAGTGGTAATCTTCCTTTAAGCTATGTTAAAGCAAGAATTAAACAAATTAAATCAAATCAGCCAATAGGTAATTTAAAGATCAATTTAAATGAAGTTGAAAAGTTAGCATTCGCTCAAAATATTTATCTAATTCAGAATAGTATTATTGAAAAGTCTGAAAATAAGGGTAAAAAGATTGTTGAAGAAGAATTGGCTTTACCTATTGATGTAATTCAGTTTAATATCAAGGATTATGATACTAAGCTTACAGGTAATAGCAATGACATTACTGTTATTAAGGTAAAAGATGCAATTGATAAGATTGAATCTTTTAATGACTTCATGGATGATTTTGATGATCTTACTAAGGCTAGCGCTGTTTTAAAGATTAGAATGGCTAAGAATCAGCTAATAATGGGTTATTTGGCAGGTAGTAAGGGTGCTGAATTAGATGCTAAGGTTCAGGTATTCCAAAATGCTAATGTTAAACGAAGAATTAATAAGATGATTACTCAGGCTAGAAAGCTAGCCCTTGAAAAGGAAATCAGTTTAATTAGAACAGCTGATGGAAAGCCTGCTATTAAGCTAGATGATTATGAAGCTGCTGTTGCAGAGGCTACAAGACTTGGAATTAATGTCAATGATGTTGTCAATAATGTAGAATTATCTTTTGACACAATAATGAATGATGATTATCTAAATCAGATTTATGAGGAATTTAAGACTAATCCTAATTTAGCTGATTTAGATACTAGAATTATTAATGATTATGATATTGATGCTGACAATATTAGACAATTTGATAGTGATAGATATATCGAAAAAGTTATTACATATACAAGCTCAAGCTATAAGATTTTACAGGAGCTAGATGCAAATCAAAGTAGAAAAATAGCCTTTGTAAGTTTCATTAATAATGCTAATGCATTAAATAAATATTCATCTAGAATTGCTAAGACTGCTACTAATTTCTTTGATATAAAGGTAAAGGAAGAGGCTAGAGCAAGAGCTGCTTTAAAGACTAATGCTAGAAAAGAAGCTACTAAGGATTTAGGTGAAATTTCTGTTCATCATATGAATTTTGATAATGATGCTTCACTAGAAATATCTGAAAATTCTAGAGCTAGTTTATTAAGCTTATATAGATTATCTACTAAAATAGATGTTGGCCAGTATGGTAAAAAATGTGCTAGCTTAAAGGCTAAATTAGCTGATTTATATCAGAAGAATTCCGAATTAATTAAGCATCCTACTCCAGATAATATGGAGACTTATTTCAATGCTTTAAAAGAAATAAATGGAATCACTAACCAGATTAAGGAATTAGATAATAATATTAGAGCATTTGCAGATAAATCTAAAGAGTTAACTAGTGACATTGAATTCATGCCAAGCTTTAGTATGGAAAATGTTAATTCAAGTGGTTATACTCATAAGAATATTCTTGAAAGTGCTAAGCTTAGAGCTCAGCTTGATATTTTTAAGGCTGTTAAGAAGATTTGTGAAGAGAATAATGTTAATCCAGAGGATTTATTTAATGATAAATCTAAGGAAACATTTAATAAATTAATCAATTCTTTAACTAACAAGATGAAGGATGAATATCTAGTTAAGAGCGATGATGATATTTTAACTGCTTATAGAAAGCTTCATTCAACAAAGAACGATGATTATTTAAAATCTAAGGAATATAATGATATAAATAATTTATGTGATTTTATCACTTCTATGGACCCTACTAATAGCAAGAAGAGTCTTGTTACTACAGAATATATTAAGACTAAGGTTAAGCATGAAATTGCAGAAGAAATTACAAATACTAATATCATTAACAACTCTGCTAGGGAGACATTTGCTAATCTACTAGTTAGAAAGCCTGGAGATGATACTAGAAAGCTAGTATTTAATCATGAGCTTAATTCTGTTTTATCTTCATATTATAAGGACAATGTTAATTCATCTAAAGTTATTTCAAAAGCAAATGAACAGGAATTTAATTTAGAGCTATTAGCTCATAATTATGAGGCATTAAAGCGTTCAATTATTGAGTATTCTAAGAAAGGTATTACTCCTGAGGCTCAGGCTCAACATAAGCTTGTTGCAACAACTGAGCTTAATGCCTTAACTATGGCATTCTATAATACAATTAGTGATTATTTCTTGATGCATCCTGAAAAGCTTGCAGATAGAAATTTAAAGACTTTCAAGAGCTATTATGAAAATCCTAGAAAGCTTGTAACTGATTCATTTAAGAAATTTGCTCCAGTAGATGAAAGCTTAGTTGATAACTTAGAATACTATAAAGAGGATTTAAATAATAAGTACGAGGAAGAAAAGACTCAATTCTTTGATAGACTTAATAATGATTTAAGAAATCTTACTTTGGTTAATAGCGAGGTAAATAAGAATCCTGAAAGTGAGCTTGTTAAGGAGAAATTCCAGAATGAATTATATAAAGTTAAATTGCATCTTTATCAGGATGTAAAGGCTGGTAGAATTCCTGTTTCATTTTATGATGATGCCATTAACAAGCTTGTAGATGATGGTAATGGTTCATTCCTAAGAATTAGATCAACATTTGATGATGAGCAGGAAAAAGAGGTTAAGCGCAATATTTGGTTTAGAGATAAGAATGCGTTTATTGATGTTAATGTTCCAGCTCCTAAGGCGCCTGAGGATGTTATTAAAAATGCAAATCTTAATGCTGTTACATATTTGTTAAATCGTCCAGGTGCTGAAAGAGTATATGACAATAATCAAATAATTATAAACAATAGGGAAAACATTCATATTGATATTGAGGATAAAAAAATAGAAAATAACAACATCAACAATATCATTAATGAAGATATCCAAATTGAAAAAGAAAATGATTTAATTATTGATACATCTTCAAATAAGAATAAGGTTCACATCGATTTAGGTGAAAATGTTATTAATGAGCCTAAATCTCAAAAGGTTGAAGAAAATAACAAAAATAAAGTTATTAATAAGGATGTAATTGATATTAATAAGATTTAATATTTCTTGTTAATAGAAAAATGGTGTTTATCATTTACTACCTATGGTAGTAGGTGCTAAGGCACCATTTTTTAATTTTTTAATACTTTAGTTTTGATTTTTAATTAATTAAGCACAATAAAATGGCGTAAATATTGAAAATATTTCAAAAAATGGTAAAATATATTAGATAAGTATCGATTAGGGAGGTATTTAATATGATTCAGTATGAGGTACAGGGTAAAATCGGTGTTGTAACAGGCTCATCTAAGCAGGAGGTAACTCTTCAGATACCTGCATCACTTGACAATTATCCAATCGCAAAAATTGAAGGCTCTACATTCCAGGAGCAGAGTAAGCTTAAGAAGGTAATCATTCCAGGTTCTGTAAAGGTTATTGGTGGTTATTCTTTTGCTGGATGTCCAAATCTAAAGGAAGTAGTTTTAGAGGAGGGTGTAGAGGTTATTGAGGACTGGGCCTTTGTTAATTGTAACATTGAGCATATCACTCTTCCTAGTTCGATTAAGACTGTTGGTAATAACGCATTCTTAGGTAATATGTGTAAGTATGACGTTGAGGAATACTTCAAGAAGAAGGATGAAGGTAAGAAGAGCCGTGCTAGATCAAATAACCGTGCCGCAGTATTCCCTCTTTCTTTAATGGAAGCTAAGGAAAATATCAACAATGAAATTATTGAATCTAGAAGCCGTTATGTTGATTCACAGTTTGAATTAATTGATCAGGGCTCTATGACTCAGGAGGAATTAGATATTCCTATTCAGTTTAATAATGATGAATGTATGGTTGCATACTATTCAAAGAATAATATTAGAGGTGCCTTATCATTTGAGGTTGCAAGTGAATCTAAGACTCAGCTTGGTCTATATGGTGAAAATGATCCAGATTGGCTAGTCTTAAAGATTAATGTAATTGGTGATGGTAAGATTTTATCTAACTTCTTTATGAAGATTCCTTACGCTGAAGAGGTTAAGATTCAAAATAATGGTACTGAAAAGATTGATACTGCTGATTATCATTATTATTTCACTCCAGTTAAGGTTAAGATGAAGTGCTATGGTAATGGTAATATAAATCGTGAATTTGCCCTAAATCAGTTCACAGACTTTATGGGTAAGTATGATACAGAATTAAGAAATGGCTTAATTCGTCAGGAGCAGTATGATGATGTAAAGGATACAGTAGATGCTAAAATCATGGAGGTTATGGATGGCTTCTTAGGACAGATTGATGGTGCACCTATGTTTACTTATGTAAATACATTATTCCGTTATACTTCAGAGGATCCTGATATTGAAAGAAGAGAAGAAATTTCTGAATATAAGTTCAAGCTTACTTTAAAATATTATAATGAGCTATCTAGTGTTGAATCTTTAGAAAAGATTTGTTTCCAGGATGTATATGAATCCTTAGAATTCTTAACAACTATTACTGGTATGACTAGACAGCAGATGGAAGAAAAGTATGGTATTACTTTAATGGACGCATCTGGATTAACTATTACAGATGAGGATGCTAAAACATATCAGAATATCTTCATGGATTTAGAGACTAATTATAATCTACATGCAGATTTCTTAGTTTATATTTATAAGGAAATGCAGAGATTAAATAATTCATTCTCAGTCCAGGCATTTAGTGCATAGGAGAATAATATATGAAAAAAATCGCTATCTTATACGACTTTGATAAGACTTTATCAACTA
>JAILEP010000017.1 GCA_024697825.1 Acholeplasmatales bacterium
TACCAGATGATGAAGATAATCTTGCCTTCTTTGTGGCTATGGTAATGGCATTAGATAATGTAGATGATGATAGAAAGCTAAGTATTCATTTTTAATTAATTGCAGGTTAAAGCCTGCTTTTTTTGTTATAGATGAAAAAAATCACCCATAACCTTGCGGGGATTAAAATATTGTGCTATATTGTTTTTGGATATAGCCAAAGAGGCTTATTATCCAGGTTAAAAATTAAAATTAAAAAATGGAGAATGTTGGACTCATTTATGGTAGAAGAATTAAGCTTGAATGCCATAAGTGGGTCCATTTTTTTTGGCTTCAAGCAGAAAATAGGAGGTATTTTGCTTTTAAAACTGAATATTTGAACGTGCGCTGCTTGAGCTGTTGAAAGCACGTTCTAAAAATAAAATACAAAGCTTAGAGCGTTGCATGATATGTTGAAAGCTCGTTAATAACAAATATCCACAATTTTAATTTTTAACATGAGGTGTAAAATGAAAACTTTAACAGAATTAGGTGCAATTGATGATTTAGATGTAATTGAGTTTTATTTAGAAAATTTACAGTCTATTTATTTTTTTAAGGATGATATACAGTCTTTTGAAATAAGATATTATGAACCTAATAAGGCAGATGATGGTCTTGATGATTTTGAACAGGATGATGCTATTTTTAATTATGTAGTTAGATTCAAGATTATTATTCGTAAGGAAGCGAGAGAAATGATTCCAGTTATGTCACTTGGTAGTATTTTGGATACAGATCCTGAGGACAATTTTACAAGATTACTTGAGTTTGCAGATATCACATATGTTTATTTTTATTATAAAAATGACACTGCGTTTATTGGTGATGTTCCATATGATTGTGATGCGGCTACACATGAATCTAAAAGATGTAAATATTATTTAGATGATGAGGGTAATCTTCAGATAGAGCTTAACCGTATATAGTATATAAAGCAGGAGAAATCCTGCTTTATTTTATTAAAATAGTTTATTTATAAACTAATAATTAACTATTGACTTAAATCAAAAGTTAGATTATACTAACTAATGTTTACAGTGTTAACTAGGGGGTATATAACATGAATACGAAGGAGATGATTATAAAAGTTGCAAGAGAAGAATTTATATTAAATGGCTATCAAAAGGCATCACTTAGAAATATTGCGTCCAAGTGCAATATAACTGCAACTGCGTTATATAGGCATTTTAAGGATAAGGAGGACATCTTTCAATCTGTTATAAAGCCTTTCATTAATGAAATTGAGGAAATGAGAAGCTATATAGAGGAAAAGGATTATGATTTGCTTGAAAATAATAATGTGAGTGAGGTATGGAGCTTTGAGGGAGACAATAATTTCCATTTTTTACTTATTTTTAAAGGGGACAAGGAATTAGTAAAGCTTATCATAAGAGAAAGAAGAGACTGGCTAAGAAATTATTTAAGTGAGTACGAGGTAAATACTACACTTGAATATCTTAGTAAAATGCGTGAGCTTGGGCTTAATGTTAATAAATTTGATGAACGTGCCTTTAAAACAATCATTGATTCATATGTAGATGCATATTTTAATGTGTTACTCATGAATTTAGATGATGAGGAATCGTTCAAAATTTGTAAAACCATATCTAAATTCTATACAGTAGGATTTAGAAATTTATTGGGTTTTTAGGAGGAAAAAATGAAAAAGAGAGGACTCTTATCAATAATATTTGATTATGCTGGTGATAAGAAAAAGTATTATGTGGTAAGTATTTTATCTGCGTTAGTATCAGTCGCAGCTGGTATTATACCTTTTTATTTTATCGCAGATATAATAACTATGCTTGTTGATGGAAAGAGGGAATTTAGTGATTATACATTCGATATAATCATGCTACTAGTATTATTCTTTGTTAAGGGATTATTCCATGTTATATCAACATCACTTTCCCATATGGCTGCATTCCAGACTATAAAGGGAGTAAGAAAGAGAGCAACAGATGCGCTTGCGCTTGCATCACTTGGTGATGTTAAGGCACAAAGCTCAGGTTCTTTAAAGAATACACTTTGTGAAAGAATAGATTCAACTGAAACTGCACTTGCACATGTTATTCCTGAGGTTACATCTAATATTTTAGGATTTATTGGTACCTTTATTTATTTAACTATTCTTGATTGGAGAATGGGATTAATCTCATTAATTCCATTTGCAATAGGCATGATTGCTTATATGACAATGTCTATTGGATATGAGAAATATTATAATAACTGTATTAATAAGACTAAGGTATTAAACGATACAGCAGTAGAATACATTAATGGTATTGAGGTTATTAAGGCTTTTGGAAAGAGCGAATCATCATATAAGAAATTCGAAAAGGCCGCAAAGGAAGGAGCTTCATGCTTCGTAGATTGGCAGCGTAATTGTAATGTTTCATTTACTGTTGCTATGTCAGTTGCTCCATATACATTGCTTGCAATATTACCACTTGGTGGTCTTTTATATTATTATGGTAATATTACCCTTTCAATGTTTATTATTTCGATATTAATGTCAATTGGTTTAATTTCACCACTTATTAATGCGATGGCTCATTTTGATGATATTTCTAAGGCTAATTCCATTTTTAAGGAAATTGATGCGATTGTATCAATTAATAAGCTTGAAAGACCTGCTGTATCTAAGGCAATGCCAAAGGATTCTAGTATTCAAATTCAAAATGTTTCATTTGGATATGATGATAAGGAAATTCTTCATGACATTAGCTTAGATATTAAATCAGGAGATCATATCGCACTTGTTGGTCCATCTGGTGCTGGTAAGTCGACAATCGCAAAGCTTATTGCATCCCTATGGGATCCAAATCAGGGCTCTATTTCAATTGGTGGTGTAAATATTAAGGATTTGACACTTGAGGATTATAATAATTTAGTTTCTTATGTTTCTCAGAACAATTATTTATTTAATATTTCTATTATGGAAAATATTAGAATAGGTAATCCAAATGCGAGTGATAATGATGTTATTGAGATTTGTAAGAAATGTGGAGTTCACGATTTTATTATGAATCTAGAAAATGGTTATAATACAGTAGTTGGTGATAGTGGTTCTCACCTATCTGGTGGTGAGCGTCAAAGAATTTCAATTGCTCGTGCTATGATGAAGAATTCTAAGATTATTATTCTTGATGAGGCAACAGCCTATACTGACCCAGAAAATGAGGCAGTAATTCAAAAATCACTTTCTTACCTAATTAAAGATAAGACTGTTATTGTAATAGCTCATAGATTATCTACTATTATTGATAGTGATGATATTATCTTAATTAATGATGGTAGAATTGAGAATCATGGTAAGCATGAGGAGCTATTAAATAAATCAGAATTATATAAGAATATGTGGAATGCCCATATTCATGTAAAGGATGGTGATATTAATGCTTAAAATGCTAAAGAAGTTCTTTGATTTTTGTGGTCCAAAAAGAAGAAGACAATTTTATATTTCAATTGTATTAACAGTATTAGTTGGTATTTGTGAGGCTATGAAGCTTCCTGCAATTTGGTATATGTTTGATAATATATTTAGTGGTGATTTCTCACTTAATACAGTATTAATATCATTCTTAATTATGATAATACCTTTAGTTCTATCAATGATATTTAGATATGCATCAACAATGCTACAGTGCTCAGGTGGATATGGATGTGCTGCAGAAAAGAGAATTGAAATAGCAGAGCATTTAAGATATGTTCCTATGGGCTATTTCAATGCTAATTCACTTGGCTATATCACATCTGTTACAACTAACACAATGGAACAGCTATCTGATATTGCAACAAGAGTAGTAATGCTTGTTACAGCCGGATTAATTAATACATTAATTGTTGTTATTGCATTATTCTTCTTTGATTATAGAATTGCACTTGTTGCCTTAGCTGGTGTAATTATTTACTTATTATTTAATTCTTGGATTAAGCATGAAGGAAAGAAGTTTGCTCCTATTAAGGAAAACGCTGATTTAAAAATCGTATCTACAATATTAGATTATGTTTTAGGTATTTCTGAGGTTAAATCATATAATTTATATGGTAAATATTCTAAGAGATTAGATGATGCAAACGAGGAAGGTAGAAAGGTTTATACTAAGGCTGAATTAAGGATGATTCCTATTCAGACTATCCAAACATATATTACTCGTTTAATTGGTGTTGCAATGACTATTGTAGCGATTTTACTATACATTAAGGGCTATAATGATTTAGCTACTACAATGACAGTAATTATTGCATCATATATCATTTATTCAGCCTTAGATTCTATGGGAACATTTAGTACCTTATCTAAGATAATTGAGCGCTGCTGTGAAAGAGCAAGTGAAATTCTTGCTATTGAAACTATGAATATTAGTGGTGAGGATTATAAGACAAAGAGTAGTGATATTGAGCTTAAGAATGTTACATTCTCTTATGATAAAAAGACAATCATTAATGATGTTTCATTAAAGATTGAAGGTAATACTAAGGTGGCATTTGTTGGACCTTCTGGATCTGGTAAGACAACTATTTGTCATTTAATGGCAAGATTTTGGGATGTTCAGAGTGGTAGTGTTCTATTAGATGGAAAGGATGTTAAGGATTATAACATTAATTCATTAATGGAGAATTTCACATTTGTATTCCAAAATGTATATCTATTTAATGATACAATTATCAATAATTTAAGAATGGCTAAGAATGATGCGACTGAGGATGAAATTGTTAAGGTATTAAAGGAAGCCTGCTGCGATTTCGTATTCGATTTACCAGATGGCTATAACACAGTAATTGGAGAGGGCGGTTCTACGCTATCTGGTGGTGAGCTTCAGAGGCTTTCTATTGCAAGAGCGATTCTAAAGGATTCTAAGATTGTAATCCTAGATGAGGCAACTGCGAATGTTGACCCAGAAAATGAGGAGAAGCTTATGGGTGCAATTGATGCCTTAACTAAGAATAAGACAGTTATTATGATTGCCCATAGATTAAAGACAGTTAGAAATTGTGATAACATCTTTGTTATTGATGATGGTAAGATTGTCCAGTCTGGTAAGCATGATGATTTGATTAAGGAGGATGGAATCTATAAGAGATTCGTATCTGATAGAAAAGAAGCTGTAGGCTGGAAGATATAAAAAGTATATTAAGATGCATTAGATGATTATTAAATCTAGTGCATCTTTTGTTATATGGATTGCTTTACATATTTAATGTTATTGTAACACTTTAATTATTTTACAAAAATTGTTAAATGCTTATGGTAAAATAGAACTATGAATGGAGGCGCATTTATGGAATATTTTAAGCATAGAAATATAAATATCCCATTAATAGGCCTTGGTAGCTGGGGCTTAGGTGAAAATGAAGCCTTAATGGAATCTGAAATCGAAACAGGAAAATATGCAATCATTAATCATGGGATGACTCTAATAGATACAGCTGAAATGTATGGTGATGGTCGAAGTGAAAAAATTGTCGCTAAAATGATTGATGGAATCGATAGGGATAAATTATTCATTGTTGGTAAAATACTTCCAGAAAATGCCCAAAATGGCCAATATATTAAATCATGTAAGCAGTCCTTAGCTAATATTGGTATCGATTATTTCGATCTATATTTATTACACTGGAAATCTAGCGTTAATTTAGGTGATATGGTTAAGAATATGGAAAAGCTAAAATCCTTAGGCTTAATTAAAAACTGGGGAGTTTCTAATTTTGATGTAACTGAGATGGAAGAGCTATTTCAAATAGAAAATGATTAATATTTGATGTTTTAAAT
>JAILEP010000056.1 GCA_024697825.1 Acholeplasmatales bacterium
TTCTCCTGTTTTACTTTTATATGTCTTACAACCATTTTTTATTTCTATCATAAGAACTCCTATTTTACAAATGTTGTATTTATTTTCAATTACAACATAAAATAAAATATATTTAATCTCCCCCAAAAAGCTATAAATATACTTAAAATATTATATTGCCAAATCAAACCATAGTCAATTATCATACTAATGTTTTATATAATAATTATCATTAATACTGAATGATATTTAGCTATAAAATTCTACTTCTATATCATTAGAAATAATATTGTTAACATTTAATCCATAAAATGCATAAACCTTCTTTAAATTAGAATATTTAAACGCATTAGTATAAATAGTATTCATACTTTTAGGAAGAGTTAATTCAGTAAAGCTTGTATATGAAAAGGCAAAGGTGCCAATAGTTCTAAGCGTATCACCTAAATCAATTGTATCTAATGATGTGCATTTATAAAATACACTTCCAAGTAAATCCTTAAGGCCTAATTTAATATTGTTTAGCTTATAACAATATGAAAACGCATTTCTTTCAATATAATCTACATATTCTAAATCAATAGTTTTTAATTTAGTACATTCAGAAAAGGCAAATCTATCAATAAAGATAATATTTTCTGGATTTTCAAATTCAATAGATTCTAAATTAGAATGCTTATAAAAGGCACGAAGTCCAATACCTACAACAGGCTTTCCATTATATTCCTCTCTTACAGTATAGCTTTTAGCATTACCATAAGCATTATTTACAACATAGCCCTCATATTCACTATTCCATTTATAGGTAAGCCTTGGTGAATACTTAAATGAAAACAATGTTATTAATATACATATTACCATAACAGAAAAAGGGATTAGCATTCTTATAAAAAGTGTCCTTCTATTCATACTAGTCCCTTCCCTTCTATTTTAATATATTATTCATATCTATTGGTAGCTTTGCAGTTATATCCATTTCTTCATTAAAGAAGGGATGGATAAATTTAATATTATAGCTATGAAGGGCAACCCTCTTAATTAGCTTATTATCTCCACCATACATAGTATCGCCTAAAAGTGGATGATTTAAATATGCCATATGCACTCTAATTTGATGCTTACGACCTGTCTTAAGCTTACATTCAACATAGCTTATATTATTAAATTGCTTTAATACCTCATATTCTGTTATTGATTCCTTACCAGTATTAGATATTCTCATTCTAGAATTAGAATGCCTATCCTCACCAATTGGCTTATCAATAACACCCTTTTTATTTTTAAAATAACCACTTACTAATAAACGATATGCTCTTCTTATTTCATGAGTCTCGATAAAATGATTCATATAGGATAATGTTAATATATCCTTACAAAATACAATAATACCTGTAGTATCTGTATCTATTCTATGAGCAAATCTTATATTTAAGGATATTCCATTTTCCTTATAATAGCCTGCAACTAAATTACATAAAGCATCATCATTATCCTTACCATTATGAATAATAATGCCATAAGGCTTATTAATAATTAAGAAATATTGATCCTCATATAAAATATCTAATTTACCCTTTTTAATTTTGTAATCAATTTCCTCATCGTGGTCAATTGTTATAATATCTCCTACCTTAATTAAATCTCTTTCCTTACATTTATGATCATTAACTAAAATCTTATTCTCAAAGAACAAAGTATAAATCTTTGATTTAGATAAATAAAATGATTCAAGGAATTCTCTTACTGTAGAAGCTTTATTAACTGGATAATTAATTAACATTTTCTAAATACTTTGTATCAATTAATCCAATGTAGCCATTCTTCTTAATGATACTATAAGGATTAGCTACTCTAATTACTGAAATGACATCACCCTTTCTTACACTTAAGAACTGGTTAGATGCGTCATAGCAGTAAACCTTACCATTATCCTCATAAACATATGATTTATGAACCCACATTGAAATACCTGAATCTAAATGCTTAACCAAATAAAAGTCAAGGTCGGTATCTAATATTTCAATTTCATTATTGTTATATGTGACATTAATGAAATCATCAGGCTCCTCATAATTTACATCACAAGTCATTGTATATTTAGGATAATGATCCACATATCTATATGTAAACTTCATAGTATTAAGTGATTCTAAGAATAAGAAATTAATCTGCCCACCCTTAACTAAATGGTTACCTCCATCAATAGAGATAATCTTCTTTCTCATATTGAAGATTGGGTTAACACAAGATACATCATGACGGTAATTACGTGTAGGATAATGTCCTACAATAGTAAGCTTTTCCTGTCCATGAGATAAAGTATCAAAATTATCATATTTTAAAACACTCATAGAATATTCAGGAATGTTATTAATACTATCAATACCAGCATGAACTAAAACAATGGTATCATTAATAATTACTACATCATCTAATGTATCAATATATTCATAAATATCACTATATTCATTATGTACTCTTTCGATAAATGCTGGAATATCCATATTCTCATTTATTTCAATTCCCATCTCATCAGCCATATCATTTAAAATGGAATGGCCTCTCTTCATTACATAATATAAGAAATTTCTTTTAGGCATAGGAGTAAGGATAAAGCGTAGTGCTTCCTCACAGTTTCCGGCCATGACAAAAACATTGTCATGTGTACGGTCTAATTCCATGACATATCTGATTATTTCTAGATTTGTACCAGGATCACCCTTCTCATAGATATCGCCAATAATGAATAAATAATCATTATCGCAAAAGCCAAAATCCTGAAGGCCCTTCTTCATAGTAGCTAAATCACCATGAATATCACTGATAAAAATCATTCTTCTATTAATGTCTAGCTTAAGATGCTTGACTCTTGTTCTTTTTCTCAGCTCTGTCATTAGCCTCCATCCTTTCCTGCATAGAATAAACACATCCACAGTAATTCTGTCTATATAGACAATATTCCTCGGATAATCTTATTGAATCCTGATACCCATTTTCCTTTTTGAAATTTGAATATAGGTATTTAACTCCATATTTTTCTTCTAAAGCATAGCCAATTTCATTAACCCATTTAGAAACCTTATATGGTGATAATGATAGGGTTGTAGTAAAATACTCAAAGCCCTTTTCCTTAGCCATCCTAACGCTTTTTTCCATTCTTAGCTTATAGCATTCATAGCATCTTTCTGATCTTTCTCCTAAATGCTCTAAGCCTTTAACAGCATCATAATAATCCTGGGCATTATAGCCATTTTCAATAACCTTTATATTAGGGGCAAAATCACCACAGAATTTAATTATTTCCTCTAGTCTTTTATCATATTCCTCTTCAGGATAGATATTATCATTACTAAAGAAAATAGTAATATCAAAATACTTTTTTAATACTAAAAGGCAATGCGAAGAGCATGGTGCACAGCATGCGTGCAGCAATAGCTTTGGCTTATATTCAAGTGATTCTATAAAGGATAAGAAATCCTTATAATTATCTATCATTTTGCATAACTCCTTTTGTGCCTTTTATCACGTCTATATTATATAACATATGACCTTAAAGTAAATCAAAAATTATAAATTTTTTAAATGTAGAAAAAATATGTCAAATGTGGTATAATTATTATACAAGCGAAAGAATTTTGTAAGATAAGGGGGTTTTTAAATTGTTTTCCGTTGGGGACGTTGTTATTTACACAACATACGGTATTTGTAAAATATCTGCGTTAAATAAAATTAAAATGGGCAAGTTTGAAAACACATATTATGTGTTAAAGCCTTTAAATGAAGATACTACTGAAATTTCTTTACCAGTTAATAATCCAATGACCGCAATGAGACTTCAGCCACTTTTAAGTGAGGATGAAATTAAAGACCTTATCAATCAGATTCCTTTCCTTGAGCCATACTGGATTGAAAAGGATAATGATCGTAAGACTGAATTCTCAGAAATTGTTAAATCAGGAGATAGGAAGGAAACTCTTAGATTATTAAAATCTATTAGAGTTCATATCGTTGATATAAAGAATAAAGGCAGAAAGCTTCACGCAACAGATGAGACTGTTATGAAGGATGCAGAAAAGCTTCTTCTTGATGAATTCTCATATGTATTAAAAATGGATAAGCCTAGCCTACAAATCATTTTAAATGACCAATTAGAAAAATAGAAAAAGGATGCAACTTATAATTTTAAGTTACATCCTTTTTTATTATTCCTCATTAACTAAATATTGCTTAACCTCACAAACATACATAACATGCATATCGTTATTAGCATAATTAGAATTCTTAATAGATTCAGGCATATTATCAAAATCTATATCTGTTGAATATAGCTTCTTTAGCTTTAATACCTTATCTGCCTCGGCAACAAAATAGCCATTGAAATCTGGCTCAAATGAAGCGTGAAGTCCAGTCTCTTCAAATTTGTTAACATCTCGACCTGATGTTCTACCAAATAAAGTCTTCTCCTTCTTATATTTATCACCTAAGAATGAAAGTGTTACACTGTCACTCTTATTCATAAATTCTAAGGTATATCTACTCTTTCTTACAAAAATAAAGGCTACAGGCTTATTCCATAATACACCAATACCACCCCATGATACTGTCATAGCGTTATAGCCTACAAATTTATCACCAGCTGTAACGATAGCCCACTCATCATTAATTTCCTTAAAAAATGAATTGAATTCATTAATATTCTTCTTTAGCATTTTAATTCCTCCTTAAATGAATACTAATATAACTGCAATAATATTATTAAGCATATGTGCACAAATAACTGAATAAATATTCTTCTTTGATAAATGATATACTGTACATAACAATAATGCATCTAATAAATATGGAATACAAAGTAAAGCCCAATTACCAAAATTACTAATATCACTTGATAGCATATGTGGTAATGTAAATAATAAGGCTGATACAGCATAGCTAATCCATACTGGAATATTTCTTCCATAATAAAAAATACATTTACGGAAGATTGATTCCTCAACTACTGGAGCTAATAATATAGTCGCAAATATCATTGGGGCAGCCCCACTATATTTCATCATTAGCTCAATTGTATTTTGATTTTCACTTGAACCAGCAATCTTACCAAAAATAATAGATATAACAATCGCAAGGCCTGCGAATAAAATAGCTGCACATGGTATATAAATAGCATAGAATTTCTTATTTTCCTTTAATGAATTAAAATCATTAATAAATTCATCTCTCATAAAGAAAATAACACCTATAGCCATAAAAATATATGTTAAGGCATTACCAAAGCCCTGAGCTGAATAATAAGCATTTGTTTCTAGGTTTGTCATTGTATCAAGCTTAGAAGAATCCATAATTAATTCTATTATTCTTCCTGAGCCAGCTCCTGATACGCTACCAGCAATTGCACCACAAATAATTATAAATACAGTGCCTAAAAGTAATATACCTAATAAATAGAAAACTATCGCAACTAGCTTATTTGGGGCAAAGATGCTCTTTTTTTCTTCTACCTTATTAGGATTATTACGTCTATTTTGATTAATATTAGAATTCATAAATAATCACTCCAAGACAATTATACCAAGAAAGAGAAAAAAACCCAATAAGGGTTTTATTTTTTCTCATTCTTTAAAAGCTCTAAAACAAGCTCTTCTCTTTTAATATATCTAAGCATACCACTATGCTCATTATAATACTTATTTCTTAAATAAGCCTCTTCAACGCTTGTGACTGAAAGCTCAAAGCCATAATCGTTTTCATACTCATCAAGGTGCTGTTCCTTGATCTCATCCTCAACATCACAGAAATAATAATATGAATATTGGGTATAAATAGAATTTGGAAGGTCCTTCATTTTATATTTTTCTAAGACATAACCATATTCCTTAATAGATTCTGGCTTAACAATAAGACCAGTTTCTTCCTTGACCTCACGAATTAAGGCTTCCTCAATAGTTTCGTCTCTTTTTACTCCACCACCAGGGAATTTAAAGAAATCATAAACTGAGCTATGAGCCATCGAAATCTTGCCATTCTTTAAAATAATCGCTCTTGCGGCCTTACGAATCATAAAGCTATTGTCACTATCAGTATAATCCTTTGCGTCTAAATCTAACAATAATCTCATTATTTTCCCTCCAATATATAACTATTATAGCATAAAAGTAGGAATTCTAAAGAATAAAAAAAACTGCATCACTGCAGTTTACTCAAAGAGAAAGCCTGGCAACTACCTACTCTCGCAAGATTTAACTTACTACCATCGGCGTAAAGATGCTTAACTTCTGTGTTCGGGATGGGAACAGGTGTGACCATCTTGCTATCGCCACCAGACTATTTCTTTGAAA
>JAILEP010000078.1 GCA_024697825.1 Acholeplasmatales bacterium
CAGTAGGTGCTAAAAATATAAACGTAAATGGATTTAAATAAGATTTAAATAATAATGAATCATAAAAAACTAGTGGTAATATAAAAATCACAGATAAAACTGTCAATTATTTAAATTCACATAACTTCATATCACCAAGATTATATTCTCCAATACTGATACGCTTTAAATTAATGACCTTATTACCACTTAATTTAACAATACGCCTTATTTGATGATAAATGCCTTCACTTAATTCAACAGTAACATTATATTTATCATTTATTTCAATATTAAAGGGAGTAGTATTCCTTCCATCTAGCTCATATGATTTACCTAAATTAGAGATGAATTCATTTGTGATTTCGGACTCTAGTGTGATGATATATTTCTTTTTATGCATAAGAGGAGTAGAATATTCATGGATGAATTTACCATCATTAGATAAAATCATTAAGCCTTCACTTTGCTTATCGAGGCGACCAGCAGGTGTTAATTTTTCCTCCATATTTATTGTATTAATGTAGGAATAATCACATTTTCTTATTGTAGAAAGTACACCTTTTGGTTTATAATATAAATAATAAAGATACGTTTTTTCAGGAATAATTTCATTTCCTATTTTAATTACATCATTTTTATTGATTTCGTAAGAAAGCTTTTGAGGAATATCATTAACTGTAATCAGACCTTTTTTATAATATTCCATTACCTCGGATTTAGTTAATCCCTTAAAAGCCTTTAAGTAGCTGTGTAGACGCATATAATCACCAGTTACATTATACATAATCGGATTAAATTATGTAAGGGGGTATTAGTTATGGACATGCTAGAAAAAATTAAAAATACGGCTTATTTTCAGAGCTATGATTTAACTGATGACGCAATCGATACTACAACAAAGCTTATTGCAAGAAAATATATTTTAAATTTTGTAACATTTTTAGTTAATCGTGATCATCCATTTACATTATGTATTTTAGATATTGATAATTTCAAAGCTATTAATGATACATATGGACATTTAGTTGGAGATGAGGCTTTAGCTAAGAGTGCAAAATCAATTTGTGATATTGTTGGTGATAAGGCCTTTGTTGGAAGATATGGTGGAGATGAATTCCTACTAATTATCCCTGATATAGTTGAATATGATGATAAGTGGGCAATATTAAAGAAGCTACATGTTGAATTAAGAAAGGGTATTGACCTTGAAAGTGGCACTCATTTACCTATTACTGCAACTACCGGCGCCGCATCTTTCCCAGATGATGAACAAACATCTGAAAAGCTTTTTAAAAAGGCTGATGCGATGCTTTATAGAGGTAAGACTAAGGGTAGAGATAGGTTCATTATCTATAATTATGAGGTTCATAAGGATATTGTCTTTGATATTCAAAAGACATTACCAGAAAATATGATGAAAATTAGATCATTATTTAATGGTAAAAGAACCCTTGAATATGAAATTTATGAAGCTTCATCTGTAATCACTCAGATTATTGGTGTTGATGGTTGTGTTGTTTGTATCGAAGGAGAAAAGAATTTCATATATAATAATGGTGGTGAAAAGCGTAATGTTGCACCTATACCAAAGAGTAAAATTGATATGAGATTAAAGAATCACCGTATCATAGTCAATAATCGTTCTGAAATAGAAGGAGATAAAAAACTTCAGGATTTCCTTGCTAGCTATAATATTAGATCATGTCTTGTAGTAGAGCTTGAAACAAATAGAGAATATTTAGGCTATTTAGCAGTTATAAGTGATCATAATAGGGTATGGCAGGATTCTGAAATTGCTCTAGGCCATTACTTATCAGCTATTATTTCTGATAGTGTATATTACCAAAGAAAAATAAAGAATAAAGATTAAAGACTAGTTTTAACTAGTCTTTTTTCGTTATTTAATAAAAATTGTAATTAGTTATAAACATATAAGAATTCTCTGAATAATATTTAAAATTTTCACCAATACTGGTGATTGTGATTAATAATTAATTCCTATATAATTAAATTATCTTGGAGGATTTTATAAATGAAAAAGAAAATTGTTGTTTTAGGATTAGCCCTAGCAGCTACTTTCACAATAAGTGGGACAACTCTATTTGCAAGTAGTAGCTATTCTAACTTAAATGAAGTAGAATTTAAGTATGATTTAATGCAGGATAAGGAAGAATCTAATGTAGGTATTGCTTATTATACTGATGAATATTTTTATGATTCATCAGATATTTATAATCCAAGCCTTGCGACATTATCACTTAATGTTGCGATGTCTTCATCTAATGCTATAGATTATAATGATTATAGCTTAAAATCTACAAATATCACTGAGTTCTTTAGTGGTATGGGCTTTAATGATATTGAGGTTAATGATGGTTATTTAAATAAGCCAACAAGAGATTCAATTGGTCTTTGTATAGGTAATAAGGAAATCGCAGGCGATACCTTAATTGTACTTGGTGTTAGAAGTGGTGGCTATGGAGCTGAATGGGCATCTAATTTTAATGTTGGCTTAGGTACAAATATTAATTATCATCATGAGGGATTCTATAACGCATCTACTGAAGCGCTAGAATTTATTGATGATTATATTACCGCTCAAGAAATTACAGGTGATATTAAATTATGGGTATCAGGCTATTCTCGTGGTGGTGCAACTACTAATTTAATTGCCGGAAGAATTGATACAATGCTTGCAAATGGTGATGAAATATTTGATGCAGATGTAAATTTAGATTATGAGGATTTATACGCATATACATTTGAAGCTCCTCAGGGCGCAAGCTATAATTCAGTAGGTATTAACCCAAGAGGAAGTAATTATGATAATATCTTTAATATCATTAATCCTAATGATATAGTACCAAAGGTACCATTTAGTGAATTTGGATTTACTAGATATGGTAATGATTTATATATTAATACTCTATTTACAAATCCAGATACATATAGTGCATCATATAATAAAATGATTTCATATTATAATTCATTAGATGATGAAATCATTGATTATACAGTAGATAGTGTTTCTGCCAAGACATTAACTGGAAATGATGATGATACTAAAACATATACATTACAGGAAATTAATTCTAATTTAATTAATGAGATTGCCAACCAGGTAGGCTCAAGAGAAAATTATGTAGATGAATATCAGGATGATATTTGTGATGCGATGGCTTTATTCTTTAGCTTAGATTCAAAGGAATATAAGGCAACATTTAATAATTTCTGTAAGGGCTTATTACCTTCATTTTTATCTACACTTGGAATTACAGAAGAGCTAGATGATGAGGAAATCACTAATAATGAAATTATTAAGAGAGCTGGTTCTACAATAATTGGCTTATTATATGATGTTTGGGCAACATCACGCTCAAGCGAATTATATTCACTTGCCCATAATATTTCATCTGTTGGTCAGGCTCATTATGTAACAGTATTATATGCATGGTTAATGAGCTGTGATCCAAATTATAATAAGGGTACCTTAAATACATTAAATGAGACTTATACATATTATCATGTAAAGCTTTATGCATATAATGATTTAACATTAACTAATACTACATTAAATAAAAAAGTAATTAATATGGATGGTCATTATTTTACTGATAGTGATGTAACAGTATATTATGATGGCTATACTGCAGGCTTCTATAGCCCAATTTTAGCAGATGAGGCTGAATTATTCATTCCTTCAAATTATAGCTATAAGCTTGTATATGATGGAGCTGTTAAGGCAACTCATAAGAACGCAAGTGTTGCAGTATATTATTTTGATGGTGAGGTTGGCTGTGATACCTTAGTTAAGAAGGTTACTAATAAGCTAACAATGTTTACATCTGCAAAGACTTTAACATTTTAATTAAGTGAGGGCTGAATATTCAGCCCTTTTTAAGTCTTGACAAATACCCCTAGGGGGTATAAAATAAAGACGTATAGAGGAATACCCCTAGAGGGTATATTAGGAGGGATTAATATGGCATGTAAATCATGTGGTACTAAGGAAGTTAGAACAAAGGAAAGAACTGAGGAAGAAAAGAAGAAGCTCATTAATCGTATTAATCGTATCCAAGGACAGCTTAATGGAATTAAGAATATGATTGAAGATGATAGATATTGTGATGATATTTTAATTCAGCTTTCAGCTGTAGATAAATCTGTTAAGGCGACAGCGAATTTATTATTAGATAATCACATGCATTCTTGTCTTATTGAGCATATTGAAAATGGGGACTATGAAATTATTGATGATTTAGTGGATCTAATAAGGAGGTTCCAATAATGAAGGAAAGATTTAATGTCGATGGAATGACATGTGCCGCCTGTCAAGCCCATGTTGAAAAGGCAGCTAAGGGTGTTAAGGGTGTCGTTTCATGTAATGTCAATTTATTAAACAACAATATGGATGTTGAATTATCTAGTGATTATATCGAAGGAAGCCTTGAAAGTGCAGTTGATAAGGCTGGATATAAGGCTTATAAGGGTGGAGATAAGACTCAAGCTAAAGCTCTAGCTAAGAGTAAGGATCATGCTTTAAGGGATTTAATTATTGGCTTTGTTATCTTACTTTTATTAATGTATGTATCAATGGGCAATATGATGTGGGACTGGCCCTTACCTGATGTTTTTGATATGAATCATAACAAGATGGGCTTTGCCTTAATCCAATTTATTTTAGTTTTACCAATTTTATATATTTATAGAAGATATTTTATTAGTGGCTTTACTAAGCTATTTAGAGGAGCCCCTAATATGGATACCTTAATTGCGGTAGGATCTACTGCCTCAATGATTTATGGTATTATTTCTTTATTTATGATTTCTTATGGATATTATTCTAATAATTTTGATATGATTAATGAATATCATAAGAATCTATATTTTGAATCAGCTGGTATGATTTTAGTATTAGTATCCTTTGGTAAATATTTAGAGGGCTTATCAAAGAAGAAGACTACAAAGGCTTTAGAGGAGCTAATGGATTTAGCACCTAAAAAAGCTAATGTATTAAGAGATGGTAATGAGGTTACTATTGAGGCTTCTGAGCTTAAGGTTTCAGATATTATCCTAATTAGAAGAGGTGAGCAGGTTCCATGTGATGCTAAAGTCTTAGATGGAGATGGCTCAGTTAATGAGGCTAATATTACTGGTGAATCAATTCCTAGATATAAGGAAAAGGGTGATTTGCTTTATGCATCAACTGTTTTAGAATCTGGCTTTATTAAGGCAGAGGCTACTAAGGTTGGTGATGATTCATCAATTAATACAATTATTAAGCTTGTATCTGAGGCTGCTAATTCTAAGGCGCCAATATCTAAGCTTGCGGATAAGGTATCTGCAGTATTTGTGCCAATTATATTAACACTTGCAACTATTACATTTATTGTAAATATGATTGTAGGAAATATTTTGGATTTAGACACGAATGTATTATCATTATCCTTAAATTTTGCAATAACAGTAGTAGTAATTGCTTGTCCTTGTGCACTAGGTCTTGCAACACCTGTTGCCATTATGGTTGGTACTGGTAAGGCCGCAAAGGAAGGTCTAATTATTAAAAATGCCGAAATCTTAGAAAATACATCTAAGATTAAAACAATTGTATTTGATAAGACAGGTACTATTACAGTTGGTAAGCCAAATGTTACTGATTATGAGGAATATATTCCTAATTTAAAATCTATTTTATATGCAATTGAAAATTCATCATCTCATCCTCTTGCAAAGGCAATTATTGAATACACTAAGGATAGTATGGATTCAAATATTAATTGTGATAATGAAGAAGTAATTGAGGGAAGAGGCTTAATTGCAAATATTAATAATAATGAATATTATGTAGGTAATTATAAATATTTAGAGGATAATAATTTAGAAAATAATGATTTAAAATCTAAAATAGATAAATTATCGAATGAAGGTAAAACAGTTCTTGTAATACTTGAAAATAAGAAGCTTGCAGGCTTAATTTCCTTAAAGGATATGCCTAAGGAAAATTCTAAGGAAGCGATAGCTAAGCTTAATGCCTTAGGAATTAAGACTGTAATGCTTACAGGTGATAATTCCTATACAAGTAGCGTAATAGCTAAGGAGGTAGGAATTAGTGAGGTAATAAGTGAGGTTTTACCTGTTGATAAGGGCAATGTCTTAAATGATTTAAAGAAGAAGGAAAATGGACTTGTTGCCATGGTAGGTGATGGTGTAAATGACGCTATTGCCTTAGCTAATGCAGATATAGCTATATCAGTTGGAAATGGCTCTGATATTGCCATAGATGCCTCAGATATAGTTTTAATTCATAATGATTTAAATGATATATCTAATGTAATTAGATTATCAAGAAGAGTTTTAAATACTATTAAGCTATGCTTATTCTGGGCATTCTTCTATAATTTTATTTGTGTGCTACTTGCAACAGGATTCTTATATTATATTAACGGCTTTAAGCTAACTCCAATTTATGGATCTATTGCAATGAGTATATCTTCAGTATCAGTAGTATTAACTGCTTTAACTATTAATTTCTTTAAGACTTCAAATAAAAAGGAAGAAGTAAAGGTTATTAATGATAATGAAAAAACATTTAAGGTTAAGGGTATGATGTGTGATAAATGTATTAAGCATGTTGAAGATGCATGCCTTAAGGTTGATGGCGTAAAATCAGCTCATGCATCGCTTAAAACAAACACAGTTACTGTTGAATTTGATGGTTCATTAAATTCAAGTGAAATAATTAAAAATATAACCAGTGCTGGTTATAAGGCAAAGGAGGCGAAATAATGGAAAAGTTTGATATCGCAGTAGAGGGTATGATGTGTAAGATGTGTGCTAAGCATGTTGAAGAAGCAGCATTATCTGTTGATGGTGTAAAGAAGGCTAAGGTTTCTTTAGACGATAAAAAGGTTACTGTAACTGCAGATGAAAATGTTGATAAGGCAGCAATCGTTGCAAAAATCAATCAGGCAGGCTATAAGGCATAATTTTTAAGAAGGGGCATAGCCCCTTTTTTAATTTCATAAAAAAGACACTTTAATTTGACTTGAGTTGTACACATTCAAAGAATGTGCTAAAATAAAAAAAGAGTATAAGTCTTACGATAAAGGAGAAATGAATATGAAAAAGAAAAAGGTATTGTTAGGTCTTGCCATAGCAGCTACATCTGTGCTTAGCTTAGCCTCATGTGGTGCTAAAAGTAAAAAGGCAGCAAGTAGTGTAGTATCAAGTTCATCCGCATCAAGTGAAGCAGCATCAAGTGCCGCTAAATCAAGTAGTGCTGCAAAATCAAGTAAGACTTCATCTAGTGTAAATAAATCTAGTAGTATTTCATCTGATACATCATCAAGTGCAGTTGCATCAAGTGCAGCAAAATCTAGTGCTGCATCAAGTAGTGCAGAATCATCAAGCTCTGCACAAGAAGCTAAATATACTGTTGATATTTATGATGGTAGTAGTTTGATTTCTACTTTAGAGGTTGATGAAAATACTTTAGCGTCTAGCATTGAAATAGCAGTAGATGATGGTTATATTTTAGATGCATTTTATTCAGATTCTAGTTTAACAACTAAATTAGATTCTGACTATCAGATAACAGGAAATGTAACATTATATGTTCAAATTATTCAAGCATTAGAATTTATTCATCCAACTTTAAATAATCAGTCAGGAAGTTATATTGATGAAAACATATATTATGTTTCAGGAATAGGTGAATATACAGGAACAGAGATTGTAATTCCAAATAGGTATAATGGCTTACCTGTTGAAGGAATCGATTATGAAGCATTCATTGATAATACAACTATTACATCTGTAAATCTAGGAGCTTATGTTAATTATATTTCTAGTAGAGCGTTTCACGGCTGTACAGCTCTTTCTTCAATTAATTTAAATAAGGTTGAAGCAATTGGTGAATCTGCATTTTATGAATGTAAGTCATTAAAGGAAATTGAATTACTTAATATTGTATATCTTTTTGGATTTACATTCTATAATTCAGGCCTTGAAACTGTAACCCTAGGTTCAAAGCTAGAGTTGGTTGATGGTTATGATTTTAAGAATTGCTATAAGCTAAAGGAAATATTTAATTTATCTAGCTTAACAATTGATGAAACTGATTCTTGTGGATATATTGGCTGTTATGGAGCTTATGTTCATTCAACTATTGAAAAGTCTGTAATCAAAAAATATAACGGCTTTGAATATTATTATAAGGGTGAGGAATGCTATTTAGTTAATTATGTAGGTACTAATCCTACGGTTACATTACCATTAACTATTGATGGATTAGAATATAAGATTTGTCCATATGCATTTACTGATACTGCCATAGAAGAATTAGTTATTCCAGATGGCATTAAATCAATTGATGCCTATGCATTCTATAAGGCAGACAATTTATGTAAGGTTACTCTTTCTGCATCAGTTGAGGCAATTGGTGAATCTGCATTTGAGGAATGTAATAAGCTTGTAATTGTTAATAATTATTCTGATACATTAACATTAGTTAAGCAATCAACTGATAATGGCTATGTTGCATATAATGCAGTAGTTATTAATACAAATTCATCTATTGATGTTGATTTTATAGAAGTAGGAGATTATAGATTCCTATTATATAATGGCCAGTATAGATTAGTTGGCTATAGTGGAACTGATACAGTACTAACACTACCAGAGTCTGTTGAGGATAGTGATTATATAATTGGTGATTTCGCCTTCTATGAATTAAATATTGAAGAGGTTATTATCCCATCATCTGTTTCAACAATTGGCTCAGCCGCATTCTATGGCTGTAAAAATTTAGCTAAGGTAACATTAAATGAAGGCTTGCAGGAAATTGGTGTTAATGCCTTTGCTGGTACAGCTATTACTGAAATAGCTATCCCTAATACTGTGACAAAGCTTTCAAATTATTCCTTTGCACATAATGATAATTTAACAGCTGTAACAATTGGCTCAGCAGTTGTAAATGTTGCAAGTACAGCATTTAGTGATTGTTATCATTTAGTTGAGGTTTATAATTTATCATCATTTGATATCGATTGTGGCTCAAGCGAATGTGGTGGTGTCGCTAAATATGCACTTGTAGTTCATGATAGTGAAACAGAAGAATCTATTCTATTTACAAATGGCGATTATACATTCGCTCGTGTTACGAATGAGTTAAGTGGTTCTACAAGCTATTCCTATTATCTAGTTAGATATAGTGGAAATGAAACCGTACTTGAGCTTCCTGAAGGCTGTACAGTGGAAGAACAGGACGCTACTGTAGCCTATAATATTCATTCTTATGCATTCTATGGAAATCAAATAACAGAATTAACAATTAAGAATAAGGTTATTTCTATCAATGAATATGCGTTCATTAATACCCGTATTGAAAAGCTTCATATTTTAGATGGACTATATTATATTGGTGATAGAGCCTTTATGGGAAGCCGTATTTCTGATTTAGTATTACCAAATACTATTCAAGAAATAGGCGATTACGCCTTTGAAGACTGCGCTATCGATACACTTACTGTTCCATCAAGCTGTCAATATATTGGTGATTATGCCTTTGTGGATTCAGAAATTAATCATTTAGTTGTAACAAATGCTTGTTCATTTGGCGATTATGCCTTTAAAAATTCAAATCTTTTGGATGTAGTAATCAGCTCAACTGCAACTATTACAAGTACTACATTTGAAGATTGTAATAATTTAGAAAATATTTATATTATAGGTAGTGACGCAACTAATCTTATCGCTAATTTACCAGATCTAAATATTTATTATTTTACAGAAAATGGAGCAAGTGAAACAAAAGCTGGTGCTTGGTGGTATTACGATGATGATAACAACATCGCTACTATAACTAAATATGATATTGTTTATAATATTGATGACGTTGAATATGAATATATCTTAAGTGAAGATGATACCCTAGATGTAAAAGATTTAATTCCAAGTGGCTTCATTCTTGATGGATTATATACTGATTCAGCATTTACAAATAGAATAACTGATTTAAAACCTACCGCATCTACAACTATTTATGTTAAATATGTTCAGGATTTAAAATATGAAATTGATGGTGAATATTACATTGTTAATGGCTTTAATACTGCAAGTGATTATTTATTAATTCCGGATACTTATAATGATTTACCTGTAAAGATAATTAAAGCAGGTGCGTTTTCGAATTATGATATAAATACTGCTGTTTTAGGTAAGAATTTAACTTCAATAGGGGATAATGCCTTCGAAGAAAATTCAGACATACATGTATGCAATTTCTCTTCAAATATTTCTCTTGTTAAGAATTCTAGCAGTAATGGTAATATTGTAGCATCTACAGAAAGAATTATTAATTATAGTAGTTATGAATGGAAGCTATATAGGGGCGGTGTTTTTGCCTATAGTGGTTCAGAGTGCTATTTAGCAACTTATATTGGAGAAGCAGAGAATTTAGAGCTTATAGAGAATTTTAATGGAAATTCATATATAATTTATAAATATGCATTTTCAAATTCAAATGTTCAAAATCTAACTATCCCAAGTAATGTAAATATCTCAGAATATGCATTCTTAAGTTCAAAGTATCTTAAATCATTAACAATTGAGGAGGGTATTACTAATATTCCAGATCGTGCATTCTTTACATGCACAAATCTAGAAACTATTAATTTACCAGATTCATTAACTAGTATCGGAGGCTTTGTTTTCTATAACTGTAGCTTATTGTCTACTATTAACTTTGGTAGTGGCATTGAAACAATTGGTAATTTAGCATTTGACTATTGTAGTTCATTGACAAAGCTAGTTATTCCAGATTCTGCAACAGTATTAGGTAGATTTGCGTTTGCAGATTGTACTTCACTAAATACTTTAGTAATAAATGCTAATACTTCATCAATTGCAGCTGATGCATTTGATAATACACCTTTATTAACTGAGGTATATTATATTGGTACTCCAGCTGAGAGATCTACAATATATTATTCTAGTTATTCTTCCGTATCTGAAAATGATTTAGAGGATAAGACTTGGTATTATTACACTGATGATATAATATCTGAAACAGATGTTGAAAATTATTGGACATATTCAAATGGCTCAATTATTAAATATCCTAAGTGTGAGGTTACATATGTTCTAAATGGTGCATCATATGATACTACTGTAAATTATAATTCTACGTTTACAATTCCAGATGTTATACCTTCTGGTTATATTCTTGATGGAGTTTATTTAGATAGTGATTATACTAATAGAATTAGTAATGTAAATATTTATGAATCGCAAACAGTTTATGTAAAAATTGTTCAAAATTTAGGCTATAAGCTATCTAGTAATGAAACATATTATACTGTAACTAATATGGAAGGGAATTCTCATATCTTAGGTGCAGACGCAAGAAGTATTGTTATTCCAGATACATATCTTGGTTTACCAGTTAAGAAAATTGCAGATGGAGCGTTCTATGAATGTAATTCTTTATATGTATTAGTTGTTGGTAAAAATATTACTTCTAAGTTAAATTATTGTTTCAATCTAATTGGTTTTCAAATTTTCAATTTCGCTTCTGGTGTAATTGCGAGCGACTTTGTTGGAGAAGAAAATTTTTATGATTATACAAGCTATACATATGAAATGGTAAATGGATATGGATTTGCGTATAATGATTCATCAAAATTATTGATTGCAGATATTTTAAATAGTAAAACTTCAGCACTTCCTGCTACATTTAGAAATTCAACATATACTATTGCATCATATGCATTTTCTAATAGCTTAGTAGAAAATTTAACTATTCCAGCTAATATCCAAATTAATTCTTATGCAGCTAATGAGGCTGCTGCCTTAAAAACTCTTACAATAGAAGAAGGAATTACAACAATCCCTGAGTATGCATTCTATAGTTGTGTAAATCTAGTAACGGTTTCTCTTCCTGATAGCTTAAGTGTTATTGAAAATTCAGTATTTAATAGCTGTATATTATTAAAGAATCTTGATTTGGGTAATGGTGTCCAAACAATAGGTATGAAGTCATTCTGGAATTGTAATGCATTAAAGCAGGTTATTTTACCAGATTCAGTTACAACTATTGAAAATCAAGCATTCTATTATTGTTCATCTCTTACATCAATTGTTATTGGTGAAGGTATGGCAACAATCGCAACAAATGCATTTAATGAAACTGCAATAACTTCAGTATGCTATGTGAAGAATGCATCTATGGCAAGCTATATAAAATATGATGGTGATGGTACATGCAAGCTTAAGGAAAGTGGTGTAACATGGTACTATTACTTACCTCTTGATGAAGTAGATGGTGACACAGATTCTGGTTATTATTGGTATTACGATTCTGATGGTAGTATTGCAACTTTTAAAAAATAATAAAATGAAAAGGCGCCGTTTGGCGCCTTTCTTACTTGAAATATCCTACAATTTTTTCAACAGTTTCAGATAATGTATCTACATTGTCCTTCATACCCTTTAAAATATATGAAAGAATAATTGAAATCACTGCACCGTATAGAGCAATGTTTTCAAATGATGAATTTGTAACATCAGGTAAATCATATTCTGCAAATACTGCATAATTGATTTCGTGAGCCTTTAGTAATAAATCTAAAATCTTTTTTTCATCTACTGAGAATGATAATGAATCCTTTACCTTCGCTTTAATATCATCCGCATTAATAATATCATAAATCTTTTTCTGTAATGTAGAATTGATTGTCTTTTTAATACTCTTTAATAAGTCATCCTTTTGCTTATAGAAGCGATAGAAGCTTGTACGTGAAACACCAGCTGTATTTACGATATCTGTAACTGATATAGTTTCATAAGGATTTTCTGCGATTAACTTTATAAAAGCTAATCTGATATAACTTTCAACCTGTAAATTATTTGCCATATATTATTACCCCTTTCTCCTAATGTTACAAATGTTACATTTCTCAACATAATAATATAATAAAAAAAGTTAATTGTAAATAACTAAATGTTACATTTTTTTAAAAAGTGTAATCGAAAAGGTGATACAAAAGGCATATTATTGTTTGATATAGGTAAAATTACTTGATATTTCCCCCATAAATGATAAAATAGATTTGTTCGTTAAAAGGAGGCTAGAGTATGAACTTTAACTGGTTTTACGAAGCAGCTGCTTCATCAACTGCACCAGCTTCATCAAGTGATGCCGTAGCATCATCCGTTACAGAAACTGCAACCGCAGCTTCAAGCACAACTACATTTGACTGGTCAGCTCTACTTGATACTATTGCAAATTGGGCAGTGACTACAGGTATTAAGCTATTAATATCTATATTAATTATAATTATTTCATTTAAAATTATAAATGTTGTATTCAAAAGAATCTCAAGAAGACTTGAAAAGAAGAAGGCAGATGCAACATTATCTAGAGTATTAGTATCTACATCAAGAATTGCATGTAAGATTTTAATTCTAATTATGATTGTTGGCTATTTAGGAATTGAAACTGCATCCTTATCTGCAGTAATCGCATCCATGGGTGTCGGTGTTGGTCTTGCAGTTCAGGGTACATTATCTAACTTTGCCGGTGGTGTTATCATTGTTGTTATGAGACCATTTAAGCTAGGTGATTTCATTACATCAAATGATCAGTCTGGTACAGTAGAGGATATTAAATTATTCTATACTCAGATTGTAACACCTGATAATAAGGTAATTTATATTCCAAATGGTACACTTGCAAATAACGTCATTGTTAATGCATCTGTTAAGGATGATAGACGTCTTGATATTACAATGTCAGTATCATATGATACTAATTTAGAATTAGCTAAGAACCTTCTTAGAAAGGTATGTTCTGAAAATGAATTAGTATATACAACTCCAGCTCCATTTGTTGAGGTTGGTGAATATGCATCATCATCTATTGAAATCTATACAAGAGTTTGGGTAAAGCGTGCTGATTACTGGACAGTAAAATGGCAGCTATTAACTGAATTTAAGAATATCTTAGATGAAAATCATATTGAAATTCCATTCAATCAGCTTGACGTTAATATTAAAAAGTAATTTTATGAAACAGTTACATTTATGTAGCTGTTTTTTTATGATATAATCGGAGAGGAGGATAAGTTTATGAAGGAATATTTTAAGGCAGGTAATATGCTAAATCCTGTTCCAGCAGTTATGGTATCATGTGGAACAATGGAAAAATCTAATATTGTCACAGTCGCATGGTGTGGAAATGCTTGTACAAATCCTCCAATGCTTTATATCTCAGTAAGACCTAGTAGATATAGCTATGATATGATTAAGGAAAGCGGCGAATTTGTAGTTAATTTAGTTACAAGTGATATGACCTATGCTTGTGATTTTTGTGGTGTAAGAAGTGGTAGAGATATCGATAAATTTAAGCATTTAAATCTTACAAAGCTTGAATCTAAATATGTTAAGGCACCATCAATTGCAGAATCTCCTGTTTCAATTGAATGCAAGGTTAGAGAAATCCTTCCCCTTGGGTCTCATCATATGTTTTTAGCTGACATATTAGGTGTCACTGTAGAAAAGAGCTTACTTGATGAAAAGAACCGCTTTAATTTAGATAAGGCAGGCCTTATTTCATATAATCATGGTGAATATTTTGAGCTAGGAAAATATGTAGGTAAGTTTGGCTATTCTGTAAAAAAGAAATAATTTCGCTTTTGAAAAATCCTCCTAAAAATGCTACAATAATAGCGTAGATAGGAGGTTTTTTGATAATGAATATTGATAATAAAAGCTCTATTGAGGATATAAAAGAAAAGCTAGATTGCATCTATAAAACAACAGATATTATTCATGTTTCAGTAAACCAAAAGAGAAAGAAGATTAATGCAGTAGAGGCTAAGATTACAGGCCTTTACACTAACTTTATAACTGTTACTGGTAATGTGAATGGCTATATTGAAGACTTTACAATAACTTATATAGATATTATGCTTGGAAACACTAATATTATTGAACTAAATTAAGGATTTTTCCTTATTTTTTTTATTATCTTTTTGTATTGGTTAATTATATATAGTATAATTAAAATAGTATATGTTTAAATTTACGAGGTAATTTTTATGTTTGAAGAGGAAAATAGTATTAATTCAATATACTCAACCGAGGTTGAAAAAAGAATATATTTAATATTTGCGATAGCCTGTGTTGTTGCAAATATCGTTGGCGCGGCTAGTAATGTTATTCTTTTTGGTATGTCATTAACATCCATCGTTTGCATTATTTATGGTGCTTTAGCAATTATTGGATTAATTTTAGCTTTTGCAACAAAGAGGATTGTTTTAATAATTCGTGTTCTTACGATTTTAATTATTACCTTTGAATTTCCTGTTTTATATATTTCTTATCGTGAGGCAGCAATTCCATATTTCATTTTAGGCTTATATGGCGCTACAATCCTATATCATGGAAGACTTAGAATTGCGATGATTTCAATTTTAGGTATTATATATACTGGAATTATCATTTATGTATTTATTGATCCTAGCTATTATCAATCAGTATTAGCTAAGGTAGGAGATATGACCTTAACAATATCTACTATAGTTGCAACAACAGTAACTGTTGCAACAATGCTTTCAACATTAATTGCTGTTATTAAAAGTTACATTAAGCAAAATAATGAATGTGTTGAATTAAATAAGCGTTTAGAGAGATTAAATCATTATGATGTTTTAACACCTTGCTATAATAGAAAATTCATTTTGGAATATTTAAATATGAACAATGCGCAAAATAGCTTTACTGGTATTTCACTTGTAATGTTTAATGTTCCTGAATTAAGCTTACTAAATGATAAATATGGTTATTCATATGGTGATTCACTTTTAATTGAGCTATCTGAGATAATGTTCCAAGCAATTAAGGGAAGAGGTCTTGTCTCTAGATTTGATGGTACTAAATTCTTAGTTATTCTTAATGTTACCTTTGAAGAAGAAATCAATAAAATAATCAATGAGATTTCAACTACATTTGATAATTATACAAAAAAGACAAAGGATTGCTTATTCATTCTTGCATATGGCTATACAGTTTGTAAGGGCTTATTCGTTGTCGATGATAAGATTAAAGAAATTAATGATCTATGTAATAATCATATAGCATCATTAAAGGAAAGGAGTCAGGCTAATGGGGCAATATATTCTGTGCCTGGATCAGGGAACAACGTCGACTAGGGTTATTGTCTTTGATGAAAGAGGCAATATCATTTACAAGGATAATAAAGAATTTAAGCAGATATATCCTAAGAATGGTTATGTAGAGCATGACCCTATGACTATTTATAACGACTCTGTCAATTTAATTGTTAAAGCTTTAAAAAGCATTAATGTAGATTATTCAGATATTATTGGAATGGGTATTACTAACCAAAGAGAAACTACAGTTCTATGGGATAAAAGAACAGGTAAGCCTATTTATAATGCCATTGTATGGCAATCTAGTCAGTCATTATCTATTTGTGAGGCTTTAAAGGCTAAGGGCCTAGAGTTTAAAATTGAGGCTAAGACAGGATTAATTATTAATCCATATTTTAGTGCAACTAAGATTAGATGGATATTAGATAATATCCCTGGTGCTTATGAATTAATGCTAGATGGTAATTTAGCCTTTGGTACTATTGATTCATGGCTAATTTATAAGCTTACAGGTAAGCATGAAACTGATATTACTAACGCCTCAAGAACTCTTTTATATAATATTCATGATTTAAAATGGGATGATGAGCTATTAGATATCTTTGGTCTTGATAAATCTATTTTACCTGAGGTATTAGATTGCGATGCAGATTTTGGTAAGGTTAAAGAAAGACGAATTGCAAGCCTAATAGATATCAATATCTGTGGAGTTGCAGGAGATCAGGAGGCATCACTTATTGGTCATACCTGCTTTAGTGAAAGTGAGCTTAAGATTACCTATGGTACAGGAAGCTTTATGCTATTAAATACAGGAAGCACTCCTAAGGAAAGCAAGCATGGCTTACTTACAACTATTGCTTATAAAATTAAGAATCAGGTTTCATATGCCCTTGAGGGCTCTGTGTTTGTAGCAGGTGCGGCATTTAAATTTATTAGAGATAATCTAGAGCTTGTTAAGAATTTAGATGATGACAATTTTAAAGAGATGAAATCTAATGGAGTAATATTTGTCCCAGCCCTAACAGGACTTGGAGCTCCATATTGGAATAGTGAGGCAAGAGGGGCAATCCTAGGCCTTACTCGTGCAACTACTAAGGCTGATATTGCCTTTGGTACTGTACTTGGAGTTGCATATTTAAATTATGATGTGCTTAAGGCTATGGAAGAGGATACTAAGGTTAAGATATATTCAATTTCTGTAGATGGTGGCGCATCACTAAACCATGCCCTTATGCAGGCTGAGGCTGATATTTGTAATGCGAAGGTTATGGCAATATCTACAAGTGAGGCAACATCACTTGGAGTATTTTATTTAGTAGGCTTAAATAGAGGCTTATTTAAGTCACTTGAAGAAATTAAAAAGAATTATAAGACAAGCCAAGCTTATGATCCAAATGGTAATAATTATGAAATTAGTTATGAAAAATGGAAAAGAGCTATTAAGGCTGTCGGGGAGTTTTAAATGGCAAGAAATGATAGAGGTAATAACCGTAGAGGTTATAACAACAAGCAGGAGGGCGAAAAGCTTATTATTACTGCAACCTATAAGGTAAAGTATAGTGCAGAGCTTTTAACGTTCCTACTTGAAAAGATGAATACATCTAGAAATAATGTTAAAAGTCTATTATCTAATCATCAGGTATTAGTCAATGGTAACGTCGTTACTCAGTTTAATTTCTTATTAGGTAGAGAGGATGAAATTAAAATCTCTAAAAACTACGTGAAAACGGCAGATCAGGTAGAAAATAATAAGAAGAAGGCTGAAGCTGAAAGACGTAAGCGTGCCCCAAGAATTGAAATAATTTATGAGGACGATGACTTTATCGCAATTGATAAGCCAGCTGGACTATTATCTGTTGAATCAGATAAGGAAAGAGAATCTGCTTATATGTATGTATCACAGTATCTAGCTCAAACATCTAAGACTGCAAGATGCTATGTCGTACATAGAATTGATAAGGAGACATCAGGCGTTTTGATGTTTGCTAAAAATCCTAAGGCACATTCTATATTAAGACTTAATTGGAATGACTATGTAGTTAAAAGGGAGTACTACGCAGTCGTTGAGGGCAGAATGCCTAAGAAGAGTGATACTATCACAACATATCTAAAGGAAAACCAAAATAATTTAGTTTATGTAACTGAGGATAGACGTGGTGATAAGGCAATCACTCATTATAAGGTTGTATCAGAGAATGACCAGTATTCATTACTTAGAGTACAAATTGATACAGGCCGTAAGAACCAGATTCGTGTTCATATGGCAAGTCTTGGTCATCCAATCGTATTTGATGAAAAGTATGGATATAATTTAAATCCTTTAAAGAGATTAGGATTACATGCGTCTGTGCTTGAAATCAAGAATCCTCTAAATGAAGAAGAAATTATGCATTTTGAGGCTAAGGTTCCTTCAGTATTTAGAGGACTGTTTAAAAAGGAGAAATAGTAAAAAATGAAGTATGCAGTATTAATAGATTCTGAAAACGCAAGACCTGCACTTGATGAGGTCTTTGAGGAAATCTCTAAATATGGAGATACTCCAATTAGAATCTTAGTTGGTGATTTCACTAGCAGCCAGGTTTCACCATGGAAGGAAGTCATTATGAAGCACGCAATTAGCTGTCTTCAAACAATGAATTACACTAATGGTAAGAATTCACTGGATATATCTTTAGTAATTGAAGGTATGAAGATTTTATATGAGAAATCATATATTGATGGTATTGTCATAGTCGCATCTGACTCTGACTATACACCACTATGCCGTGAGTGGAGAAGCTTAGGCAAGGATGTTATTGGTATTGGTAGATCAGATTCACCTGAATCATATCGAGCATCTTGTACTAAGTTTATTTATACAGAAAATATTTATGCAAAGGAAAATAAGCAAAATGCTCGTATTCCTTTACCAAGAATCAAGTCTCAGGTCATTTCTATTATTAACGCCAATAATGGTAAATGCCAAATGTCATTAGTATGCGAAACATTACTAAAGGCTTATTCAGACTTTGATGTAAGAAGCTATGGTTATAGCAAATCTATTGATTTCTTCAGAGGCGAATTTAAGGAATTAAATGTAACTGAGGATATCAAAAACACTTATTTCTTAAGTATTAAGGATTCAAAAAATGAGGTAAAGCCTGAGCCTAAGAAAAAGGAAAATGCTGAAGAGGCTGCTGATAAAAAGAATCAGCATCTAAGAGAAATCGCAAGACGTATCGCTGAGCCTGAATACAAAAAGAAAAAGGATGCTAAGAGCTACAGAAAGCCTAGAAGAGAGCCTGTAGCGTCAAAATCTCCTAAAATCGCTAAGGTTGAAAGAGAAGAAATTGACGATATCTTAGATTTATAAAAAAGAAATGGAGGTAAATCAAAATGAAGGCAAATGATTTTGTTTATTCACTTGCAAACGGAATAGGAAGAATTGATTCATTAGATGATTCCTACGCCATAGTTGATTATGGTGATAGCACTGAAAGAGAAGCTTTATATGATTTATCTCCTATTTCATATGATGTTATATCCTTTATTAAAACAGGTAGATGGGTTGATTATCTGCCTTTTAATTCTATTGAAAGAGGCCATGATGTTTATGATTATGGCAAGGTAAAAAGTGTTGTATTAATGGGTAGTAATCTAACAGGAAGTATTGCTGGGTCTCATAATGAAACATATAATACCACTGCCTCATTTTCTAAAAATAATATTAGAGCTACCTGTACATGCCCAGTAGGAAAAAACTGTAAGCATGCAGCAGCGTTGATTTATTTTGTTGAGGATAAGCTTAAGGCTATAGCTGGTCAAAATAATTATTTAGATTCAAATAATAATAATGAATTTATAAATCTTGCTTTAAATATTAAAGCTAGAATCTATACAAGGGAGGGTCTTTCTGCAGTAGATGAATTTGCAAAATATTTATCTAGCAATGTCTTTTCTAATATAGATATGGATAGATATTTAGAGGCTTTAGAAAATGAAATATCTGATGGTGCTCAATTAAATAGAATTGTTCAAATATTATGCTTAAATGCTAATGCTAAGGAATTTATGGGTTTTTATAACCCAAGATTACCAAGGATTTCAAGAATTGTTGGTAGCATGGGAAATAATAATGCCCTATATAAGGCAATTCATTTTAAGTCATATGTATTTAGATGCCCTGATTTAGAATTATATTTATTAGGCTTTTTAGCTAATCAAATGTATGGTCAAATGCTAATACTTGCAATTAGATCATCTAGAGATTATTCATTATATTTATCATTTTGTGTAGATAGAATGATTATTGATGAGCAATTTATTGATAAGCTAGAAGAGGTAAATAGATATATTTATAATAGTATCGAAGATGTCGCAAGAGAAATCTTTGTTAGAGCTGATAGTGAAATGAAGAAATATCTATGTGATAATTTTGATGGTAGCTTTTTAACTGCTTATGATTTAGAATCCTTATCTAATACTGAAAAGCTTAAATATTTAAATGCTTTAGAGAACAATAAGGATAAGCTTAAAATTTTAAATCAAGGCTTTTATGATTTTGTTTTATTAGATCCTAAAAGAGCTTATTTTTTAATTTATTATAATTTCTTAGAGGGCTATTCAAGTGACCGTAGGGAATTATTGAAGAAGGCATATGAAAATAATAAAACCTTCTATAGCCTACTTGCGACTCTTGTAATGGATAGTTCAAGAGAGCTTAAGCTTGATATAACTGAGATTATTAATACATTTGATATTAGCTATTATATTTATACTGATGAGGAAGATGCTAAATTTACGATTGTATTTAAGGTATTACTTGGGACTGCAGAGGTCGCAAGATATGAGCTTGAATATAATGGTAATATAGTTAGTGCCTTTTCAACATTTGATGAGCCTGAAAAGAGTAGGCTTGCCTCAATGATATTTAATTATTATTCAACTCAAAAGGAATTTAATGAAGAGGTTTGGAAAAAATATCAGGAGATTCAGGCTAAAATAATTGCTAAAAAGAAAAATGATTATTTAGAGGCTATTAAGGCTTTAACTAATTATGATATTGATAGTGGAATAAAGCTTGATTCTAAGGTTAGCCTAGAATATGAATTTGATGCTGATTTTGATGAGCACGAAAGAGATTTTTATGCCTTAAGGCTTAAAATTGGCTCTAAAAAAATGTATATTGTTAAAAATCCTGTAGAATTACTTTCCGCTATTGAAAAGAAGGAAACTGTAAGATATGGCAAGGAGCTAGAATTTAATCATCGTATTGATAATTTTTCGGATTCAGATAGAGAGGTTTTAGATTATTTATTAAGCCTACCTTATCATGATTTACTTTTAGGGTATGGATCATCTAAAACATTTAAGATTTATCCAAAGGCCTTTGAAAAGATTATTAAGCTATTAAAGGGTAGAATGATTAGATATAATGATAAGGATTATAAAATTCTTTTAAATGAAAAGAATATCAATATTGAAATAGATGAGAATTATCATTTAATATCTGATGCTAAAAAATACGATTTATTAAAGCTAGATAATGTTTATATATTAGATAATTTATTACATGAAATAAATGTTGTTAAGGCTAGTGAGGATGAGCTTGCCTTGATTAAATTTGTAGATGAAAATCCTGATATGGATTTAAGCCTTATAAAGAAGGAATTTGTCGATGAGGTCTATGCTAAATATCATGATGTAATTACAGTACCTGATACATTAAAACCTGATTTTAAGGTTTCTGAGCTTAAAATTGATGCTTATTTTGATTATCAGGGTGGTATTGTAACACTTGATACAAAGCTTATTAAGGATGATGTTTTATTAAATACTGAAGCCTTTATGACTAATGTTGATAAGGCTAAATTTAGAGCATATACTGCATATATTGATTCAATTGGCTTTATTGAGGGAAAATCTCTTTTAGATAATGCTTTAATATTACAATTCTTTACAATGGATTTATCTGATTTAAGAAAGCTATGTAATGTTTATTTATCTGATACTATTAAGTCAAAGCAAATAGAAAATTTAGCTCCTCCAACAATTAGAATTCAATATAATAATTCAATGATGGAGGTATTCCTAGAGGAATCTCCATATGATGAGGAAGAGCTATATAAGATAATGAAAGCAATTCGTCAAAAGAAAAACTTTGTTTTACTTAATGACGATAGAATTATTAAGCTTGATGAGGATAATTCTAAGGAATTCTATGATACTGTAACAGATTTAAATTTAGATATTAAGAATCTTTATGGTAGAAAAAGAATTGAAACATATGATGCCTTAAAGGCTTTAGCTCATGAGAATAATACTGAAATAGATGATTATGTTAAAAACATGATTGCAGATATTAGAAGCTTTAAGACTGCAGATATTAAATTACCTAATCTTTCAGATGATACTGAATTAAGAGAATACCAAAAGGAAGGCTATAGATGGTTATCACTTTTAGCTAAATATCAAATGGGTGGTATTTTAGCTGATGATATGGGTCTTGGTAAAACACTTGAATTCATTACTTTATTTAAGGCGGATCATAATGAGCTACCAAGCTTAATTGTATGTCCTAAGAGTTTAGTGTTTAACTGGTATTCAGAATTTGAAAAATTTGATGGTGAAACAGATGTAAGAATGATTTATGGTTCAGTCTCTGCTCGTCATAATTTAATTAATGGAATTAATCCAGAGAAGAAGGTTATTTATATTGTCTCTTATGATACATTAAGAAATGATATTGATTTATTTATTAATCATAAATTTAATTATTTAGTCTTAGATGAGGCTCAGGCTATTAAAAATGTTCATGCTCAAAAGAGTAATTCAGTTAAGCAAATCGATGCAATCCATCGCTTTGCCCTAACTGGTACACCTATTGAAAATAATGTTATTGATTTATGGAGTATTTTTGATTTTATTATGCCTGGTTATATGGAGGATTTAAATGTCTTTAAGGGAAGATATTTAAAGAGTGATAATTATTCTGATATTATTAGTAAGAAGACAGCCCCATTTATTTTAAGACGTACTAAGCAGGAGGTATTAAAGGATTTACCACCTAAGTTTGAAAGAATTATTTCTTGTGAAATGACTACTGCTCAAAGAAAGGTTTATGATGCGCATATTAAGGATGCGAAGGATAAGCTTGATAGTGGTATGAATATGGAAATCCTTGCCTATCTTACTCGTCTTAGACAGATTTGTGTTGATCCTAAGCTATTTATAGATGAATATAGTGCAGGCTCTGGTAAAATTAAATATTTAGAGGAGCTATTACCTGAATATATAAGGGAAGGACATAGAATGCTAATATTTTCAGCATTTACTAGAGCCCTTGATGTAGTTGCAGGAATGCTAAAGGAATTAAGAATTAAGTATTATATGCTTACAGGTGATACACCTATGGAGCAAAGAAAGCGCGATACTGATGAATTTAATGCAAGTGATGAAATTAAGGTTTATTTAATTTCACTTAAGGCTGGTGGTACAGGCTTAAATCTAATTGGAGCTGATACTGTAATTCATTTAGACCCTTGGTGGAATGTAAGTGCTGAAAACCAGGCCTCAGATAGAGCATATCGAATTGGTCAGGTTAGAAATGTTGAGGTTATGAAGCTTGTCGCAAGTGAATCTATTGAAGAGCGAGTAATAGAGCTTCAAAACATCAAGAAGGGAGTAATAGATAAAATCATTGCGAAGGATGATACTAAGATTACTGGTTTATCCTTAGATGATTTAAAATTTATTTTAGGCTAATGGAAGAGGAATTAAAAAATATAGATTTAGAAAAAGACCCAGGTCAAGAGGTTGATAGAATAAATTTAAATATGATGAAATTCCATGACAATAATAATGAAATTGGCAAGCTTTATAATGAATTTACTAATAGCTATGGCAAGGAATATTACCTTGCCTCACTAGCTAATTCATTACTCAATTCCTTTAAAACATTTGAAAAGTTTTATGTAATGGTTGAGGACAAGGAAAAATTTTCAAATGAATTAGTAGAAATATCAAATGATGCGATTGAATTATTACATATGGATACTAATGAAACGCTTAAGGATGTAGGTCTTTTTAAAAGAAGACGTATTTTAAAGAAGCAAAGACCTAAAAATCAAGAAAAGCTTAAGAAGGTACTAGATAAAATTGATGAGATAAATGACCTGATTACCACATCCGTCGAGCAGTACTCGAATAAAAATTAGTCAAAAAGGGCTTTCATCGAATTTTGTACAGCAAAAATTTGCAAAAAATCAAAAAAATTTAAACAAAATTCTTTACTTTTAATAATCTTTATAATAAAATTTCAATTGTATGGAAAGAGGTATTAAAATGATTAAAATTGGTATATATGGATATGGTAACCTTGCACGTGGTGTTGAGGCTGCTATAAAGAAGAATGATGATATGGAATTAGTTGCAGTATTCTCAAGAAGAGACCCAAGCACTGTAAAGATTGCAACAAAGGGTGTTGATGTAGTTTCTGCAAATGATGTAACTAAGTACGCAGATAAGATTGATGTATTAGTATTATGTGGTGGTTCTAGAACTGATTTACCTGTTCAGACTCCAGAATTAGCTAAGTACTTCAATGTTGTAGATTCATTTGATACTCATGCCCATGTAAGTGAGCATTTTGCAAATGTTGATAGAGCTGCACTTGAATCTAAGCATATCGGTGTTATCTCAACTGGTTGGGATCCAGGTATGTTCTCTTTAAATAGAGCTATTATGGAAGCTGTATTACCTGATGGTCAGGATTATACATTCTGGGGTAAGGGTGTATCTCAGGGTCATTCAGATGCAATCAGAAGAATTGCAGGTGTTAAGGACGCAAGACAGTACACTGTACCTGTAGAGGCTGCTCTTGAAGCAGTAAGAGCTGGTAAGAACCCTGAATTAACTACAAGACAGAAGCACACTCGTTTATGCTATGTAGTTGCAGATGAGAAGGATTATGCTAGAATTGAAAAGGAAATCAAGACTATGCCTGATTATTTCTCTGATTATGATACAACAGTTAACTTCATTTCTCAGGAAGAGCTAGACCGTGATCATAAGGGTCTTCCTCATGGTGGATTTGTAATTAGAACTGGTGAAACTTCTGAAGGTGTTAAGCATGTTATTGAATATAACCTAAAGCTTGATTCAAACCCTCAGTTCACAGGCTCAGTTTTAATTGCTTATGCAAGAGCTGCATACCGTGCTAATAAGCGTGGTGAGGCTGGTGCGAGAACAGTATTTGATTTCGCTCCAAAGGATATTTCACCTGTTTCTTACGATGAATTATTAAAGCACACATTATAATTAATAAAACTCCGGAAAAATTAATTTCCGGAGTTTATTTTTTTAGGTCCCTTCATCTCATTTTTTAATATTTCAGTATTATATACTGAATCTAAAACAGTAGAAGCCTTTAATTCGATATCTAAAATATCATTTAT
>JAILEP010000089.1 GCA_024697825.1 Acholeplasmatales bacterium
CCTATTATTGTTATAACCTTATTATCTTCAATCATTTTAAAAACCTCGAATTAATTATATCATAGTTATCATTTATATTGAAAATAAAATATATCGGAGTTTATATAATCAAATATGTCACATGTTACATTTGTGATAAAAAAACAAATATATCGTATCTTATATATTTTTTCGAATTATACATCAAACTAAAATATTACAAACGTCGTTTTTTGAATTTTATTTGATTTTAGCTCTTTAAAACGAATAAAATTCTAAAAAATATCGTCAAAATGCTAATTTTTTGAAAAAATAAAAGAAAAAAGTATTGCGATATTATTATTCTGTAGTATAATAAAAGTTACAATATACAAAAAATATTGAGGAGGAAAAAGATAATTATGAAGGTAAAAAAACTTACTTTAATCGGTTTAAGCCTTGGTGCAGCAGCACTTACTCTTACTGCTTGTGGCGGTACAGGTATTGATGGCTATATCGATGACGCAAATGGCGTTGTTCCAGGTGAAGACTGGAAGGTTACAGATTCATTAGATGTATCTGGTTTAACAGCAACTTCTACAGATGCTGAATATTATGATACAGTAATGGGTACTTATGAGGATGAGCTAATTTTAGCTAATAAGGCTAGCACTGCTTCTGAAAAATACTACCACTATGCAAAGGCAGAGGCTTATTTATTAGACCAGGCATTAATCCTTCCTACTACAACTCGTGGTGGATATGAAAGAATTACAAAGATTGCTCCAGGTTCAGCTCCTGGTTCATCTTGGGGTTTCAATGAATATGTTTATGGTTATATGGGTATTGCAACTGAAAACATTAAGCCAGCTGATATTAAAAAGCTATATAAGGCTTTAAATAGTGAAAAGGATAAGGCATCTCCATATGCGTTATATTCTGATGGTACACATACAACAACTTATAATCCTAAGGCACAGCTTGAAAAGTTAGGTTATACAACAACTTCAACTTATAAGAGAGCAATGTCTACATTCCCAAAAACATTTGATATTACTAATACTTATAGAGCATCTGATTATGATACTATTGCAGCATTAACTGAAACATTAATTAGATATGATGCAGCTGGTAATACAATTCCTGGTATGGCAGAGTCTTGGACAGTATCTGATGATGGTTTAACTTATACATTTAATATTCGTCAGGGTGTTAAGTGGATGGATGCAGCTCAGGCTACAAATTATGGTGATGTTACTGCAGCTGACTATGTTTATGGTATGCAATGCGCTTATGAAAATGATATGACAAGTTACATGCTTATGCCAGTCGCAGGTTATGGTGGAACAGCAGCAGACCTTGAAATTAAGGCAACTGATACATATACTTTACAGATTAAGCTAAACGAAAAGACTGATTGGTTCTTATCAAGCTTAAATTACGCAACATTCTGTCCAATTAAGCAGTCATATAAGGAAGCTCAGGGCGCTAATTATGGATCAACTTATAAGAACATCTTATATTGTGGTCAGTTCTATATTTCTTCATATGCAGCTGATTCAAATATTATCATGTTAAAGAATCCTAATTATTTTGATGCTGCTAATATGACAGTTGATAGAATTGAAGTTACTTATGATGATGGTTCTGATCCAACTAAGACTTATGAAAACTTCACAAATGGTGCTACTCAGGGCGTTGCTTTAACATCAGCAATCTTAAAGTTAGCTCAGGCAGATGGTTCATATGATGTTTATGCATACACTCCTGAAATCAATTCATCTACAACTTACTTTGGTGGTTTCAATCTTAACCGTCAATCTTATGCAACAAGTGGTTATGAAGATTCAACTACATCTACAAAGAGCGCTTCTGCAAATGCTTTATCTAAAAAAGCCCTATTAAATACTAACTTTAGACGTGCTATTATGGCTTCATTAAACAAGAAGTCATACAATGCAGCATCTACTGGTGAACAGGCAGCATTATTAGGCTTAAGAAATACTTATGTTCCTTATAACTATGTATCATTAACTGAAAAGGTTGGTAGCTATAAGTCAGGTACTGCTTATGGTGATATCGTATTAGCCGAAATGCAGAAGCTAGGTTCATATGTAGTAGACCTTAAGGATGGTGTAAATGGCTACTTCTCTAAGGATGCAGCTACAGCATTCATTACTAAGGCTTGGGAAGAATTAGGATTTACAGATGATACAGTTGTTGAAATTGACTTCCCTGTTGACGCATCTGACCCAGTTTCATTAGCCCAGGCTCAGCAGGTAGAAGCATCTCTTGAAGATAATACTGGCAATAAGATTCAGGTTAACATTGTAAAATGTTCTGATATTTATGCATTCTTATATTCTAATTATTATGTAGATTCAGCATCAGAATTAAATTATGACTTTGATATTTCATCTGGTTGGGGTCCTGACTATGGTGAACCATCAACATATATTAATACATTAGGTCCATCAGGCGATATGATTCGTTTATTAGGTATCAATCAGCATGATTCTACAAAGGCTTAATAGTAGATTTTAAACAAAAAATAATTAAACGTCAGGCGAAGGAGGCCATTTGGCACTCCTTCGCTTTGTGCGTTTTTAAAATAAGGAGTTGATTATCCTTGGCGGGGTATATTTTAAAAAGATTATTACGTTCTTTATTGTCATTAATTGCGATAGTATTTGTAATTATGGTACTAGTTTTCCAATTAATGGATAGAGATGTAGTATTAGGTAAAAATGCTGATTTACAACATCACTCTCAGATTAATGATAAATTACAGTATTCTTATCAAATGTGGGAATTATATGGTTATGTAGATATGGTTACATTCTCTGATTATGCAGAAGAAATAGCAGATTCAGATGAAAATATTTCTTATAGCGATATTGCTACATTACCTGATGATCAGAATGATGATGTAAATTATGAATATGTAGAAGCATTTAAAAAGCTTTACAAGAGTAAGGGATACACAATCTATCGAAGAGATAGAAATACTTCATCTGATGGTCCGATTTTATTTGCGGCAAAGGATATTAATGTATTCCAGAGATTATGGAAATTTTTCTCTAATCTTTTCTATGTAGATCATACAAGCTACGTAAAATTATCAGATGAATATATTGAGGCAAATGGCGATATTGATCGTTATATTAAAATTTGCAAGGATCCATTAAATGGTGGTCTTTGCGTAATGGGCTCTGGTACTAAAAATAGATATTTATTATATTTTGATAGTACTTTCCCATTTGTACATCAGAATTTTATTACATTAAATTTAGGTACTAGATTTGCAAATAACGAGGATTTCTTTAGTTATTTCATTACTTATCAGGGTAATTCAATAGCTAAAACAACTACATTAGCATCAGGTACAACTGTTACTAATGCATATAATTACCATGAAAGAACATTTGCTGAAAATGCATCAGATGCGGATATTGCATTAATTGGTGATAACTATACTGTTGTTACAGCTTTATATGTTGATGGTATGTCAATGATTGGCTATTCATTCTTGATTGGTATCATTGCAACTGTATTAGAATACATTATTGGTATTCCTCTAGGTATGATGCTTGCCTTAAAGAAGGACTCAATTTGGGATAAGCTTGGTAATTTCTATATTATCTTCATTATGGCAGTTCCTTCACTTGCATATATTTATATCTTTGCATCAATTGGTGGAAGCTGGTTTGGTCTTCCAACAGTATGGATTAACAAGGGTGGAGCGGCCCAAATTCCATATTTCATATTGCCGATTATTTCGTTAACACTTCCAGCTATTGCAAGTTTAATGAAGTGGATAAGAAGATATACAATTGATCAGATGACTTCTGATTATGTTAAGTTCGCAAGATCACAGGGCTTCTCAGAAAGGGAAATCTTTAGTAAGCATATTTTGAAGAATGCTTTAATTCCGATAGTTCAGGGTATTCCTGCTAGTATTTTAGCTTGTTTAACAGGTGCAATCATTACAGAACGTGTTTATGGTGTTCCAGGTATGGGTAAGCTATTAACTACAGCTATTTCGACATATGATAATGGTGTAATTGTTGGTATTTCATTCTTCTATGCATTATTATCTATTGTTTCATTAATTTTAGGTGACGTCTTAATGGCTAAGATGGATCCAAGAATTTCATTCAGTGGCGGAGGAGGTCGTAAATAATGGTTGAAAAAGAAAAAGATTTAAAAGAATCAACTGTAATTGACGATAAAGAAGTCACAAATGAAGAAAAGGTTGAAGCAGTTGATGAGTCTATAGAAAAGACTGAAGAAACAAAAGCAGAAGACTCTACAAATGTAGAGGATGTAGAATCTGATGCTAAAGCTGATGAATTAACAGAAGCTGATTTTACATTTAAGGCAGAAGTACCAGCAGAAGCTGATGCTGAAGAAAACCTTGATGATTTATTTAAATTTGTGGATGAAGATCCAAGTGATGCAGAAAAGATTACTGCACCACGTTATTCTTACTGGAAGTCAGTATTTAGAGTTTTCTTTAAGAAGAAGACTAACTGGGTTGCTTTAGGAATTTTAGCAGTAATGCTTATTATGACTTATGTGTATGGTACATTTGAACCATTTAGTATTTATGATAGAAAGATTAATACAAATATTATGTATCAGCAGTTATATAATTTATCACCTGCTAAATCAATTGAAATATTTGGTTTCTCTTTAAAATGGATTTTTGGTACTGGTGCTAATGGTGAATCTTTATTTGATTATATTTGGGCTGGTTCTAGAGTTTCATTATCACTTGCAATTATTTGTGCGGCTATCAATATGACTATTGGTATCATTGTTGGTGCAATTTGGGGCTTCTCTAAGAAGGTCGATGCAGTAATGATGGAAGTATATAATATTATTGCCAATGTTCCATATATTTTATTAGTTTCAGTAATGGTTCTAATTTTAGGTTCTGGTTTCTGGCCATTCGTATTTGCGTTAACAATTACTGGCTGGCTTGGTATAGCTTACTTTATTAGAACACAGGTTTTAATTATTAGAGATAGAGAATATAATCTTGCATCTAAGTGCTTAGGTACTGGTATTTGGAAGATTACTATTCATAATATTTTACCATTCATGACTTCTGTTATTGTTACAATCCTAGCTACAGAGGTTCCTTCATATATTTCTTATGAAGTATTCTTATCATATCTAGGTATTGGTTTAACAGCTGATACTCCATCTCTTGGTCGATTAATTGAAAAGGGTCAGTCAGTTATGAAGGTATATCCAATTCAGTTCTGGGCTCCAGTTACTGTTGCGGCATTATTAACAATTATTTTATACGTAGTAGGACAGAATTTAGCAGATGCATCTGACCCACGTACTCATATGTAGGAGGCTAATCATGGAAGAAAAGATTTTAAATGATAAGCCAATTCAGATGGATGAATCTTATGATGCAAATGGTAGAAAGAAAATTCTTTCTATTAAGGATCTAGAGGTTGAATTCCAGGTTAGAGGCAGAAAGCTAACAGCAATTAGAGGTGTTAACCTTGATATTTATGATGGTGAATCAATTGCTATCGTAGGTGAATCTGGTTCAGGTAAGTCTGTATTAACAAAGACTTTCTCTGGTATGCTGGATTCAAATGGTCGTGTTAGCGCAGGATCAATTACATATTATGATGAATCATTATCTGCAACAAAGGCATATAAAACACCTACAAATAAGAATTTATATAATATGTTTGTTAGCAAGTTAAATGCTTACTCTAAGTATGAATTTGGTAAAGACATTTATAATGAGATTGAGGCTATTAAACAAAGAATTGCTGATGAACGTGGTGTGTCTGAGGAATTCGTTGAGGCCCATTCAAAGAAAATTGAGGATATTAATTTTGATTTAACTGAATTATTCAATCACAAGCAGACTTTAAATAAGGCTAATAACGCTGAGGAAATTGAACAAATTAATAAGCGTATGGCTGAATTAAAGGCTGAAAAGAAACAGGCTTTAGAAGAATTTAAGCAAACTGTTAAGACAACTCAGGAAGCATATGATAATGATGCAGAAAAGGTTGCTGCCGATAAGGCAAAGCTTGCTGAATTAGATGAGGCTTATAAAAAAGCTATTGATGTAGAAATTACAGAAGAGCAGATTGCAAGAAATGAGCTTATTGCTAAGGATTTAGTATTATCAGTTGCTAGATATCCTTATAGCAAGAAGGTTAAGGCAATCAATGGAATCCTTAAGTGCTTTAAAAAGGCAATGAAGGAAGGCGTAGAATTTACTGAAGAGGTATTAGATGACCTATATTCTGATTATGCGTTCAGAGTTAAGTATTTATATGAAAGAGAATATCCTTTAAATGAGGATGGCTCTGTAAATACTGAGGTATTAAATATTTTCTATAAGCTTAACAATTTAAGCAAGTATGAGGAATTCGCTGATACATATAAGCAGGTTAAGGCTTTAGAGGATAAATTATACGCTATCGAAGATAAAAATAGCGAAGAATATATCAAAACTGAAAAGGAATATAAGAAGCTTCAGGCTGAATATGGTAGCTTAGGTGGATTATATACTTTAAGTAATGAACAGCTTGAAAGAAATGAATTTGTTGCAAGAGCAGTACAAAATTCTCTTAGTGATTTAAATCCTGAGGAAAAGAAGGAAGCTCTTAAGACAATTATGACAAGACTTGAAGAAATGATGAGAAATGGTGATCCTATCGATTCTTTAGAGAAGGCTCAGGAATTAATGAATGGTGTTGTACCATTTAAGGATTATCAGATTCCTGAAGGAACTCAGCCATTACTTCATAATAATGGTAAGAAGTGTAAGCCATTCTGGTTTGGCTCATGCAAGAACGCATTACAGAAGTTCAAGCTTAATTCAGACTGGCAGCAGATCCGTGGTAAGAGAGTTGCTACAATCTTCCAGGACCCAATGACATCATTAAACCCAATTATTACGATTGGTAAGCAAATTACTGACTGTATTTTAAAGCATCAGGATTTAACATTAAATGAAGCTGAAGCTAAGGCTAAGAAGCTTATGGAGCTTGTAGGTATTCATGATCCTGATAAGAGATTCTATGATTATCCATTCCAGTATTCTGGTGGTATGAGACAAAGAATCGTTATTGCGATTGCATTATCATGCGAGCCAAAGATTCTAATCTGTGATGAGCCTACAACAGCCCTAGATGTAACAATCCAAGCCCAGATTATTAGACTTATTAAGGATTTACAAAAGAAGCTAGGCTTTACAATTGTGTTCATTACACACGATTTAGGTGTAGTTGCAAATGTAGCTGACCGTGTTGCAGTATTATATGCAGGTCAGATCGTTGAAATTGGTAATGTAGAAGAGGTGTTCTACGAACCTCAACATCCATATACTTGGGCGTTACTTTCATCATTACCTCAGCTTTCAACTCGTGGTGAGGAGCTATTCTCTATTTCAGGTACTCCACCATCACTTTACAATAAAATTAAGGGTGATCCGTTTGCCCCAAGAAACCCATATAGAATGGCAGTAGACTTTGTTCAGGCTCCACCTATGTTTAAGGTTTCTGATACACATTATGCAAAGACTTGGTTACTTGACCCTCGTGCTCCTAAGGCAGATAAGCCTAAGATTATCGATGATATTCATGGTAAGCTAATGAATACTGTATATAGTAATGCAAATTCTTTAGTTGACCAGGAGGAAAAGGAAAAGAAGGAATTAGCTGAAGAAATTAAGACTGAAGTAGCTGAAGCTAAACCTGAGGAAAAACCAGCTGAAGAGGCTCCTAAGAAGAAGTCTAAGAAGCAAAAGGAAGTAATTGTTCGTCTTCCTAATGAAGCTGTTGCAAATGTTGAAACTTTATCTGATGCTGAATTTAAGGCACAGTATAAGGAAAGAATTGCTAAGGATAAGGAAGAGTTAAAGGCATTGCTTGCTAAATATAGTCAGGAAGTAAGCCAGGAAATTACTGCTGAAACTAAGGAAAGAAATGTAAGATATGCCAAGACTATCTTATTATCTTCAGCAATTAAGGGTAAGAATGCTGACCAAATTGCAACTAAGGCTATTAAGAGCTTAACAGATGCTGCAAAGCATGGTTCTATCTTAGATGCCGAAAAGCTAAAGAGTGTTATCTCAAGAAATACTTCATTCTGTGAAGCTATTGATGAGAATGGTGCTATTTCTGGTACAAATGAATACAACCAGGAAATCAGTACAGCATTAGATGCTAATTATAATGAATTTGTGGCTAAGGCTTCTGAAACAGAAATCGAAGCTAAAGACTCAATTAAGGTATCTGATGTTATAGCTAAATATAGCGAGCAGCTAGATATTGCAGCTCATTTTGAATTAGGTGCTGAAACATACCAAGCTATTAAGAGGGTTAAGACTGATCTTAATAGAGTAATTCCAACAAATGGACCAATTGATCCTTCAAATGGTAAGGAAATCATTTGTTCATTAAAGAATGTTGATATTACATTCGGTAAGTTTAAGGCAGTTAAGGATGCTTCATTTGATATTTATAAGGGTGAAACATTCTCATTAGTAGGTGAATCTGGTTCAGGTAAGACTACAATTGGTCGTGCTGTAATTAGAATTAATGGTGTTTCAAATGGTGAAATTACTTATAAGGGAATGAAGATTTCTGGTAAGATTTCACGTAAGGCAGACCGTGAGGTTGTAAGAAATATCCAGATGGTATTCCAGGATCCTGCAGCTTCATTAAATGAACGTGCTACAGTTGAATATATCGTTGGTGAAGGTATCGATAATTTCCATCTTTATGATAGTAAAGAGGAAAGAATGCAGAAGATTGAAGGTATTATTAAGGAAGTTGGTTTATTACCAGAGCACTTAACACGTTACCCACATGAATTCTCAGGTGGTCAGCGTCAGCGTATCGGTTTAGCGCGTTCTATTGTTATGGAGCCAGAGCTAGTAATTGCCGATGAGCCTATTTCTGCACTAGATGTTTCTATTCGTGCACAGGTACTTAACCTATTAAAGAAGTTCCAGAAGGATTATGGTATTACATATCTATTTGTAGCTCATGACCTTTCAATTGTAAGATTTATTTCTGATAGAATTGCCGTTATTTATAAGGGTACTATTGTGGAAATTGCTGAATCTGAAGAATTATTCAATTTCCCATTACATCCATATACAAAATCATTATTATCTGCAATTCCAGTACCAGATCCACAGATTGAAAAGAATAAGAAGCTTTATGTATATAATCCAGATATGCATGATTATTCTACAGATAAGCCTTCTATGAGAAAGATTGCAGAAGGTCACTTTGTATATTGTAATAACAAGGAATTCGACGAATACAAGAAAATTAGAGGTTAATTTATGGCAGTTGTATACACTCCAAAGGAAAAAAGAAATATTATAATCAGAATAGTATTAGTTGTAGCTGTACTATTGGTTGCAGGTTTCTTGCTTGTCTTTGGATTAAGTAAGATGAAAACTAAGCCCGGATTTGCTGAAATAACTGCAGATTATAGCAATATATCTTATGCTAGCTATTCCTATAAGCTTTCATATTATGTTGATGATACAGATGGTTCAATATCTAAGACTCAAACTAATTTAACAAAGCTTTATAGTGAAACTATTGATAAGGCATATCAGCTTACTGATTCATCTAATGATTATACTGATGTATACAATATCAAATATATTAATCAAAATCCTAATACTGATATAGAGCTAGATGAGAATCTATATAATTTGTTAGAGGAAATCTCAAATTATGATTCTAATCTGCTTTATATTGGTGGTATATATGAATACTGGGATTCAGTATTATATAAATCAAGCTCTAAGGAGCAGGAATTATTAGATCCTTTAAATAATGAAGCTAATAAGAAGATGATTGATGATTATATCAGTTCGTACTCTGGTAATATCAGCCTTAATTTTTTAGGAAATAATAAAATCAATCTTTATGTTAGTGATTCATATACTAAAGCCTATGAAGACGCACCTTATATAGGTATTAATCTATTTAAGGAAGCCTTTATAATGGATTATGTAAGAGATGTCTTTTATAAGGCAGGCTATAGAAATGGTTATATGATATCTGATAATGGCTTTGTTGTAAATTTTGGAATGAGTAGCGATAATGTTGTTAAGATTTCTCAGCTTTCTAATTATTATGGAACTGAGGGTAACGCGTATAACATGAGCTCATATCAAGTAACTGGTCAAAGCTATATCAATTATTTAGGATTTAAATATTCAACTAGTGCACCTGTATATTCAATCACATTTAATGATGAAACTATCTATAGAACTAGATATGTTAATCCATCTACAGGTTATCCTGATTTTGGAAGTGAAAGCTTATTGATATATAAGAATGACACTTTAGTTAATACTCTTATTTCTTTATATGATTATTTTATTCAGAATAATAAATCTGATATTTCATATATTGATTTAGGATATGATGGTATTATTCATACAAATGTTAGTGATTATACATGCACAAGATATGAGGTAGTATATGACTAAGGTTCAAAAGATTGTAATTTATGCAACTTATTCTGTACTATCTATTGCAATTCCATTGATTCTTTATTTTATATTAGACTCAAAGGAAGTAACTGTTGTAATGCCAATTATTATTCTAGCTGTTACATTTATCATCTGGAATATATATGGTGGCAGAATTGATAAGGAAAACTTCAAGAAAAAGAAGAAGGTATCTAAGCATAGTGATGAATATCTTGATGGCTTAAAGGATATTAAAAGAATGCTATTAATACTTATGGGTATTGAGCTTCTAATAATTCTTTTTATGGGGTTAGCCGTATATTATTGGTTATAGGTGAGAAAGGAGTAATCGAATTATGGCATTTTTAAAGTGGTTAAAAAGAAACTGGGTAATGATATTAGTTTTACTCCTTGTATTCTTCTTTGCTTGCTTATTATTTACTTAAAAAGCAGAAGAGGGGTTGGAATATCCAACCCCTTTTTAAATGCAAAAAAACAGGGTCTTTGCCCTGTTAATTACTTTCTATTATCGTAAGCTCTCTTAGACTTTCTAATTGATTCCTTATATTCGATGCCGAAGTCTTCCATGAATTTAACAAATTCCTTATAGCCTTCCTTATCATCATCAACCTCGAATTCAATTTCATAATCAACCTTGTCATAATAAACTGACTTATCGAAGAATAATACACCATTCTTATAAGGTGTAGATACTCTATAAGTAGTTAATTCTGCAATCTTATGAACGTAATATGGAATACCAATTACATTTGCATCAAAGCCATCCTTAAGATATTCTAAAGCCTTCTCCTTTGAGATTAGAATATGAGTTTCATCTGCTCCAACCTCAGCTCTAGTCTTCTTAGTAATTTTGTAATTGTTACCCTTCTGACGAATTCTTAGAACTGTCTTTTCTTCCATTAACTTTGTGTCGTCAGTATCGAAGTAATGATTTGTTTGAGCAAATACGTTGTTGTCTAGGCCAAACTTATCAATTAGTTCATTATACTTTTCTTCTGATATGAATGTTTTAAATTCAATTTCCTTGTTTAAATACATAATCCCTTTTTCCCTTACCTTATAAACTACGCAACTACATTATAATATTAAAATGTTTAAAAAATCAATACTTTATGATAAAATAAGTGTACTTAAAGGAGATGAAAGCTATGAAATACTGCCTTCTTGCAAGAGATACAGATAAATCAAATGAGGTAGCTAATTATATTAAGGCTAATGTTAAACTTGAATATGATGAGAATATTCCTGATATCGTTGTCGCAATTGGCGGAGATGGTACTATTTTAAAGGCTTCTCATCAATACCCAAATGCAGTTATATTTGGTATCCATACTGGTCACTTAGGCTTTTATGCCAATTATTCTGCAGATGATTTAGAAACTATCGTTTCAGATATCAATAGTAGAAATTATAAAATTGATGCGCTTGATATATTAGAGACTACTTTTAAGGATAGAAATGGAAGAACTTATACTGATTTTGCCATGAATGAGGTAACTATTGTTTGTCCACCTAGAACCTTAAGATTAGATGTTTATATTGATAATGAATATTTTGAAAGATTCCGTGGTACTGGATTTGCAATATCTACTCCAAGTGGTTCAACAGCTTACAATAAATCACTTGATGGTAGTGTTGTTGATACATCACTATCTGTGATGCAGCTAACAGAGATTGCTGGTATCAATTCTAATGCGTATAGAACATTGTCATCTCCACTTATTTTATCTAGTGAGAGAACTATCCGCTTAGAGGCTTCTGAGAAGGGCTCAGATGTGTTTATTACGGTTGATCATATTTCATATCAGATTGACCAGTTTGAATGTATTTCTGTTAAATATAAGAAGAACGCTTTAAAGATGGCTTATAGAAATCATGAAAGCTTCTTAACTAGAATTAATAGAACATTCATTATTTCAAAGGAGTAAAATATGCCTACTTGTAGAACGGCTTTTATTATAAATATCGCAGCATTAGATGAAAAGCAGGTATTTGAGGTTGAAAACCAGATTGGAGTGCTTGCAGGAGTCACTGATAATTACCTATATTATGGTATGAAGAAGAGAAGTACTCATGGTAATTTTTCACTTAATGATGCCTTAAATGAAACATTAAGTATTATTTATGATAAACAGGATTTATTAAAAAAATTAACAACTATTTATAATATTTCATATATGGTTGATGTGCATTTTTCAGATATTGAAGAGGAAATCTATAATAATACATCTTTTATAGTAGATGAAAAAATTCAAAGGTTTATTAAGGAAATAAATGCATACTATAATTTACAAAATGGATACTTTGAGGAAGAGGCTTAAAAGCCTTTTTCTTTTGGTAAACGTTTACATTATGGGAAAATTTATGGAATTTGAAATTTTATTGAATAAAAAAATTACAAGTGGTAAAATATGAGTTGTAAAAAATTTACACATAATTTTTAGGAGGATAATATAATTATGGCTGTTAAAGTAGCAATTAATGGTTTCGGTCGTATTGGCCGTTTAGCTTTCCGTCAGATGTTCGACGCTGAAGGTTATGAGGTAGTAGCAATCAATGATTTAACTGATCCAAAGATGTTAGCTAACCTTTTAAAGTATGATACTGCTCAGGGCGGTTACTGTGGTCACATTGGTGAGAACAAGCATACTGTTGAGGCTGGCGAGAATTTCATCGTTGTTGACGGTAAGAAGATCACAATTTATAAGGAAGCAGATGCTAACAATTTACCTTGGGGTAAGTTAGATGTAGATGTAGTTCTTGAATGTACTGGTTTCTACACAAAGAAGGAAAAGGCACAGGCTCATATCAATGCTGGTGCTAAGAAGGTTGTTATTTCTGCTCCAGCAGGTAATGACTTACCTACAATCGTATTCTCAGTTAATGAAAAGACATTAACTCCTGCAGATACAATTATTTCTGCTGCATCTTGTACAACTAACTGTTTAGCTCCTATGGCTAACACATTAAACAAGTATGCACCTATCCAGTCTGGTATCATGTCTACAATTCATGCATACACTGGTGACCAGATGATCTTAGATGGTCCACATAGAAAGGGCGATTTAAGACGTGCACGTGCTGGTGCTGCAAATATCGTTCCAAACTCAACTGGTGCTGCAAAGGCAATCGGTTTAGTTATTCCTGAATTAAATGGTAAGCTAATCGGTTCTGCACAGCGTGTTCCTGTTCCTACAGGTTCTACAACTATCTTAGTTGCAGTTGTTAAGGGTAAGGATATTACTGTTGAAGGTATCAATGCTGCAATGAAGGCTGCTCAGTCTGAATCATTCGGTTACAATGAAGACCCAATCGTTTCTTCAGATGTTATCGGTATGAGATATGGTTCATTATTCGATGCAACTCAGACAATGGTTACAAAGATTGATGAAGACACTTACCAGGTACAGGTTGTTTCTTGGTATGATAACGAAAACTCATATACAAGCCAGATGGTTCGTACTATTAAGTATTTCGCTGAAATCAAGTAATTTAAGCTATTAAAAATAATTAGGCCAAGTCTTTGACTTGGTCTTTTATTTTGCCCTTTAAAATGGTATTATTTAAAGCAGGGTGAAATTTATGGACTTTCAGGAATTTGTTTTAAATGAAGAAAAAAAGGATTACTACAAGCCTTTAATGGATTTTGTAGATGATGAATATGAAAATGGTACATGCTATCCTAAAAGAGAAGAAATCTTTAGAGCGTTCCAATTAACTCCTTTAGATAAGATTAAGGTTGTAATTATTGGCCAGGACCCATATCATGAGGTTAATCAGGCTCACGGTCTTGCCTTTTCAGTATTATCTCCTAAGCTTCCTAAATCCCTTATTAATATTTATAAGGAAATGGAAGATGATTTAGGTGTTAAGCTTAATCAGGATGGTAATTTAGAATATTTAGCTAGACAGGGAGTATTATTAATTAATACAGTATTAACTGTAAGAGAAGGACAAGCTGATTCTCATAAGAATAGGGGCTGGGAAATCTTTACAGATGATTTAATTAAGGAAATTAATAATATTGATAGACCAATTGTCTTTATACTTTGGGGTAAGAAGGCTCAAGCTAAGGAAAAGCTTTTAAATAATCCAAATCATTATATTATTAAAAGTGAGCATCCATCTCCACTTTCTGCATATCGTGGATTTTTTGGTTCTAAGCCTTTTTCTAAGACAAATGCTTATCTTTTAGAAAAGGGACTAAGCCCAATTGAATGGACTAAATAGGGTTGACTTTCGAGGTTTATTTAAATATAATAAAGTTAGTTAGTTTTAACTAACGAAGGAGTGAGTTGTATGGCAGGTTCTAATGAATCAGAGGAGATGTATTTAAAGACAATATTAATTTTATCTGGAAAGCTTGAATCAGTAAGATTAGTAGATGTGGCAGCGAGCCTTGGATATGCTAAATCAAGTGTATCTAATGCATTAAAGGAATTATGTAAAAAGGATTTAATTATCTATGGTAATGATAAAAGAATTGTTTTAACTGATGCAGGTAAGGCAGAGGCTGAAAAGGTAAATGAAAGATATGAGGATATTATGAGCTTTCTAATGCAAATTGGTGCCGATAAAAATGTGGCTGAAATAGATGCCTGCAGACTTGAGCACATTGTATCAGATGAGCTTTATGAGGTAATAAAGAGAAATTTAAAGAAATAATCCGGAAATTCCGGATTTTCTTTTTAATTAATCTGGTACCATAAAATATATCGAAACTGGCTATTTTAATAGTTTCAATATCAATTATAATAGAAGCTGTATTTCATAAGGGGGATTTTATTTATGGGAAAGACAGAAAAATTATTAAATAAGATTATTGTCATTGCCTTATTCTCAGCACTATGCTGCGCAGCTACATTTATTCAAATTAGAATGCCAGCTGGTGACTTTGTTCATTTAGGTAATTTCGTAATGATTATTTCAGCATTACTACTTGGTGGTATTGCAGGTGGCTTAACAGGAAGCTTAGGTATGGGCTTATATGATATTATTTTCTATACACAGAAGCCATCAACTATTATTAGAACAATTGCACTAAAGTTCTTAATTGGATTTATTGTAGGTTCAGTATTTAGATTAGTATTAAAGAAGAAGCTTAAAACTAATATTTTATTATATATTTCAGCTGCATTCTTCTTAGTAATCTTTATTGCATCTATCGTGTTCTTTGCAATTGGCGATAAATCTAATTTATCATTCTCTAGTGGGTTAAATAGTGTAGTATCTGATTTCTTAGGCTCTGGTAAATCAGTTAATATTTCATTATATATTCCAATCTTTGCAGGTGTATTTACAATTGGTACCCTAGCTGCTGCAATTTTCTCTAATAAGCTATCTAAGAGAAGCCAGGCTGCATTATTTGCAATTACTATTGCAGTGCTTGTAAATATTGTTGGTGAATTCTTCCTAAGATGGTTACTTGAGGGCTTAATGCTTGATGGTTTTGATGTATCATTAGTTACTGCAACATCTAAGATTCCAGGATCATTAATTACAGGATTTATTAGTATCTTCCTAGCAGTATTAATTTATGAGCCTATTTATAAGGCAGTAGGTCATACAGCTTTATTTAACGATGATACTAAGGGCTTAGTTGAAGAGGATATAAATACAACTGAAGAGGAAAATGATGATGCAATTGAGGGAGGTAATAATCATGCAGAAGTTTTATAATAAGTATGGTCATTATCTAATTGCTGGAATTGGCTTTTTAGCAACAGTTCTATTAACAATTGCAATTATAGTTTTAAATAAGCAGGTATTTACTACAGATACATTTAAGCTATTTGAAAATTCTGATTCTATTAAAAGAACAATTAATAACCTTTTAGGCTTTAGCGAGGGTGTAGTTGTAATTGGAACATTCATTTTATTCTTACTTGCATCAAACAAGAAGAATGATGATGAAGAAGATAAAAAGTAAATAAATAAAAGAATAACAAGTTACTATTGTCCGAAATGTACCGGTAAAAACGTTTACTTGTTATTTTTTTCGTTTTATAAGATATAATAAATTCAAAGGGAACATTTGTCTCAAGGATACAGGAGGAATTTAATAATGGCAGAACAAATTTTAACTCCTCAGGAGGAAGTTGATGGCTTAGTAAAAAGAGCTTTAAAGGCTTTAGATGACTATGCATCATTTACTCAGGAGCAAATAGATTATATCGTAGCAAAGTGTAGTGTAGCTGCACTAGACAAGCATGGTGAGCTTGCAAAGATTGCGATTGAAGAAACACAGCGTGGCGTATTCGAGGATAAGGCAACTAAAAACCTATTCGCATGTGAATATGTTACAAACAATATGAAGAGAACTAAGACAGTTGGTGTTATTTCAGAGGATCCAGTAACTGGTATGACTGAAATTGCAGAGCCTGTTGGTGTAGTTGCAGGTATTACTCCGGTAACAAACCCAACATCTACAGCTATCTTTAAATCATTAATATGTATTAAGACTAGAAACCCTATTATCTTTGGTTTCCATCCAAATGCTCAGCAGTCAAGTGTCGCTGCAGCTAAGGTTGTATATGAGGCTGCAATCGCAGCAGGAGCACCTGAAAATTGTATTCAGTGGATTGAGCATCCTTCAATGGACGCGACATCTGCGCTTATGAATCATCCAGGTGTTGCAACAATTCTTGCAACTGGTGGTAACGCAATGGTTAAGGCTGCTTATTCATGTGGTAAGCCAGCACTAGGTGTAGGTGCAGGAAACGTACCAGCATATTTTGAAAAGACTTGTAATTTACGTCAAGCAGTTAATGATGTAATTATGTCTAAGTCATTCGATAATGGTATGGTTTGTGCATCTGAGCAGGCAGTAATCGTAGATAAGGAAATCTATGATGATGTTAAGGCTGAATTCAAGAAGTATGGTGTATACTTTGTTAATAAGGAAGAAAAGAAGAAACTTGAGGCATTCATGTTTGGTGTAAATTCTAAGGATGATTATGCAACAGCTAAGCTTAATCCAAATATTGTAGGTAAGTATGCTACTTGGATTGCTGAGCAGGCAGGCTTTAAGGTTCCTGAAAAGACAGTTATTTTAGTTGCAGAATGTAAGAAGGTTGGTATTGAAGAGCCTCTTACAAGAGAAAAGCTTTCTCCAGTTCTTGCAATGCTAAAGTCTGATTCTACAGAAGAGGGCTTCGCAATGTCTAAGGCAATGGTAGAATTCAATGGCTTAGGTCATTCAGCTGCTATCCATACTGCATCTCATGAGCTTGAGGTTAAGTTTGGTGATTTAGTTCCAGCAATTAGAATTATTTGTAATTCACCTTCTACATTCGGTGGTATCGGTAATGTTTATAATTCATTTATCCCATCATTAACATTAGGATGTGGTTCATATGGTCATAACTCAGTAGCCGGTAATGTCGGTCCATTAAATTTATTAAATGTAAAGAAAGTAGGACGTAGAAGAAATAATATGCAGTGGTATAAGATTCCAGCAAAGATTTACTTTGAAAGAAATTCAATTGAATATTTACATCAGATGAAGGAAATGAAGAAGGCATTAATCGTTACTGACCGTTCTTTAGTAGCCTTAGGCTATGTACAAAAGATTATTGATCAGCTACAGATTAGAACTCCAGAGGTTCCATATCAGCTATTCTGTGATGTTGAACCAGATCCATCAATCCAGACAGTTATGAAGGGTGTCGAATTAATGAGATCATTCGAGCCTGATACAATCATCGCACTAGGTGGTGGTTCTGCAATGGACTGTGCTAAGGGTATTTGGTTATTCTATGAGCATCCAGATGTTAACTTCAATGACTTAAAGCAGAAGTTTATGGATATTAGAAAGAGAGCCTTCCAGTATCCAGAATTAGGTCGTAAGGCTAAGCTTGTTTGTATTCCAACTACATCAGGTACTGGTTCTGAGGTTACTCCATTTGCAGTTATTACTGATAAGGTAGAGCATAAGAAGTATCCATTAACTGATTATTCATTGACTCCAACTGTAGCTATTATTGATCCTGAGTTCGTTAATAACCTACCAGCTTCAATCGCAGCTGATACAGGTATGGATGTTTTAACACATGCAACAGAAGCCTTTGTATCTACATTAGCATCTGATTTCACAGATGGTATTGCAGTACAGGCTGTAAAGATGGTATTTAAGTATCTTGAAAGATCTGTAAAGAATGGTGCTAATGACCCAGAAGCACGTGAAAAGATGCATAATGCATCTACACTTGCAGGTATGGCATTCGCTAATGCATTCTTAGGTATGAACCATTCTATGGCTCATAAGATTGGAGCAGAGTTCCATGTACCTCATGGACGTGCTAACGCCATCATCTTACCTTATGTAATTAGATATAATGGTACAAAGCCACAAAAGCTTGCAACATGGCCTAAGTACAATTATTATGATGCAGATGAAAGATATGCAGAGCTTGCAAGAGCTATCGGCTTAAACTTCAACACTATTGAAGAGGGCGTTGAGGCTTACGCTAAGGCTGTTGGTGATTTAGGTAGAAGAGTTGGTATTAAGATGAATTTCGAGTCTCAGGGCTTAGACCGTGATACTTGGATGAATTCTCTTGAAAAGCTAAGCTATTTAGCATATGAGGACCAGTGCTCTCCAGCTAACCCTAGAGTTCCAATGGTAAAAGATATGGAAGAAATCATGAGATATGCTTATGATTCTAAGGAATTCTTAGATAAGGAATAAATAAAAATGTTAACAACTAAACAAAAGGTATATTTAAGAAGCCTAGCTCAAAAGATTAAGCCTACATTCCAAATTGGTAAGGATGGCTTAAATGAGAATATGGCTAACGATGTAGTAAACTATTTGAAGAAGCATGAATTAATTAAGATTTCTGTTTTACAAAATAGTGATGCTGAACAGGATGAAATAGTTGAATTCTTTGAGGATTATGGAATGGAATTCATTCAAAAGATTGGTAGACAGTA
>JAILEP010000007.1 GCA_024697825.1 Acholeplasmatales bacterium
GCACTTGGTCATCCACAGGAAGCTCTCTAATCATTTATTCACGTTCTTCATGAAAGGTCATTTAAGCCTTAATTAACCGAATCAAAATTAGAAAAAAGACTGTGGTAATAATCACCCGCAAAAGGTCAGATATTTGCCTTATTAATACAGAAAAGGATCCACAGTGCAATTTATTATAACATCTAATTACTAGATGAAATAATCTATTAAATTAGATAGAAAGGAAAAGTAATCAATAAGATATCAAATCTATCTAAATTGATTATACGTGCTATTATGGAAAAGAAAACATTTGAATCTATACCTAAAGAAGAAAAAAAGAAAAAGAAAAATAAGCTATTTAATCTATTATTTATAATTAGTATATTATTGACTATAATAACAGTTGTTTATTTTCTAATGTCCTTATTGAGCTTTTTAGCAGGCGGTATTGCTATGATAGTGATAGGAGGAATCATTGTCATAATTGTATTTGTCACACTGTTCCTTATTCTTCTATCTGAAGATTTTAGAAGATGGGTCGGTAAGGCTTGGAAAATTCCAGAATATTTAATTGATGCAGGCGAGCATTTAGCAGAAACGAGTAAATATTTCTTATATCTTGCAATACCTACATTAATATTAGTCGGATTAGGATTAACACTTTCTATAATAGGAAAGGTTAGAAAAGGTTATTATTTATTCCATATTATTGCATATTCAATATTATTAGTATTAGTAGTTTTAACAATTATTTTATATTTTGCCAATGGTAGTAAGATTTTAGGGGCATAACAAAAGGGCGGTTTAATCCGCCCTTTATTCATTCTCCTTTGCCTTAAGCTTAGCAGCTCTTAATTCTGCTATAACCTCTCTTACCTCAAGTCCAAGCATAGGTAGGTCTAAATCACTATCTGCAGAAATAGAAATACTATTAACATTATCTACTGCTTCTTTTACTAATGTTTCGTAATCAAAAAGCTTTTCATACTGCTCTGCCTTATCAATTTTAGGAGCAGTTGCAGGAGCCTTTGGTACATACACTGTACAACAATCCTCAAAAGGCTTAATTGATAAATCGTAGCAATCAATCTTCTTTGAAATATTAATAATATCAATCTTATCATAAGTACATAAAGGTCTTAGAATAGGATAATTAGTAACACTATTAATTGTATTCATAGATCCTAATGTTTGAGATGCAACCTGACCAACAGATTCACCATTGATAATTGCTAAGCACTTCTTTCTCTTAGCAAGCTCAGTTGCAATTCTATACATCATTCTTCTCATAATAGTAATATTATAAGATTCAGGAACATTATCAAGTAATGCCATATGCATTTCCTTAAACGGAATCATATGTAAATTAATTTTATTATTAGGTGCATACTTAGCCATCTTCTTAACTAAATCTACAACCTTTTGAGCTGATTCAATTGAAGTAAGTGGAGTTGATTCAAAATGAATACATTCAATTTCAACACCCTGCTTCATAGCCATAAATCCTGCAACAGGTGAATCAATACCACCTGATAGCATTAATAATCCCTTACCAGCAGTACCTACTGGATAACCACCTAATGCTCTAATATTAGTATTATATAGATAGCAAGCATCTCTTCTTATTTCAATATTTAAATTTACCTCAGGATTATGAACATCTACCTTTAGCATAGGATGGTTAGCTAAAACATAACCAGAAACATGCTTAGTTACCTCCATTGAATCCATAGGGTAATCCTTATTACTTCTCTTCGTATTAACCTTAAATGTAACAGTCTTATCAGTTACAATCTGCTTCATAAGCTTAAGTGATGTCTCCTTGATATCCTTAATATCCTGAGAACACTTTACAACAAATGAATATGATGAAATACCTGAAACAAGATTTAATCTATCAACAACCTTATTTACATCCTCATTTAATAAGTGAATAAAAATACGGTCATGCTGATTCTCAACCTCAACATTTAATCCTTCCATCTTTACTGCCATTAATTTATATAATGCCTTTAAAAAGTCCTTCTGGTTCTTTCCCTTAAGTGTTAAATCACCAAAACGAACAAGTATCTGATCATAAATCATATATTGCTCCTCCTTGAAACGAGGTTATTATATCACAAGCAATATAAAAAGAAAATCAAACAAAAATAAAAAAATGCTAACGAGTAGCATTTTTTTAAAGGGGATTAATTTTGAGTTAGTTTTGATTATATATGATAACCTGTAATTAATTAATAGTTATATAGAGGAAAATAATTATCAGGCTTGGGGTATTGATATATAATCAACTACGGGGTTAGTTTTAACTAACTACGAGATTAGTATAGACTAACTTTAAAACAATGTCAACACTTTTATTTATTTTTTTAAAAAAATATTTTATACTAGAGTCGGTGATTTAAAATGACAGATTATAAAATGATATTAGAGACATTAAAATATTTCGACGAAAAGCATGATGTTACCCTATTAAGTAATACATCTGCTCTATTAAATGAGTATATGGATAATATTAATTGGGTAGGCTTTTATATATTAGATAAGGATACTTTATACCTTGGACCTTTTCAAGGAAAGGTAGCTTGTACTCTAATTAAGGTGGGTAAGGGTGTTTGTGGAACATGTATCAAAAACGAGGAAACAATCCTAGTTGAAAATGTTCATGAATTCCCAGGACATATCGCTTGTGATTCTGCATCAAATAGTGAAATATGTGTTCCTTTATATAATAAGGATAATATATTATATGGTTTATTAGATATTGATTCACCACTTCTTTCTCGTTTTAATAATGAGGATAAAATTGCACTTGAAGAAATTGCAAAAGAAATCGGGGTAAGACTAAATGGATGTAATTGAAAGAGCAGAGCTTGCTAGAAGCCTAAAAGCTACTGGCAAATGTAATTGTGCACAGTCTGTAATTAGTGCACTAATTGATTTAACAGACGCAGATATTAATACACTTCTTCCTGCAACAAGCGGATTCGCTGCAGGTATGGGTAATATGGAAGGTACTTGTGGTGCCTTTGTCGGGGCTAATATTATCCTAGGCTTAATAGTTAAGCAGGGCACAGTAAGATATTCAAAAATGATGATGGAAAGATTTAAGGAATTAACTGGTGCAGTACAGTGTAAGGTCATTAAGGGTATCGAAACAGGTGAGGTTTTAACACCATGTCCACAGTGCTGCTATAACGCAGTTATTGCTTTTTTTGACGTCATTAACAATTTATAAATAAAATATTTGACACTTATTGACTGTTTTGATATAATGTAACAGCGTGGGTAAAAGGCAGCAGTCCAATCTCACTAGTAAATATCTTAAAGCCTTCGGGTCTAGTAAGTAACCTTCGTTGCCTATTGGTGAAAGCTTAGTTTAAGATATCCTAATGATTTGGTCCAGTACATTTATCCCCAATAAAAAATATTATTTATAGGAGGACATTAAAATGTCAAGATTCACAGGTTCAAGCTGGAAGGTTTCTCGTCGTTTAAATTATTCTATTAGCGAAACTGGCAAGGAATTAATTAAGAGAAAGACAGCTCCAGGTATGCATGGTGCAAAGCGTGCAAAGCAGAAAGAATACGGTTTACAGTTAGCTGAAAAGCAGAAGGTAAGATTCACTTATGGTGTTTCTGAGAAGCAGTTCGTTAAGACTTTCAACGAGGCTTCTAAGTTAGAAGGTATGACAGGTGTTAACTTCTTAAAGTTATTAGAGTCTAGATTAGACAACCTAGTATATCGTTTAGGCTTCGCTTCTACTAGAGCACAGGCTAGACAGTTAGTAAACCATGGTCACATCGTTGTAGATGGTAAGAAGGTAGACATCGCTTCTTACAGAGTAACTCCAGGCCAGACAATCGCTATGAAGGAAGCTTCAAAGGATCTTAAGGTTGTTAAGGCTGCACTTGAGGCAAAGGTTGCTCGTCCTGAATATGTATCATTCGATGCTGATAAGCAGGTTGGTACTTTCGTAAGATTACCTGAAAGATCAGAATTCTTACCTGAAATTAAGGAACAGTTAATTGTCGAATTCTACAACAGAGCTTAATTATAAGAATCTGGAAAAGACTGCGTTTGCAGTCTTTTTTTCTTCTTCTTTTTCCCTTGTTATAAATATTCCTTAATAGTATAATTATTACGTGGGTGATCAAAAATGGTTGAGTATTATACTTTATATTTACCAAAGTCAAATCGTGAGGTAAGAATTGAAATATCAGTACCAAGATTCCGTGAAGGAATCATTTTTGATACTCTTTATTTATTAGATGGACAAAATGCCTTCAAGGATTCTCACGCCGCATTTGGTCGTTCTATTCGTGCAACTAAGGCTTTAAGCTTCACTGCTAAGGAAATGGGTAAAAGAATCCTAGGTGTTGCAATTCATAATTCAGGCAGTGACCTTGGTAGAATTAATGAATATACACCATTTTTAATTGATAATCCTGCCGCAATTGAATGGAACAGTCAGGATGTAAATATTTGTTATGATTATTGCTACGATTTTATTAATACAATCGTTCCATTTATAGAAGCCAATTATAATACATATAGAACTCCAGAGCATAGATTTATATATGGTTCTTCTTTAGCTGCTGTAACAGCTATCTATATGGGATTTAAATATGAAAACATGTTTAAATATATTGGTGCCTTCTCTACTGCATCATTCCTATTTGAAAATGAATTCTATAAATTTTTAAATAAAAACCAGAATTCAATAAAGGATGTATTCATCTATGTTGGTGGTAATGAGGCAAGTGATGAAATATATGGTAAAGAAGCCTATATTAAATCAGCCTATGATTTATATCACTATTTAAAGAATAATGGAAATCGTACAAGACTTGTAATTGATCCTAAGGGCATTCATAATGAGGAATGCTGGGGCAATCATTTATTAGATTTTATTAATTTTATATATAACGAGGACATCTACTTCTCGACAAAGTAAAAAAGCATTCCGAAAAACGGAATGCTTATTTTTTTTAGAGTGCTTCAGTTGGTTCTAGTCCAAGAATAATTAAAGCTCCGGTAGTACCTTTAGAACATGATAAATTAATAATATAATCATATCCTCCACATTTATTTCTTGCGCCAAAATCACACATATTGTCATAAGTATGATAAGCACATTCTTCACCGGTTGATGATTCAAAAGGCATCACCTTATAAATTTCATTGTCATTGTCATCAAGAGTGTGGTAACAGCAGTGAATGAGCCTAATAATAAGACACTTGATAAAATCTTTAATAATTTAGATTTCATATTTTTCCCCCTTGATAAAACTTATAAACTGCTTTAATTATATTGGAAGAAAAATAAAACGTAAACATTGTCAAAGACCCAAATGACAAAAAAATGAAATGAATAAAAAATACTCTTCTAAAAATTGAAGAGTACTTTTAATTTATTTTTACTTAGATTCGATTTCGATAATGTGCTTAGCAAAATCCTTACCACACTTAACAGCTACACCGATAGTCTTAGCACCCTTAACGATGTCACCACCAGTATAAATGTTTTCAACATTTGTCTGGAATGCTTCACCGTACTGAGCGGCAGCCTTAATATAGCCATGGTCAGTAGCAATCTTGCCTACATTATAAACGTCCATATCAGGAATCTGACCGATTGCAGAAATGATATAGTCACAAGCGATTTCCTTATAAGTACCTGTACCAACTGGCTTTCTTCTACCAGATTCATCAGGCTCACCTAATTCCATAACCTCGCACTTGCAAGCTACAACCTTGCCATTCTTACCAATAACCTCAACTGGGTTAGTTAAGAACTCGCAAACAACACCGTCATCCTCAGCCTGCTTCATTTCAATCTTAGTACAAGGAGCCTCATCACGGCTTCTTCTATAAGCAATGATAGTCTTTTCAGCACCACATCTTACAGCAACTCTTGCACCATCCATTGCAACATTACCAGCACCAACAACGATAACTGTACCATGTAACTTAGGTTCAACTGAGCCATCCTTAATCTTTTCAGCGAAATTATATTCTCTTAAGAATGTTAAAGCGTTGATATTACCTTCTAATTCTTCACCAGGAATACCTAAATGTCTAACCTTAGTTAAACCAAATGCTAGATAAACATAATCATAATCCTCAGAAAGCTTTAAGAAATCTGATTCCTTTAAATCCTTACCATAGATGAAATTACCACCTAATTCAACAACAGGGTTAACCTGCTTAGCGATAGCCTCCATCTTAAAACGGAATGAAGGAATACCGAATGCCATAACTCCTCCACCGAAGTTTTCTCTTTCATAAATATCTACCTTAGCACCAGCAGCAAGTAATTCCTTTGCAGCAGCAAGACCTGCAGGACCAGCACCAACGATTGCAACCTTAATATCGTTCATAATCTTTACCTTTCTCTTTCTAATCTCTCTAATTTTTACTTCTTATATGCCTCAGCAATAAGCTTAGCATCAGCAAGTGCGATAGCGCAGCATGCCTCTAAAACAACCATAGCTCTAAGTACGATAGCTGCGTCATGTCTACCTTCAATAACAAGCTGATTAACCTCGCCATCCTTAAAGTTATATGTGTCCTGTGGAACTCCAACTGATGGAGTTGGCTTAACAAATACCTTAAGCTCAATCTCATTACCATTTGAAATACCACCATTTATACCACCATTATTATTTGTCTTAGTAGTTCCGTTTGCATCAATAATTGCATCATTGAACTGGCTACCCTTAAGGTTAACTCCTTCAAAGCCCTTACCGAATTCAACACCCTTTACTCCACCAACAGAGAATAATAAATGTGAGATAACAGATTCTAATGAATCAAAATATGGCTCACCAAGACCAACTGGTACACCCTTAATTTTGATTGATACAATACCACCAACTGAATCCTTTTCAGCAACAGTATTTCTTAAGATTTCCTGGAACTTCTTCTGATCTGTTTCACCACCTAAATTAATAAGCTTTGTTTCAAATCTAACATTTCCTAAAATCTTCTTTGCAACTACACCAGCAGAAACAACACCTAATGTAATTCTTCCTGAGAAATGACCACCACCACGGTAATCATTGTAACCGTCATATTTTTCTCTTGCAACCCAGTCTGAATGACTTGGTCTAGGCTGGTAAACAAGGTTTGTATAATCCTTACTCTTAGTATTAGTGTTAAGGAATCTTAAGCAAACTGGAGCGCCTGTAGTATATCCGTTGAATACACCGCTATCGATTATAACCTCATCAGGCTCAATTCTTGGAGTAGTTCCAAGTCCTCCTGACTTTCTTCTAGATAAATCATAGTCAAAGTCCTCCTTAGATAGCTCTAAGCCTGGCTTAACTCCATCTAATACAACTCCAACACCACCGCCGTGTGATTCACCATAAATATTAACCTGGAATAAACGTCCAATATGGTTCATACTATTTCCTCCAAATTACTTGTTCTTCTTTTCGTTTTCAAACTTATCTAATAAGTATTTCTGATAATCCTTAGATGACTTTAATACACCATCAAAGAATGTTAGATAATACTTTTCTAATACCTTATTAGATAAGATTTCTAAATTTCTTTCCTTAATAGATGATTCTCTAATTGAATCAAGAACAGGAATATCATTTTCAATCTTGTATTCTGCAACCATTGAAACTGCAGCCATTCTCTTAATGAAAAGATTAATCATTTCATTATCTACTTCATTAATAATTTCTCTTGCCTCATCTAATTTAGTCTTCATATGTAACTTTGCCTCCTAAGCTTTCAAAAACCTTAAAGAAATGCGGGAATGATTTTGATACTGAACCTGCATTTAAAATAGTTAGGTCTCCATCCATTTTTAATGTTGCCATTGCAAATGCCATCGCAAGTCTATGGTCATTATGTGAGTCGACAACTCCCCCATGAAGTTTCTCAACACCATTAATAATCATGCCATCAGGTAGCTCAGTAATATCTGCGCCAAGCTTGTTAAGCTCATCCTTAACACATGTTATTCTATCGCATTCCTTAATTCTAAGTCTAGATGCATTTATAAATTCACTCTTACCTTCTGCAAGTGCTGCAAGAACTGTAAGGGCTGGACCTAAATCAGGTGACTGAGCAAAATCAATTACTGCACCATGAAGCTTATCACATTTTGCCTTAAGAACACCATTACTAAATGTAACATCTGCTCCTAAATCCTTAACATCCTGGATAATCTTCTTATCACCCTGGTGTGAATTCTCCTCCATTGCTAAAAGATTAATATCAGCACCAAGTGCATCAGCTTCTAGGAAGAATGCTGACTGGGAATAATCCCCTTCAATTACGTAATCATGAGGCTTAAAGCTCTGATTACCCTTTATAATGTAATCCTGGTAATTCTTGTTTTCAATTTCAATACCAAACATCTTTAGCATATCAATTGTTAAATCAATATATCCCTTAGATTCCATTTCAGTTGTGATATGGATATGTGAATCACCATCAAGTAATGGTAATGCATAAAGAAGACCTGTTATAAACTGAGATGAGATATCACCTCTAACATCAAATCTTCCTGGCTTTAAGCCTCCATTTACAGTAAGAGGTAAATAATCCTCTCCTCTTTCGTATTTGATACCCTGCTTATCAAATATCTCTAGGAAGGTATCAAGTGGTCTTTTAACTAAATGATTATGACCAACAAATTTAATAGGCTCATTGTTAACTAAAGCAATAGGAATCATAAATCTAATAGTTGATCCAGACTCATTTGCGTCAATAAGCTTTTCAGCTCTTTTTACCTTAGAGCCCTTAATGATTAAATAATCATCAAATTCCTTAATATCTGCACCACATGCTCTCATCGCACCAATAGTAGCCTTAATATCCTTAGAAAATAAAACATTAGAAATCTTACTTTCACCCTCTGCTAAGGCAGCTGCGATAATAGCTCTATGCGATAAGCTCTTTGATGGTGGTACAACAACATCACCATGAAGGAAGGATGGCTTAATAGTTACATTCATACAAGCTTCTCCTTAATTTCCTTTTCTGTAAGCTTATAAATTACATAATGTCCAAGCTTATCTAATAAAATAAAGTTGATTGTGCCGGCAATATTCTTCTTGTCGTACATAGTCTCCTTTAAGTATTCCTTATAATCATATTCAGTTGTAGGTAGATTATAAAGCTTTAAAATCTTATAAATAACTGGATAGCAATCCTTAGGAGTAACACCTAAATCCTCACCCATCTTAAGTGCCATAAGCATACCAATCGCAACAGCCTCACCATGCTTATAGCCATACTTAAGCTCAATGATATGGCCGAATGTATGTCCAAAATTAAGACTCATTCTTTCGCCGGTATCAAATTCATCTAATTCAACAACTCTCTTCTTTACAGATAGAGATTCCTTGATTACATCTTCATCAATTGCAGGCTTATTTAATAAAGAATCTAATAATCCCTTATTACCAATAGCGCCATGCTTAATTAATTCACCCATACCATTATTGAATTCTCTATCATCTAATGTCTTATGAGTTTCTGGGTCAATAATAACTCTAGCAGGCTGCTTAAATGCACCTAAAATATTCTTTCTATTATAAAAATCAATTGCAGTCTTACCACCGATAGATGAATCCATCTGTGCTAATAGTGATGTAGGAATTCCAACATATGGAATACCTCTATATAAGCTTGATGCAACAAATCCTGTTAAATCACCAATAACACCGCCACCAAGGGCGATAATTAATTGACTTCTTCTGATATCCTTCTTAAGTAATTCCTCGCAAACATATGCGTAATACTTTAAAGTTTTAGATTCCTCTCCATGAGGGATAACTACATAATCAGTATCATATCCACCATTATTTAAAGAATCCATTACAGTCTTTAAATATAATTTTTCAACTACATCATCAGTAACGATAAATACCTTACCCTTTGGATAGATATCCTTAATGAATTCTGCTGTTTTCTTTAAAGCACCATTTTCAATAATAATCTTGTAAGGATGTGCTTTTAATTCAATGTTTAATTCCTTCATTATTTATCCATTTCCTTCCTGATTTTAGTAGATGAACGGAATAATTCCTTTAATGCTTCCTTATCATTATTCTTTAAAGCATTCTTAAGCTTATCTAATTCATTTTCAAATGACTGAATATGCTCAAGTAAATAATCCTTATTCTCTAAAAACAATTCAGACCATAGATTCTCATTAATCTTTGCAATTCTAGTTAAATCACGATAAGAATCACCAATAAATTTCTTAGTATCCTTATCATGATCACTATTTACAAGTGATACTGCAATCGCATGAGTAAGCTGAGATGTAAACCCAATCATACGATCATGCTTTTCAACATCAATGACTGAGATTCTACCAAATCCTAAGTCTTTTCCTATTTTCTTTAATACCTCAATCGCATCATTATTAGAATTAGCTGTAGTAGTAATTAAGAAATTTGCCCCTGCAAATTCAACCTCAGCTGAAAAGCCAATACCAACCTTCTCACGACCAGCCATTGGATGATGTGATACATATCTAGCTGGAAGTGCAGTTTCTTCTGCAGCATTTATAAATGAGCTCTTTACTCCACAAATATCAGTAATAACCTGCTTATCTGTAAATAAGTCCTTATATTTAGTTAAAAAATCCATAATAGCCTGAGGGTAAATTGCAAGAACAATCAAATCAGATTTCTTAATTAGCTCTTCAGGTTCAGTAGAGCCTTCGCTTACAAAGCCATTGTCAATTGCAAATTCAACTGATAATTTATTAACATCAGATCCATATACTGTATAGCCCTCATTTAAAAGCTTATATGCATATGCACCACCCATAAGACCAAGTCCTACAATTAAAACATTCATTTTGGATTTTAACTCCTTTTTTTATTTTATAAAAAAACTAGATTTATTTTAACATAACGCCCATTGTATTGCAAGTTAGTTGTAACTTATTTAAGCTTTTCGGTATAACCTACCGCAACAACATTACATCCTAGCTGGCAGCCAAACTCTGGAGTTAGATAATACTTCTTAATTTCCTTGCCTGGATATTCAGATTCAAGCCTTTTTTCCATTGTTTTAGCATACATTGAATATTCATCTGTACATAGAATAAAAGGCTCTGTTTCCTTATCCTTTATCGCATCAAAGAATAATCTAATAAGCTGTTGATAAGGATATACCTTCTTATTCTTTTTAACTAATGTAATACCATTTTGATCTGCTATATAGCTATTGGCATTCGTACCAGAAAGCTCAATATCCTCATCATATTCAATTTTCATAATTGAAGGTAGAATATCCTCATCTGGACTAAAGAAATAAATACCAAAGGTATCACTTCTATTCGCAAGCATTTGCTCAACCTCAGGATAGGTTTTACCAGCCTTAATCATCTTATCAGCTGCGATAGCACCTAAGGCTAAAGGATATGATAATAGAGATGTGCCAATAATTGTTAAATTAATTTCAGGTCTCTTTTCAATTATCTTTTTAATAACATCATAATATTTATCATCAAACTTATTTAAAATAACAACAAAGGCCTCATATTTATATTTAAGTGCTTGGTCAATCATTTTATTAATTGAATCATATTGTGCAGCTAAAATCTTTGGCTTAGCCTCATTATCATATTTAAGTCTAGTATAGAATTCAGGTGCTTTTAATTCTGCATAATCTTCATATTCCTCAACACTTGAAAAAACAATTCTATCTGGAAGGACAGAAATAGTTGGGGCATGTGATATATAATCAAGCCCTGATGAGCTTGAAACAAATATCTTAGTTTTCATAATTAAAAATCACCTCACTCTATTATTTTATCATATAAAAAGTAAAAAGCCCTATAATTTTTAATTATAGGACTATAGTACATTTAATTTTTGAAATTCATAAACTGACTATCATACATATCCTTATAAACCTTACAATCATCATATAATGATTTATGGTTTCCAAGGCCTACAAGCTCACCATGATCTAATACTGCAATATAATCTGCATTCTTAATAGTAGAAAGTCTATGAGCAATAATGAATGTAGTTCTATTTTCTGCAATGACATGCATTGCGTTTTGAATCTTCATTTCAGTTTCAGTATCGATATTAGCTGTAGCCTCATCTAATACTAAAATCTTAGGATTTCTTAATATAATTCTTGCGAAACAAATTAGCTGCTTTTCACCAAGAGAAAGGTTTTCACCTCTAAATGATACTGGTGCGTTAATACCAAGCTTATTCTTCTTTAATAAATCACCAGCACCAACCTTAATTAAGGCATCCTCTACTACCTCATCTGGATAATCACGCTCCATTGTGACATTTGACTTGATAGTACCAGCAAATAAAGCAGGGGTTTGAAGTACAATACCCATATTCTTTCTAAATGATGCCTTATTATATTCAGTGATTGGATGGCCATCTACTAGGACCTCACCACCCTGATAATCATTATAAACTAATAATAAATTCATAAGTGTTGATTTACCAGCACCTGTTGCACCAACAACACCAACAGTCTTGCCTGGCTCAACACTTAAATTGAAATGCTTAAGAACTGGAGTTCCTTCAACATATTCAAAGCTTACGTCCTTAAATTCAACTGCACCATTAATTGATGGGGCAACACTTCCATCAAAGATTCTAGTGTCATTTTCCTCATCAATAAACATATAACAACGAGTTGCACCAACCATTGAATCCTCAAGCTCATTTAAGCTATCAAAGATAGTTGAGAATGGGTTGATCATCTTATCAAGGTTTTCAACTAAGGCTGAAATCAAACCAATTGTTAATACGGCACTACCAATTTCTAATGATTGGAATCCTAAATACATTAATAATGCAATTTGGGCAAGTCTTTTAATAAACTGTAATAATTCAAATCCAAACGCATTATTAGTCTGCTGTGCCTTACGGTCATTCTTAACGAATTCCCATGATAGGTCATCATATTCCTTTTGAATCTTATCCTCTTGATTAAAATCCTGAATAATAGGTGCACCAGTAATATTTTCATTAAGCTTACCAGTAATACGAGATCTTAATTCTCTTGTATTAACGAAATATTTATGTACCCATTTTCTATAAACTGTAATCCAAAGTAATAGGATAGGAACAATACCTAAAATAATTAAACCTAAAACAGGCTTTAATATAATAATACCAGCATATACTATGGCAATGTTTAAAATGGCATTTAATATTTCAAACATCTTTACATAGAATACTCTAATACCATTAGAATCAGATGTAATTTTAGCAACAATCTTACCATCTGGCTCTAATGAGAAATAATCAACAGGAAGATAATTTACCTTCTTCATTGCATCCTCACGGATTTCACGCTCAATCTTCATACCAGTTAAATTGTTAATATACTGGAAGCAGTAACGAACAATAAAGATTAAAATAACAATAGATCCATAAAGAATTAGAGCATATCTTACCATTACAAAATCCTTATCAGGCAAATATGAATCTAATATTTCCTTAGTAATAAATGGAGTAGATGCAGATAAAACACCAGTTAAAATAGTAAGGATAAATGTTAATAAAACTAAACCCTTATGTCTTTTAATATAAGGCATTGTTCTTGAAAGTAAGGCTGATTTCTTCATGACGTCTTTACGCTTTTTACTCATGAGCTTCACCTTCTTCCATCTTCTGGTTTTCATACTGGTTAGCATACCAGCCATTTAAGGCTACAAGCTCCTTATGATTACCACGCTCAATAATCTTACCATTATCAAGCACAACAATTAAATCTGCGTGTTCTACGGCAGAAAGTCTATGACATACAATAATATTACATTTATCATTACGGAATTCCTTTAAATTCTTAATGATATTAGCTTCAGTTTTTCCATCTACTGCAGATAAAGAATCATCTAGGATTAAAACATCAGAATTTCTAAGCATCGCTCTTGCAATACCTAAACGCTGCTTCTGACCACCTGATAGGGTAACACCATATTCACCAACGATAGTATTTAAACCATCAGCTAAATATTCAATATCCTTACCAAAATCTGCAAGCTTAATTGCATTTCTAATATCATCATCTGTAGGATTATCCTTACCCATTGCAACATTATCCTTAACACTTCTTGAGAATAATACATGCTCCTGTGGGACATAGGCAATATGGCTTCTTATATTCTTCTTATCAAATAATTCAATTGCATGATCATTGATATAAATGCTCTTATCATCTGTTGGGAACTGTCTAAGTAGCTGTCTTACAAGTGTAGACTTACCAGAGCCTGTCTTACCAACAATACCAATTGTTTTACCCTTTTCAATTCTTAAATTAATATTAGTTAATGACTGATATTCATCACCAGGATAAGTAAATGAGAAATCCTTAAATTCAATAGTTTCCATTGATTCAGTAGTTTCACTACCCTCATTTACAACACTTACTGAATTATATATTTCATTTAATCTATCAGCTGAAATTAAAGACTGATAGAAATTATTAATCATGTTACCAATTCTTGTAAGTGGTGATTGGAATAAGCCTAAATAAATATTAAATGTAACTAAATCTGATAGCTTAGTAATATATCCCTTCCAATAAAAATATGCACCAAGTCCGAAGCAAATTAATGTCGATGCTGCAACAATTAGCTGGAATAATGGCTGGAAAATAATATTTACCTTAAGGTTTTTAACCTCTGTTTCATAAGCAACCTTTGAATAAGCTAAATTCTTCTGATAATTTTCCTCTTCCTTAGAATATGCTCTAATAGTTCTAACATTAGTAACACTTTCTAAGACTACATTACTCATTTCTGCATTCTTTTCTCTTACAACCTTCCAGTTGTTCTGAACCTTAGCCTTAAGGAACATGTTACTGATTAAAATTGCAGTAAGAGGAACAAAGCACGCAACTGCTAGAATTGGATTAATTAAAATCATTGCCACAAATGTGATAATAACTGTAATAAATTCAATGAAAATATTCATTAATCTATTACCTGCAGAGAACTTAACGGTATTAACATCACCTAAGGCTCTAGATAATAAATCTCCAGATTGGAATTTTTCAAAGAATGTACCATCCTGTGCAAGAATACTTTCCATATATCTCTTTTCAAGCATGAAATAAATGGATGTAGTTAATAGGTTCATACAATCCTTTCTAATAATTTGGATTGCATATATGCCAATTACTACGCATATATATGGAATTAGAATGTCATTTAATAGGAAGCTTTTAGTAGCCTCTCCTGCTTCTATACCCTCAGTTAATTCACCAATTATTCGGGCTGGAAATAGGTTTAAAACTGCAACACTTAGACCAAGAATTAAAATAATGATGTATTTCCACCATTGCTTCTTGATAATCCAAGTAACGCTCTTGATAAACGCAAACATATTTCCACTTCCTTTCTTGCATAGATTATAAATCTATTTTAACACAAGAAAAAAGGAAAAACTCGCTCAAATTAGTTTTCCCTTTTACGTTTAAGTACATTTATTTCATTTTTGAACCCCAACGAATCATTTGGAGTCTCTAAAAAGAATGGAACATCCTTTAATTTTGGATGATTTATAACATTTACTAAGGCTTCAAGTCCAATAGTACCCTCACCAAGCTTAGCATGACGGTCTGTATTTGAGGCAAATGGTGTCATTGAATCATTTAAATGGATGGCCTTTAAATATTTAAGACCAATGATTCTATCAAATTCACCAATTACTCCATCTAGGTTATTGACGATATCATAGCCAGCACTATAAATATGACAGGTATCGATTGTAACACCGATTTTTTCTTTGATTTTTACCCCATTTATTATTTCGGCAATTTCTTCAAAGGATCTACCAATTTCAGTACCCTTTCCACTCATTGTTTCAAGTAAAATTGTAGTTTTCATGCTAGGATACATTATATCATTTAATGTATTTATGACATATTCCATACCCTTTTCAAGTCCTATGGTAGTATATGAGCCTGGATGGAAATTATATAAAGGTTGTTCAAAATGCTCAAGCCTTTCAATATCCTCTTTAAAGCATATATAGGCAAATTCTCTTGCGTTATCCTTAGCTGAGGCAGGATTTAGAGTATATGGTGCATGAGTTAAAATATCTTTAATATCATTTTCTTCACATAGCTTTTTAAAGCTTATAAAATCCTTCTCATTCCATTCTCTTAAGGAGCCACCACGAGGGTTTCTAGAAAAGTATTGAAATGTATTACCGCCAATATTAATTATTTCCTTAGCCGCAGCTGTAAAGCCACCAGCTATTGATAAATGACATCCTATTCTAAACATAAGCTCTCCTATAAAAGTAAAGGGGTGTGGTAAGCCCGCACCCCTATATTATTGTAAAGTTAATACGAAATTATTAGATTTCAGTAATTTCGAACTTCTTGCCAGATACCTTAATTACAGTATCGCCAGCCTTTAAGCCTAAGCAAGCCTTAGCCTTAGCTTCAGCGTCAGCTAACTTACCAACAACTGCCTGAATACCCCAAGCAACTGATAAAGTTCTTGCATCTGCAGCAGTTTCAACTGCAAAGAATATATCTGCAGCTGGTCTGTACTGAGATAAATCTAATGCTAATTCAACATCACCTTCAGCGATAACTGCAGAGATATCGAATGAATTTGCAACTGTAGCAACTGCTAAACCAATAGCGTCAGCCTCAGTCATATCTTCCTTGTTGTAAACAACATTGTCAATCATCTGTTCATGATCAACATATTCTTCAGCTCTTTCATCAATTCTAGACATGTAAGATACAGCCTCGAATGGATAATCACCCTGAGCAGACTCACCTGATAACATTGTAGCAGATGTACCATCTAATACTGCGTTATGAACATCGGCAACCTCAGCTCTTGTAGGTCTTGGGTTCTGCTGCATAGAGTCTAACATCTGAGTAGCAGTGATAACAATCTTACCCTGAGACTGAGCTAAGAAAATCATATCCTTCTGGATTTCTGGTAAATCCCAAGCATCAACGTCAACACCTAAGTCACCACGTGCAACCATTACACCATCAGATAACTTGATGATTTCTTCCATATTTCTAACACCTTCCTGGTTTTCGATCTTAGAAATAACCTTGATGTGCTTGTTATCCTTAGCAGCTAAGATATCACGAATCTGCTTGATATCATCAGCACGACGTACGAATGATGCGAAAATGAAATCTAAGTCCTGATCAGCAGCGAATTCGATATCAGCCTTATCCTTTGGAGAGATATAAGGCATGTTAAGAACTACGCCTGGAACATTACAGTTTCTCTTGTTCTTTAACTTTCTGTCATTTAAAGCTTCACAAATTAAAATCTTGTCAGCAGCCTTTTCCTTAACCTCTAACTGTAATAAACCATCTTCGATTAAGATCTTGTTACCAATAGAGATATCATCATATAAACCAGCATATGAAATAGCAACTAAAACTGAACCATCAGCCTGCTTGCCACCTTCTACAGAGTAATCCATAGTAACAACAACCTTGTCACCAGCCTTAATCTGTACACCGTTATAAGCTTCTGCTAATAAACCAGTTCTGATTTCTGGACCCTTAGTATCAAGAGCCATACCTGTAAACCAACCCTTTTCAGCATTTAAAGCCTTAACGTTCTTAATTCTGAATCCCTGCTCATCGTAATCACCATGAGAGAAATTCATTCTCATTACGTTCATTCCAGCAGTACCGATTAACTTTTCAAGGCAATCCTTCTGTTCTGATGCTGGACCAATTGTACAAACAACTTTTGTCTTCTTCATTTTAAATAATCTCCTATTAACTATGATATTTTCTGAACTAGTCTGTGTAGCTCCTCGCTTGGTTCATTAACCATAGCTAAAGCCTCTTCGATAGGTGTATTGTGTAGTTCATTTTTGATTACACCTACTGCAACCCCTGTTATGCCCTCATGTAGAAGGTCAATTGCGTACTTACCAAGTCTAGCGGCAAGTAATCTGTCCTCAGGGGTAGGAGTACCACCTCTTTGAACATATCCTAAAACAGTAGCACGGCATTCATACCCTGAATAAGCCTCTACTTCTTTAGCAAGCTGATAAACATCTGTCATGTTTTCTGCAATTACTACAATAGCATGCTTACGACCAGCAAGTCTATTTGCCTTTAAGCTAGCTAATAGATCATCCTTATCTAAGCCTGTTTCATTTGTAATAATATATTCAGCACCACAGCAAATGCCAGAATATAAAGCTAAATCTCCACAATGACGTCCCATAACCTCAATTATTGAACATCTCTGATGGCTTGATGAAGTATCTCTTAGCTTATCGATTGCGTCACAAATTGTATTTAATGCAGTTGAGAATCCAATTGTGAAGTCTGTTGATGCGATATCATTATCGATTGTTCCTGGGATACCAATTGTTCTGATTCCCATTTCATGAAGTCTAAGAGCTCCGGTATAAGTACCGTCACCACCAATACAGATTAAAGCTTCAATATCATTTTTTTGTAACTGCTTAACTGCAAGCTGTCTTACCTGCTCATATTTGAATTCAGGAAGTCTCGCAGTACCAAGTATTGTTCCACCCTTGTTTAAGATTTCAGAAACATCCTTTCTAGAAAACTCAACAATCTTTCCTTCTACTAGGCCTCTATATCCATCGTAGATACCAAATACCTGGTCGCCATTTGCTATACCTGCTCTTACAACAGCACGTATAGTAGCGTTCATGCCTGGAGCATCTCCGCCAGAAGTTAATACACCGATTCTCATAAATACATCACTCCTTCAAATAGCACTCCACGTAACATTATATAATAAAAAAAATCAATAAACAATTAATTTTTAAAATTAAGCAAGAAAATGTAATAACTTTAGTTATTATATATAGCAAAAAATGAACTATCGTTCGATGATAGTCCATTCTTAAAACAATTATAAATTTCTGTATTCCTCAAATAATACCTTAGCTTCATCATTTGAGCTCTTTCTACCTAGGAATAAGCAATCAGCATAATATGCCTGATAGAATAGCATTGCCTCACCATTAACAGTCTTCTTTCCATTAATTCTTGCAAGTCTTAGGAACTCTGATTCAGCTGGTACATAGATTAAATCTACTGCGGCATCACATAGCTTTAATAAATCCTCAGATACTGGAGACTTACCTACACTCTTATGCATACCAACACCTGTACAGTTGATAATAATATCATAATGCTTGTTTTCAATAGTTGTAAGTGGAGTGAACTTAGGAAAATCCTCATGTAATTCCTTTAAGCCATCCTGATTTAAATCAAATGCAGATACTGTAGCACCTGATGTAACAAGCTTCTTAATTACAGTTCTACCTACACCACCTGTACCTAAAACTAATACAGTCTTACCATTTGCAGTTACACCTGCATTTTCAATCATTAGCATAAAGCCAACACCATCTGTGTTATATCCAAACTTAGTTCTGCAGTCAATTGTATTAACTGACTTCATTACTACTGCATCTTCCTTTAATTCGCTCATATATGGAATTACATCTAGCTTATAAGGAATAGTTACATTTAAAGTATCATATTCTGCATAAACCTTTGGAAATTCCTTTTCAAAATTTTCAGGATCAATTGAAACCTTGTCATATTCTACGTTAAAACCAAGCTTACCCATGATAAACTTATGCATAACTGGTGATAAGGAACCAGATACATCCTTACCGATTACTGCCATTTTTAAATCTGCCATTTTGCACACCTCATATCAAAATATGCTTACATTATAAAATATTTGACTTTTTTTTACAATAAGACTCTATTTTAAATTTTAAGTTTGTATTATAATTAAGTCAGAGGGGCTAACAAATTTAGTTTTAACTATATACTGAGATTGACTTTTAGGTATAAATAAATTAGAATTAATTTATAAATAGGAGCGATCCAAATTTAATACAAGGAGATAAATAGTATGAACAAATTAAAAGGTGCGGCTATTATTGGCCAGTCAGGCGGCCCAACGTCTGTAATCAACGCATCTGCAGCAGGTGTATTTTTAGAGGCTTTAAATCAGCCAAATGTAACTAAGGTTTACGGTGCTGCTCATGGTATTAGAGGTATCTTAAACGAAGAGTTCTATGATATCAATCAGGAGGATATTAAGGAGCTAGAGTTATTAAAGACTACTCCATCTTCTTCAATTGGTTCTGTAAGATATAAATTAAAGGACTTAAATGTAGATGATTCTGAATACAAGAAGCTACTTGAGGTATTCAAGAAGTATGATATCCGTTATTTCTTCTATAATGGTGGTAATGACTCAATGGATACTTGCAACAAGATTTCTAAGTTCATGAAAAATTCTGGTTATGAGTGCTACTGTATGGGTGTACCTAAGACAATCGATAACGATTTAGCAGTTACAGATCACTGTCCAGGCTACGCTTCTGCAGCTAAGTATGTTGCTACTACATTAATGGAATTAAAGTGTGATGCAACAGTATATGATACTCCAATGGTTGCAGTTGTTGAAATCATGGGTAGAAATGCTGGTTGGTTAACTGCTGCTGCTCAGCTTGCAGTATATAAGGGTGCTGGTCCAGATTTAATTTATTTACCTGAAATTCCATTTGACCTAGACAAGTTCTATGCAGATGTTGAAAAGAAATATAAAGAAAACAATGGTCAGGTTATCATTGCAGTAAGTGAAGGTATCAAGACTAAGGAAGGTAAGTATGTACCTGAATTAGTTGCTGATTCTATTGCTGTTGATGCTTTCGGCCATAAGCAGATGGGTGGTACTGCTCAGGTATTAGCTGATTTATTAAAGAATAAGCTAAACGTTAAGGTAAGACCTATCGAATTCTCATTAATTCAGAGATGTGCTCAGCATTTAGCATCTAAGGTAGATGTTGAAGAGGCATTCAATGCAGGTAGAGAGGCTGTTAAGGCTGCTACTTCTGGTATCACTGATTATATGATTGGCTTTAAGCGTCATATGGACAATGGTGTATATTCTTGTGAATACATCAAGGTTCCTCTTGAGGAAGTTGCAAACGCAGAAAAAACTGTACCTCTTGAGTGGATTAACAAGGATGGAACTGGTTTAACTCAGGCATATGTAGATTATGCATTACCTCTAATTCAGGGCGATGCTGCTGCACCACTTGAGGATGGCCTTCCAAGATTTGCAAAGCTTAAGAAGGTATTTGTAGATAAGAAGTAAACTCCAAAACTAGCTGTCACTTAGGTGGCAGCTTTTTTTGCATAAAAAAAGGACCAGACGCATCCTCAAACGTCCGGTCCAAGATCACTGTCCTTCTCAGTGATCCTTCTTCCCGCCACCACACGGGCTATAAATACGACCCACCACAAATCGTATTAAAGAGTTAGCATTATATAAATTATACTAAAGGCAAAAAGGTGCCCTGATTGCTAATTTATACATAAAGCTATTACCCATAGTTTATTATAATCCCATTAGGTTTAATTTTCAATTAGAATGATTTGATTTCCTCAATAGTCTTTTCATCTAATGCTAATAATACAGCCTCAGTAAGCTTAATTGTATTAATATAATCATCATATGAGATAACTGACATCGGTGTATGAATATTCTTTACTGCAATACCAATTGCTAAAACCGGAATACCTCCAGACACATTTTGGAATTCACACGCATCACTACCACCACGTCTTAAATAGCATAGCTGATATGGAATATTGTTTTTCTTTGCAATATCCTTAACAAATCTAAGTAGCTTTTTATGAGCAATAGTACCTGAATCCATAACAAATAGCTGTGGACCAGAACCAATTCTTGAACCATCCTCATCTGCAGCTGGAGCAGTATCTAAGCTAAAGGCAATTGCAGGAGCCTCATGAATACCAAGTGCCTTAGCACCACGAGTACCTACCTCCTCTTGAACAGTACCTCCACCGACAAATGTTACCTTTAAATCCTTATCAGCTAAATCCTGCATAACTCTTACTGATACAGCGCAGCCAATTCTATTATCCCAAGCCTTCGCAACCATTTGATTATTTTTTAATAGCATAAAGTGGCTTTTAGCAATGACAGAATTTCCAATTTCAATACCTAAATCTTCTACCTCTTTACGAGTTTTACAGCCAATATCTACTCTTAAATCCTCAAAATCAGGAATCTCATTTAGCTTACCATGCTTACCCTGCTCAGGATCACGTCCAATAAGACCATCAATGATTCTTCCGTCATCTGTAACAACTGAATATTCCTGACATAAAGCACCATAAGGGAATACGAATCCAGCACAGCCAATTAAAAGCTCACCATCACAAGTGATTCCTCTTACCTTAAATCCAATCTCATCCATATGACCTGGAGCAAGTACCTTAGGACCCTTTCCAACATAGCCATAAATATTTCCCATTCCATCAATCTGAGGAGTTGTAACCTTAGAAATCTCTCTTTTTAAAATTTCTCTAACAAATCCTTCATCTCCAGAACCACCTGGAACATCAGTAATTTCCTTTAAAAAATCTAAATCCTTCATTTTATTTATCCTCCTCTTTAGGCTCAATAATAGGAATAAATCTTGCCTTATTCATAAGTGGATGCCTTAGCTTAATCGCTCCTTCAACAGGACATTCCATAACACAAGCACCACAATAATAGCATTCACCAGGATACATAACTATTGGGTGCTCACCCTTAGTTTTTGAAGGAACTAAAATATCAACCTGACAAACGTATGTACATCTATTACATCCTATGCATTTAGATGAATCATAGGTAATAGGCATTGTACTGCAGCTTACAACACCTGCTGTAAATTGCTTCTGCTTAGCCATTTTTTCTTTCCTCCATATAATCCTTATTTCTCTTTTCGTATTCTACCTTACAATCTCCCCAGTAATCATGAGGTACCATTCTTGATTTAACGATACCATTTTCCTGATAAATTGTAATGAATCCCTTCTCTTTTTCCTTTATTTCATTATTAGAATCAGTTCTAACAAAATATAAAGGCTCGCTAGATGCGTGTCTTAAAAGACAAGCATTAATAATCATTTTTGAAACTGTAATAATATCTCTAACCTCGTGGCATCTCATAAGCTCATGTGGGTTTCTTGCAGATATTCTTGTAAAATCATTAGCTTCAATATCCTCAAGCAATAATAACCCTTGCTTAAGATTTTCATCACATTTAGTTCCACCACAATAGATTTGCATGCATTTAGCAACAGCCATATTGACCTCTCTCCAGTCAATACCATCTTCAGTAAATAAAGGCTTATATAAAGCTTCAATTTCCTTATTTACATATTCCTTATCATAATCATAATAAGGCTTATCACTTGCAAATTTAGCGGCCCATCTACCAGCATAATAGCCAGTTGCACAAGCAAATCCTGCACAATCTGATGCATAAAGCTGATCTCCTGCCGCAAATACTCCATCAATATTAGTCATAAGCTCCCAGTTTGTAATAATTCCGCCGGGTGCGCCAAATAGCTGACGCTCCTGATCTAGGAATGTTGCAGACTGCCAACCAGTTCCATATGATTGCAAAATATGCTTAGTTGGGTCAAAGCCACGATCAGTATAATTTTTAAGAATAGGAATCTTAGTCTTTCCTTCCTCACCAACCATCATACCCCAGATAACTCTTCTTTCGTAATCAGGCATCTTTGATAAATCTGCGAAGAATGGAAGCTGATATCCTCTTTTAACTAATTCACCATAATTTAAAGTCTCAGGGCCTCTATATTCGTACTTAGGCTCATCAATAACTCCACCCTTTAAAAAGAATTTTTGTCCCTTAACAGGAGTGTATCTTTCTAAAACAGTTTTTAATTCATTACCATCTCTATCAACGTATGGAATTTCAACACCTCTTGCATCAACCATAGTTGCGGCATACCAAGTATTATGATTATTACCAGCCCCATATGGAGGATAGCTTCTACCTGCAGCTGAAAATTCACCCTTTACAGATTTTTCCATCATAGTAAATTCCATGCCTGCGCGATAGCCCATCGCATGACCAGACCCAATTGATTGGAATGGTCTAAACTCACATAAGCCTGGAGTATCAGCGTTAAATAGCCATACTCTTGCCGGTCTAGACATTGTAAGTATAGTTGAATGAGAACGGAAAATAGTAATTTTTCCTGTATGTACATTCATACCAATTGCACCAACATTAGTGTTCTTACCATTTACTATTTTAGTAAGCAATGTCGTTGCTTCAGTATGATCATATATTTTTACACCAAGCTTTTTTAATTCCTTAACAAGTGATGGCTTAAATGTTGAACCCCAAACTCTTAATGTATAGCAATTAGTATAATCATAAGCAAACATTAAGCCAGTCTTTGGGTCTCTAAAGGGAGCCCCAATAAATTCGCCCTCTGTATCACGAATCTTACCACCAAATGCTTCCATATCAAGAAGTCTATCATAACCCTCTCTTGTTTCAATATAATGAGCAATCGCATTAGAATAATGATCCTGCTCATCAACAAGTGCATAGGTCATTTCCTCTGGAGTTACCTTACAGCAAGGATTTGTACAAGCCATTTCCCAGTGGTCAAAGCCAGTACCTGCAGACCCCGACCTAACAGTTGCACCCTTTTCAACCAAAATAACATTTTTTCCTGCTCTTCTTGCCGCAATTGCAGCGTGGCATCCCGCAAGTCCACCACCTAAAACTAAAACATCAGTATCTACTACCTCAGTTACATTTAATTCATTGTCATATGGCCACTCCATCTCCATACTCTTAACCCCCATAAAAGCAAAATAAGTCATAAAATATTTTACCATTTTCGCAAATTAAAGTAAACAAAGCCAAAGAAAAATACCACTCAATTTGAGTGGTATGTAACTTATTCCTCTATTTTGTTTTCTTTACGTCTTTGCGATAAGATAGTTACTAAATAAATTAAACCAGCAACTGCTCCAAAAGGTAAAGATAATAAAATAACAATTCCTAATGTACTTCCAATACTGATACTTCCTGTTGAATAAGATTGGGCATAATAATCAACAGTTACAGTTGAGTAATTAACCTGCTCATCAATCGCAGACTTTTGCTTATTTAAAGCAGCGATTTGCTCATCTATTTCAATGATTTCCTGCTTTAATGCAGCCTGCTTATCAGCGCTAAGCTCATCTCCATATTCGTCTAATATTGCATTATAGGCAGCTTTGGTTACCTCAAGTGTTTCAATATCAGATAATATAGATGAATATTCAGAATCAACATTTTCTGTAGACATAATCTTAGATGTTATCTTATCAAATGATTCAATGAATTTAGTAAATAATTCTACATCCCCAGATGGAACCTTATATACTATTCTTGTAAATTCATCATCATAATTCTTAGAGCTCTTAACATAGCCCTTATATCCCTTGACCTTAGTTTCAACCTGTTCAATAATTTCATCTACATCCTTATTATAAAGATCATATTCATAATCATATACAACCTTTGATGTATCTCCACCTGATGATGATTCCTCAGGTTGCGGTGCGCCAGAACTACCACATGAGCTTAGAAGGAATATCCATGAAAATGATAACAAAAGCATTATTATTCTTAGCTTCTTCATATGATCCTCCTAGTATAATCCTATATTACTACCAGCAATGGTAGCTACTAAGGCAGCAATAAGATAGACACTTGAGAATATTAATCCAGCAAGATTAAATTTGTTTTTAGATAGCTTTCTTGCAGAAACTGATGAAATAATTCCTACAAGAGATAAACCAATTCCTAAATATGGCACTGCAAAGAATACAATTAAAGCCATACCAATGCCAAAGCTTATAATTGTTGGAATATGAGCTCTCTTTGCAGGTAATTCTTCTGCTATTTCAGGCATAACATCATCCATAGGCTCTTCAACCTGTATTCTAGCTTGAATTTCCTCAGGGAATTGCATCTGACCTGTAAGCACACTAATAGTGACACCATATAAATCACTCATGGCATCCAAATTATCTAGTGTTGGCTGAGTCTGATCATTTTCCCATAAGCTTACAGACTGTCTAGAAACATTTAAGAAATTAGCAGCCTCTTCTTGCGACAAACCTTTTCTTTTCCTTGCCTTTTGCAAGTACTTCCCAATCTCCATTTTACTACTCACCTCAATTATATTTTACAAAAAATATAGAATTAAACCACCAAATCGCAATTAGAATATTGTCAAGTGGCACTTTACATTACGCTAAAACTATCCCTATTATAGCATATTTTCCTACTAATCAATACCAAAAGAGCATAATTTCAAATTATTGTTACATTTGGTATTTTTCACTTTATTTTCTACCCAAAATATATTATAAATATACTGGTGATTTTAAATATGAAAACATTATATTTAATGGTTGGTATACCAGGTGCAGGAAAATCAACATTTGCTCATGGCAATTTCTTAGATGATGAAATTGCAGCAAGTGATGAATTAAGAGAAAAACTCCATTTAGATCCAGTTGATTTATCAGTCTTCCCTATGATGGAGGACATGGCAAGAGAAAGACTTGCCAATAACCAAGATATTTGTATCGATTCTACTGCTATACTACCTGAGCATAGAAAGAAATATATTGATATAGCAAAGGCAGTAAAGGGCAAAGCTATTTGTGTTGTTATCAATACTGATGCCAACACTGCTATTTCAAGAGATTCTAAGCGTCTAAGACATGTCCCTGAAAACATCATCAGAGATATGCGTAACTCCTTAGATAAAAACTTCCCTACAATTAGTGAAGGCTTCGATAATATTTTAGTATTAGATTCAACTGCGAAAATCGATCGAGAACAATAATAAAAAAGCTATCACAACGAGATAGCTTTTTTTAGTCCTATGCCCAATCATTTAATGTTGCTGGAATTCTAATTCCAGATAAAATGCTTGAGTATCCCCATAAGAACCATTCACCTGTTGATGGCTTAAGTCTAAGCTTAATGCCTCTTGCAGAATCAGCACCAGATGATTGTAAATATACAACCACATAGCCATCTTCAACATGACTATAGGCACCTTCCTTTATTGCAAGCGTATAGGGAGAATCTGGTGTATAGCCATTGGCTACTGATGCTCCCTGAAAATAAGAATCAGCTAGATATAGCTTATCTCTTAATCTATCATTTAAGAAGCTAATATCATATGTAGTTAGCTGCTGTGGTCCTTTAATTGAATTAAGCATCTCAAGTGCTAAATTCTTATTTGTGGCATAAACCTTAAATGCGATCATAGCTGCAACTGCGACACTAGCATAATCCTTTTGATTGAAAAAGCTTAATGACTTTAACTCTTCTACTGAAGATGGAATCTTTTCAAATGTAAAAATTCTATCATTAGTCATAACTACAACCTCCATCATTATACGGACATATTATATACTTTATGTATATTTAAAAATACACCAATATTGGTTGAAAAATATCTTTTTTTACTTTTTTTGTGTTCTAGTACAAAAACAAAAAAAGTCTAACTACCAAAGTTAGACTCTTGTATTCATATATTTTAAAAGCTCATCAGTTAGTCCTCTTGGACCCCTTATAGCTGTTACACCATATTTATTTAATAATTCAAATGGATATAAATCAGTAGGATATTGCTCAATTAGCTTTACCTTAATAATATCCATTTTTTCATTATATGGTATATTTATTTCTACAACCTCCATCTTATAAATGATTGCAGAAATAGGAGCACCTGCATATAAATAAACAGTATCGCCAATTTTAGCACCCTTATACTGCTTCCAAATGCCTATGTTAGAATCCTTAAATACTAAATATGGATCATACATCTTAGGATTAGCAGGCACTAGCCAAATAGTATTTCTTTTAAATACATTATAGCTATAATCTATATATTCTTTAATTACATCATCACTTGCTTCATCATTAAGTAAAATGGATACCCATTTAGTTTTACTCATGTGGTAACATTCATAAAAGCCATCTAATTTAAGAATATCATTTAATTTAGTTTCATCTATTTTTACATTTAATACATTAACTAAATCATTAGACTTATTCTTCTTAATTTTATTTATTCCAATTTCCATAATAAGTCCAAACCACTTATCATTATCAGGACATTTAAATACTCCTGCAGTTGAATTAGCCTTATCATCCCAAGGAAATACTGGCTTTACTCCATATTTATTAATAATATAGCTTGTAATACGATTAGCCTGATCAGTTAAGAAATATAATTCCTTAAAGCACTTATTCTTAATGTCATTTAAAATATCGTAATACTGCCCTTTTATTTCTTGAGTAAATGATGATAATTCTGATTTAACTCTAATATTAGAATAAACCTCATTAAATTCCTTTTCGATTACATCACCATCTATTTCACCACTAGGCTCTATTTTAATAATAGCCTTAAATTCATTATTGGGTAAATCTATATCAATGATATAATCATTATCTATTTTTTTAAATCCATATGGTTCAAGCTTGCTAAAATCAACCTTGAATCTACCAAAGAATTTATTCTCCTTCATATTCAACAAGTGTAAGTACAGGATACTTCTTTAATAGCTCCTTACCCTTAAGGTCTACTAAATCAATAACGAAGCTTAAGCCTACTACCTCTGCGCCTGCCTTTTCAACTAGGTGAGCTGCAGCTAGGGCTGTACCACCTGTAGCTAATAGGTCATCTATTACAACAACCTTGTCACCCTTCTTTAATGCATCCTCATGGATACATAATGTATTAGAGCCATATTCAAGAGTATATTCCTCTGTAATCTGAGCTCTAGGTAGCTTACCTGGCTTTCTTACTGGAATAAAGCCAATACCAAGCTTTGCGGCAACGGGTGCGCCAAAGATAAAACCTCTAGCCTCTGGTCCTGCAATTGCAGTTGCACCATTTGCTTTTGCAAATTCAGCCATCTTATCAACACAATACTTGAATGCCTCACCATCCTGAAGTAATGTTGTTATATCTCTAAACATAATTCCTTCCTTAGGGTAATTAGGAATTGTTGTAATTATATCCTTTAAATTCATTTTGCTACCTCCAAAATAAGCACAATCTATATTTTATCACAAATTTACAATTTAGTCATTTATTTCATTTTCCATTAATTCATGAGTACATGATGAATATCTAAGCTTATTATTACTATATAATGCTAAATCAGCTAGCTCATCAGTATTAAAATCAAATTGGTCATCCTTCTTTAATAACCAACCTCTTGAATTATCATCTAGCTTAAATCTATATACGAAAAAATCAGGTCCTTCTGTACAATGAGTATGATTAGTTAAATCACATGATATTAATGAATCCTTTAAATCCTTATAGCTATCATCCTTAAAAATATCTAAAGGATTAGTCGAATTATTAGCATTCGTTCTAGCATTAATTATTTCAATACTTTGCTCAAGTAGGAAAATCTTTGAATAAGCAGTTGCTAAAAGCTTAATAGGCTTCTTATATTTAAATTCTCCTCTTTTATCATATTCACCAGATTCAACATCATTTAAAATATCCTCATAAAAGGCTTCAAATGGTTCAATCATCCATCTATGATCTCTATCATATTCAGATTTAATCTTTTGCTTAATGATTTTTTCCATATTTGCCTTTTCTTTTTCTGCATCATCCATACTAATGCATTTTTTAACATTAGCATATGCACAAAGCTCAAATGAATCACAATCATTAAATTTATTTAATAATTCCTCTAGCCTCATGAAATCACCTAATACATTGTACATTATTTATACTAAAAAACAAAGCCCTAAGTGTAACTTAGATATAAACAAAAAAGCCTCAATTTGAGACTTTAAATAATCAGACTGGCGCGCCCAAGAGGACTCGAACCCCTAACCTTTTGATCCGTAGTCAAACGATCTATCCAATTGATCTATGAGCGCATTTTCGTAAATGGCGGTCCGGACGAGACTCGAACTCGCGACCTCCTGCGTGACAGGCAGGCATTCTAACCAACTGAACTACCGGACCACTTTATTTACGCCCGTTTATTTTAGCACAATTAAATTTATAATGCAATACCTAATTAAACGAAAAATCCCACCATAATTAATATGGTAGGATTAATTGTTTATTATTTCTTAGTATTTGGCTTTTTAGCTTCACCTGTTTCTGTAATATCCTTAACTGTTGTAGCTAGGGTTGCAAGATTTTGTAAATCACTTGGTACTACAATCTTAGTTGCATTACCATTAGCTAAATCCTTAACTGCTTCATAGCTTCTAAGTGTTAATACCTCAGGAGTAACACCTGCATCAGCCAGTGCCTTTAAACCTTCAGCTTCAGCCTGTCTTACAAGTCTAATACCTTCAGCCTCTGCTTCCTTAACCTTACGGATGGATTCAGCCTGTGCCTCTGCCTGTAAAATCTTAGCCTGCTTTTCAGCATCTGCCTGTAGAATCTGTGATTCCTTCTGACCTTCTGCAAGTAGAATCTGTGACTTCTTTTCGCCTTCTGCAAGTAAGATCTTTTCACGACGCTCACGTTCAGCTCTCATCTGACGCTCCATTGATTCACGGATATCCTTAGGAGGCAAAATGTTCTTAACCTCTACACGGTTAACCTTGATTCCCCATGGGTCTGTAGCCTCATCAAGAATACTTCTCATCTTAGTATTGATAATATCTCTAGATGTTAATGTTTCATCTAGGTCTAATTCACCAATGATATTACGTAATGTAGTTGCAGATAAATTCTCAATAGCAACTAATGGGTTTTCAACACCATATGCATAAAGCTTAGGGTCTGTAACCTGGAAGAATACTACTGTATCAATCTGCATAGTAACATTATCCTTAGTGATAACTGGCTGAGGATCGAAATCCTTAACCTGCTCCTTCATTGTTACTACATAAGCAACTCTATCAATAAATGGTGCTAGGAAATGTACACCTACACCCCAAGTTGCTCTAAATGCACCTAGTCTTTCAACTACATATTTGCTAGTCTGTCTAACAATTCTAATTCTAGTAATTAAATAAATTAAAATAATACCGACTACAATAGAAACTACTACAACTGCTGTAACCTGACCTGTTGTCATAATTATTCACTCTCCACCTTTCTAATAATTACCTTGTTACCTTTTATAGATACAATCTCAACGATTGAATCAGCCTTTATTTCCTCATCTGAATCATCGGGTAAAACTGCAGTATAAATAATACTATTAATCTTTACCTCACCAGATTCAAATTTAGATGTATCCTTAAGTAATTTAACTCTTTGACCAATAAATTCATCAGAATTTGTTTTTCTTATCTGACTTCTCATTAGCTTTTTAACTAATGGTCTAGTTGCAATTAATGATACAACTGAAATTACTAGGAATACTATAACCTCAACCCACCATGGGGCAAAATAACAAATACATAGGGTCGCGAATGAACCAGCTGCAAACCATACAGAAACAAAATCCTGTGTGATTGCCTCTAATATAATCGTAAATACAAATGCTGCAAGCCAAAACCAAATAGTATAGGCTTCAATATCAAATGCTAAAAACATTATTCTGCACCTCCTAAGTCAATGACAACACATTTTTTATTCTCATCATAGGTTGCCTTAAACTGCTTGCTTTCACCTTTAGCAATCTTTATACCAAAGGCTTCTGCTATAAAGTCCATAAGGGGCTTAGATGCTACTCTTACATAGCTTTTAGATACTGATAAGGATAAAAGTGATGATTCCTTAATCTGACCAGATTCTGCGAAATCTCTATCAATTGGGAATACATATATTTTTCTTAATTCCTTATCGAATCCAACTCTTACCTTATACGCTTCTGCAAAATGTCTTATAAGCTTTGTGTTGAATAATATGTGTCTGTCATAGAATGTTGCTGTACCAGCTTTATCGTCTGGATCAAAAAATTCAAGCATTCTTATCACCTCTTTACTCATATTATACAAACAAATTTTTATTTTCGCAACATAAATTCACAAAAATTCACAAAAGTTTATTTCTTTACTAAAAATGTTTTTTCTTCATCAAAATCAATGATTCTATCCTTATATAATCCACCATAAGCTCTCTTAAAAGCCTTCTTTGATAATCCGAATGTCTTTTCGATTAGCTCAGGTGATGATTTTTCTGTAATAATCATTACACCATGATGATCATTTAAATACTTAAGGATAAGCTCTCTATCGGGGCCAATCATATCCTCTTTTCTAGCATTCATAGTGCCATAATATTCCTCACCTAGTGCCTTAGTGATAGTTACAGTAACATTTTCACCAAGTCTAAAGTTGCCTCTCTTTTGAGTATTAGGAACAAAGATATACATAGGGTCATGAGTAATAATACCTAAGCCCTTATCTCCAACTCTAATAACTACACCAGATACATCCTCGCCCTCTAAATAATTAACCTGTCTATGTAGGGCAACAATATCATATCTACCTAAAGGCTTTGCTACAAGCATACCCTTCTTAATCTTTAAATCTACAAACATTTCATCATCAATTTGAGGCCATAAAGTCTCATCATATGGTAAATAATCTCTAGAAATAAATACATCCTTTGGAGTATTAATATTAACAAATACTCCTGAACCAGGTAGTACACTTACTACCTTTACAAAACCAGGCTTACCCATACTTACAGTAGGGGCAATCTCTGTCGCAGTAGGTCTTCCTGCCTTATCTGCGTATATGAACACATTTACCTTATCGCCATCCTTATGCTCATTAGATGACTGCTTAAAGTGTAATAAAACCTCAGTCTCACCATCACCTAGCATATAACCTAGGTCAGACTTTCTTAATACCTCAAGCTTAGTAAATTCTCCTAATTTAATCAATTGCGGTCACCATCCTTATAATTTCTGTCAGTTTGCTTTAAATACATTTCCTTTTTATCATTAAAGGTAGGTCTTCTCTTTTGACCACTTTCGTATTTTTTAATAAGCTCCTGCTGTTCCTTTGTTAAGGTCTTTTCATCCTTATTCTTATTCTTATCCTTATCTGGCATACTATTTAGCCTCCTTAAGGTTAAAGCTTTCCTCTAGCTCTTTAATAATTCTTACAATATTATCCTCTGTTGAAAGAGTATCCTCTCTACCCTTTGCATAAATAATCTCAAGATAATTGCCGTCCTTATCATAAAAATCTAATGTATTTAAGAAGTTTTTAGAAGTATCTAATCTGTATTCAATAAAGCGGCCAGCATGAACATCGAAATCATCCTTTGGCTTTAGGTTCCTAAATAAAAATGAAAGCTTCTGGAAATGTAACACACCATTCTTTAAGCTCATAATGAAATCCGCAGATCCCTCATTATATATTTTTCCACCATTTAATTTTAATGATACGAAGCATGGCTTCAATCCCTTTAATAAACCATTCTTTCTCATATCCATTAAATACGCTCTTCTATCCATAATTAAAACACCTCTCGACCATTATACCATATTTTTATTAATAAATATTTATTTTTGACCAATTACCCAAAAATGGCTATATTGCTTGTTGACAAGCGCTTTCATAAGTGGTATTATAATAAGTGCAAAAGATAATAACTTTTCAAAATAATCTCTCCCAAAAAGGAAAGAGCCACCGGACCTTATTCGGTGGCTCTTTCTATTTTATTTTCTCTTTTTATTATCATCTAATCCTGCTAAAAGATTATATACAGTTTTATTAACTGGAGTCTCTATTTGAGCCTTTTTAGCAAGCTCTAGGAAAGTCTCTCCAAATGATGAAAGCTCATTTAATCCACCCTTATTAAAATCAACAGTAAGTGATGTTACTCGGTCAGATTTAAAATTATTAATCATATTCTTTAATCCTAAAATATCATCAGGAGTTAAACCAATATTATAATACATAGATACCTCATATATTTCATCTACCATATTGAATAATACCTCCTTAACTAAAGGATGAGACATATCCATATATGTTGCATTACATAAGGCAGATACCTGATTAATTGCAAGATTTAATGTCCATTTATCCCAGACTCTTCTTTTCATATTATGATAAATATGATTATTCATATGATATTTATCTAATATTTTCTTTAAAGGTCTTAATGGCCATCTTAAAACATAATTATATTCATCTCCAAATTGAAAATTAATAATCTTAGATGTTTTACATACATTTCCTATCTTATTAGATTCAACATTAATTACTCCATATAATACTCTATTAAATGGATAATAATCCTTTCTTACATCATGGGCAGTAATGCCATTTAGCATAGGAAGAAAGACTGTATATTTATTAGAGAATTTCTTTAAAGCCTCTAAAGAATCCTTAAGCTGGTAATTCTTTAAGGCAATAATGATAATATCCATAATTCCACTAGTTATATAATTTGGATTGTATTTAATATCATTAATTATAATTCCATCACTTTCATATCTTTTCTTTCTATCCTCATCGACAAGGATATATAAATCCTTATAATCCTTTAGCTCATGATAGATTGCACATCCTACACCACCAAAGCCATAAATTCCAATTTTTAGCATTTTAGCACCACCCAATCAGATTATACCATATAAAATGAAAAATCCGGTAAAAACCGGATTTATTCATTAATTAGACCCATGAGGATTTAGCTTATTCTTAGATTCATCTAAGGCTTGATCACCATTATCTACGATATAGCCTGAATCATCGCCTTCTACTTCCTTACCACTTGCAAGGATACCATCCTCACCCTTATAGAATTCTGTTCTGAAGGTTGTCTTTTCAATTATCTTATCACATAGCATTAAGCACTGAGGTAGAGCAAAGATAATCATTAATACTGATATTAAGCAGCCTCTTGATAATAATAGACCTAAATCAGAAATAATAGATACCTTAGATACTAAGCCAATGATTAGTGTAGCTAAAACTAGGATTGAACCAGATGTTAGAATAGTTGAAATGCTTGATGACATTGCAAGAGACATTGAATCCATTACACCATAGCTCTTTCTATTTTCCTTATAATTATTAGTTAATAAAATACCATAATCAATTGTCGCACCCATTTGTACACACATAACAACGATATAGCATACAAAGAAGATATTGTTACCAGTCATTGTAGAAATACCCATTGTTACCCAAATAGCACCCTGGATTAATACTGTTAATAATACTGGGACAAAATATGACTTAAATGTTATTGCAATAATTAATAGGATTGCAATGAATGAAATTAAATTAACTAATACAATATCCTGATTAAATACATCCTTAATCTGTGAATATACAAATGATTCACTTACAACCTCTACATCTGAATATGTCGAATATAAATGATCTGTAATTTCATTAATTGCAGTAAATGTATCCTCACTAGATACTGGCATATTGAAATTGAAGATTACTCTAATATAATTATCAGATTCAAACATAGAGAATGATTCATAATTATTACTAAATTCTGCTTGTAATGTATTTACATATTCCTCATTCTTAAAATATTGAGTAGTTGATAATGTTGCAAATAGCTGATAATTAGTAATATTACCATTAGTAAATAATAAATCTAATGTATCACTATCAAGACCATAATTATATAAAACATCTTCCTTTGTTAATTCTAAATCACGATCAGGAATCTGGCTATATTTAGCCTCAATTAATGACTGCATAGCATTACCATATAATGTAGGGATAGTCTTTAATGAGCTTGCTTGAATAATTAAATAATTAGGAGTTGTTGTATTACCATTTAATAATAAATCAGCTGTATCAGAATCAATAAATGGATAATTAGACATAATAGCTTCCTTATTTAAATCAGCTGTAATAGTCTTATATTTCTTATATGTTGCGGCAACAACAGTATCAGTTGAATCTAGCTTTCCTGCCTCTACTGCCGCAATATAAGTCTTCATTGCATTAACTGTGACCTCATTAACTGAGCCATCCTCATTAAATACATTAGCATTTACTAAATCTGAATATGATGAATCAATATCAGCCTGAACCTGGCTAAAGGCTGCACTTGCATAATTGTTATCTACTACAAATTTTAATACCTCATATGTAGTCATTGAATCACTACCAGCTGCGGCATATACCTGATTAACTACTGTACTATTTAATGAATTAGCAGTCGCGAATTCACTTGCAGTAAGCTTTGTTGTATAAACTGTATTTACCTGATCAATTAAAGCCTGAGAGGCATCAGTAATCTTTTTAGCACCCTCATTCTTAGTTGCGTATTCAATTACATCATAAACATTTGCGACTAAATTACCTTCACTATCAGTAGTTGTTAATCCTTCAGCCTCCATATAGCTATATAGAGTTGCCATAGCGCGCTTATTAGCACCTAATGAATCAGCGCTTAAGAAGATTTCTGCAAACTGATCTGATGTTAAATTTAAATAAACACCATATGTACTATAGCCCTGAGCGGAATTAATTACATTTTCACCATTATATGTATAATTCTTCATATAGGCTATGATTTCTTCCTCTTCTGATGCAATTTCTTCCTTAGTCTTATTATCCTTATTAATTAATACTACTAAGGTATTTTGCGTACCAAATGAATCAGTAATAGCCTTATCATCTACATTGACCTGTGCATTAGTATCAGTTGATGCCTTTAATGTAAAATTATATTCTGAATTAAAATTGAAGATGGCACCTACAATAACTAAAGCTAAAACTATTACTGGAATTGCAATTCTAGTTTTCTTTTGGAAGCCTGCAATAGTATGAACCTTTTTACCAGCCTTAGCCTTTTTATTATTATGCGCTTGAATCTTTTCATGAATTAATATATCAATAGGCTTATGACTTGTCTTAACCAATAGCTTATCAAAGATTAATAATAATGATGGCATGAATAGGAATACTGATAATAAGCTTAATAAAATACCCTTTGCAAGAACTAAGCCAATATCAAATCCAATTGAGAAGCTCATAAACATTAAAGCTACTAAGCCTGCAATAGTTGTAATTGAAGATGATGATACAGGGGCGAAGCTTCTTGCAAGAGCGTTAGCCATTGCCTCCTTTTTATCCGCTGTCTTCTCCTTTTCCTCACGATATGCATGAAGTAATACAATTGAATAATCCATAGATAATGCTAGCTGCATTACAGCTGCGATACTCTTAGTAATAAATGACATTGAATTACCAATATATGGAATATAATTTAATAATATATTAGTACCCATATTAATTAGGATAGCACCACCAGCAATTACCATAAATATTACTGGTTCTACCCATGAATTAGATGTAATTGCTAAAATCACAAATACTACCAAAACTACAATAATAAGGATAATAACCATATCCCTATCTAGAGCCTCGGTTAAAAACTGGCTTGTTACAGAACCACCATTTAATGATACTGTATAATCCTTAACTGCATCTCTAATATTATCTAATGTTTCATATGATTCAGTATCAAAATTACCTGTTGTAAGGAATACCTTAAATAAGGCTTCCTTTGTTTCACTATTATAATATTCAGTATCACTTGCACTTGAAGCGAATACTACCTCACTTACACCATCAACCTCAGAAATTATAACCTTAATTTCAGAAGCCTCACTATAAGTGACGTCACTTACCATAACCTGGCACTGACCAACTGATCCAAATTCGTCCTCCATTGTTGTTAGGGCAACAGTTGAAGATGAATCAGAATCAAGATACTGCATAAGATTGTAATTGATGTTTACCTGAGTCATTAGGAAGGCAGATAAGCCTACTAATACTACGAAAACACCAAGTAACCAATATCTTGCGCGAACGATAAAATTACTTATCTTTTTCATAATCTCTACTCCTCTTTCCAAATATTACACAAGTATTTTTATTTATACACTTGTATAATTTATTTAATACGTGTATAATTTTAATACAATTGATAAATATTTCAAGGCTACCTGCTTAAACTATAGTTTACAGGTAGTCGATATATTTATACAATTGCTAAGGAGTGTATAAATTATGGAATATAAAGAGGATTTAAGAATCCAAAAGACTAGAAGAGATTTAAGAGGGGCTATTATTGAATTAATCAAGCAAAAGCCAATTGAAAAGATAAGTGTAAAGGAAATTTGCGATACTGCACTTATTACTAGAATGACATTCTATAAATATTATGAGGATAAATATCAGTTATTAGATGATACATTTATTGAAATAAAGGATCAAATATTAGCATCAGTTCCAACACAGGATGTTACATCTACTGAAGATGCGACTAAATATACATGTGAGCTAATTACTGCAGTTATCAATTTCATTCAGAAGAATTTTGATATTATTCAGGCTCTAAAGAAAAATAGCAATAACGAAATAATGGCAATGATTACTAATATTGCAGAAGGTGCTATTTCTGAATTATTAGATAAGGCATCTAAGATTAGACCACTTAGATATCCAATTCCTATGACTTCTTCCTTTGTCTTTGGTGGATTTATGGGAACATTAAATTATTGGCTTGAGCATCCAAGTGATGAAAACTTTAAAAATGTAAATCTATTAGTTCAGGATGTTAAAAATAATATCTTAAAGCCTGAATTCCTATATCTATAAAAAAAATACTGTGCGCTTGCACAGTATTTCTTTTTTATCGTAATATTATAGATTTCTAATGATTGCTGCAGTTAATTCCTGAGTATTAGACTTACCACCTAAATCCTGAGTTAAATCCTCACGGTTTTCAAGTGTCTTTAAAATAGCCTTAGTAATCTTTTCTGCAACGTCATCCTTACCGATATGCTTAAGCATCATACAAGCTGCCTGAAGTAATGCGATAGGGTTAGCCTTGTTCTGACCTGCGATATCTGGAGCTGAACCATGTACAGCCTCAAAAATTGCAACATCCTTACCTAAGTTAGCACCAGGTACTAGACCTAAGCCACCAACTAAACCAGCAATTAAATCAGAGATAATATCACCATATAGGTTTGGAGCTACTAATACATCGTACTTTTCAGGGTACATAACTAGCTGCATACACATATTATCAACGATCTTCTTATCTGGTTCAATACCAGGGTATTCCTTAGCGATTTCTTCAAATCTCTGTAGGAATAAGCCATCAGACTTCTTTAGGATATTTGCCTTATGAATACAAGTTACCTTCTTACGTCCATTGTTCTTAGCATATTCAAATGCGAATCTAATGATTCTATCAGATGCAGGAACTGTAATTCTCTTAATAGCCTCAAAGCCATTTTCAATTTCATGCTCCTCACCAATATATAAATCCTCAGTATTTTCTCTAACTGTTACGATATCAACATTAGGATACTTAGAAATATTCTTAATTGAATAAGCAGGTCTTAAATTAATATATAAGTCATACTTTAAACGTAGCTGAACGTTAACTGACTTAAAGCCCTTACCGATAGGTGTAGTAACAGGACCCTTTAAAGCAACCTTATACTTAGCGATTGCATCAAAAGTTTCTTGTGGGATTAAAGCACCAGTCTTATTGTATGCACCCTCACCAATCTCATAAGTGTGGTAGCATAAATCAGCACCAGCCTTGTCTAAAATTTCTGTTACGGCCTTTGTAATTTCAGGACCGATTCCATCACCTGGAAGTAATACGATATCTGTCATTTTAATTTCTCCTCGTCTTTATATTTTATTACTAATTAGTCTTCTTTTTTATTGCCTACATACTTAGTTGCAGGTCTAACAATCTTTGAAGAATAAAGAATTGTTTCAATATCATGTGAAACCCATCCAATTAATCTCGCTGCAGCGAAGATTGGAATGAATAAATCTCTTGGAATATTAAGCATTTCATACACTAATCCTGAATAGAAATCGACATTAGCACAAACATCTCTTCCCTTATCAGTCTTAAATACCTCAATAGCAATACGCTCAAATTTAGAATAGAAATCAAACTTCTTCTTTGTTTCATCCTTAGCATTTGCAAGCTTACATGCTTCCTTCTTTAATACCTCACATCTTGGATCTGATAAGGTATAAATTGCATGTCCAATACCATAAATTAAGCCTGACTTATCTCCAAGCTTCTTATTTAAAATCATACGAACAGCTTCTCTAATTTCATCATCAGTTGCATCAAGACCAATTTCTGCAATTACTGTCTCCATCTGATCTAGTACAGCCTGATTAGCACCACCATGCTTAGGACCCTTAAGGGATGCCATTGAAGCCGAAATCATTGAGTAAATATCAGTCGCAGTTGTGGCAACTACTGTTCCAACAAAGGCACTGTTATTTCCTCCACCATGGTCTGCGTGAACTGTAAGACAAGCATCAAGTGTCTTAGCCTCAAGCTCAGTGAACTTACCATCATTTCTAGCTAAATATAGAATATTTTCTGCGAATGAATATTCTGGCTTAGGGAAATGAATATGTAATGAATCATGATCTAAATAATGTGTCTTAGCCTGAAGTGAATAAGCTACAATCGCAGGCATAGCACTCATAATCTTAATACCCTTTTTAACAAGCTCATATGGATCAATATTATCTGGATCATCATCAAATGAATATAATGATAGGATAGATCTTGTAATATGATTCATTAAAGATTTAGATGGATTCTTTAAAATAATATTTTCAAGGAAGCCCTCAGGTAAATCATACTGGCTAGAAATAAGCTTTCTAAATTCCTTCTGCTCACTCTTATTAGGATAGTGACCAAATAATAATAGGAATGTAGTATTTTCATATCCATAATCGTCACCCGCAAGCTCAGATACCTCACGAATATCAATACCACGGTAATAAAGATTACCACGCTTAGGCTGTCTTACTCCATTATCATCTACATAATAACCAGAAACCTCAGCTACCTTAGTTAAGCCAACAAGTACACCAGTACCATTGTTATTTCTTAAGCCTCTTTTTACCTGATATTTATCATATAATTCTGCATCAATATTACCATCACGCAATAAATCCTGATATTTTTCAAATATAAAATTATCCATACAAATCTTCCTTTCTTAAGTTTATTTTGTTAGATTTTATCTAATATAATAAGCTTAAAACCAAGCATTGATTTAATAACTTTTTCTAATCCAAAGTCATTTCCTAAACGATTATTTTCATCACTCGACAATCATTCAGTATACCTGCATTATATCACAATTGTAAATAATATCAAAAGATAAAGTTTATTTTATAAAAATAAACGACTTTAAAAAAGAAAAAACGCATAATAAACAATAAATTTGTAATTTTTCAAAACTAAAATCAAACTCAAGTTCACGTAAAAATCGAGACAGTTATGAAAAAATGTTCCAAAATTTATTCCGTTATGATATAATTATAAATAGGTGATGGAAATGGTCGAATTAAAGAAAAATAAAAAAGCATTTGAAAGTCAGGTAAAAATCTACAAAAGCTTACGTAGACTTCTTTTAACTAAGCCTTTAGCTGACATTAAGGTTGCTGATATTAGTGAAGAATCTGGTATATCTAGGTCATCATTCTATCGTAATTTCCAAAATGTAGTTGAGGTATTAGAGGTTATGCTTGACTATTTCTATAATAGATATTTAGAAGAAAGATGGGACCAAGCAGATCAGCTATTGTTCTTCTTTAAATATTGGGCTAATCATAGAGACCTAATTAGCATTATTGCTAAACAAAATGAAACAATTCTTAAGGATTGCTTAAAAAGATATGATAAGAATGCCTATGATGATCCATTTACATTAGATATCAAAACATCACTTATTTCTTCTATTCTATGTATGTGGTCAATCAATAAGAAATATACTCCTGAGGACATGGTAAAGCTTACTTCTAATGTATTAAATAAGCGTAACCTAGAAATCCTACTTACAAATGAATTTAATGACAAGATAAATAAAAAAGAAGCTTAACCGCACGGTTAAGCTTTTTCTTTTACTTGTTAATTCTTGTAATAACAATATATTTTAATCTAGTGAAGGCAGTAGCTAAAATCTGCTGCATACCCTTTTGACCAATATTCATTTCTCTTCTTGCGTCATCAACAGACTTACGGTCTACATAAATCTTCTTTAGGGCATCAATAGCGAATGTACCTAAATAATTCTTTTCTACTTGACTTAATGAATTCAATAAAGACTTCATATTCTCATCGAAGAATGTATTAATTGTAAACATATAATGTAATAAATCAGCTGTAGAAAGCTTAATTCTTTCCATTTCAGGATTGATTGTAATACCCATATATCTACCAGTTTCACCTAGAATATATTTAACAATATCACCAAAACGACAAACCTTACGTTCACCTGTAATATATGCAGGTACATGGTCTTGATCTGAATAAATGGCTAAATATTCAATATTGCCATCCTTATGAACTGTATAATTGTCCTCACCATCTAATGAGCATAATACAAAATCAGCACTTGCTAGCTGAAGAGGAACATATTCTGGATTTAATCCATTTACAATATATCTTCTTAATAAATTTAATAGCTCATTATTATTAGGGTTGTATTCTGCAATACGAGATTCATTTAATTTACTCTTTTCTTCCTTAAATAATACAACGCCTAAGCTTGCAATCTCGTAAGGGAATGCATAATCCGTTGTATGTAAAATTGAAGATATAACTGCAGAGCCTACAATCTGTGTACCCTGATTACTCTTAACTGTAAATACTACCTGTTCTCCTGGCTTAAAGCTACCTTCATTAATTTCTTCAATAGCTGCAACAATCTTATTATTTGCATACTGAAGAACTGCAATTTCATGCTCATAGCTCTTAGCCATTCTTCTTTCTTCTTCATTATAGCTTAAAATCTTTTCAGCTGTGAATGCTTCAAATAGGAATGGGTCAGTACCATCAAATAATTCCTTATTATCCCTTAATTCATTATATAAATCCACATTGAATGGTCTTGAGAATGATACAACCTCACCATTTGATCTTTCAGCTCTTAAATCAAACATAAGCTTACCATCATTACCAACTGCAACATAGATATCAACTAATCTACCAAAGTTTGCGTTTTCCTGTGCAAGCTTTAAATAATTAGCTGCTTCATATTCGATCATTGTAACAACATATCTTGGATCTAATCCTCTTTCTAGAATTAGAATTCTTCCCTTAAATTCAGGAAGTGATGTTGCACCACAGAATGTGTAATCCTTTAAGAAATCCTGATTCATGTTTGCTGCATTCATCTTCATAATTTCCTTACCCTCAAGTAATTCAGGAAGATTACCAGACTGTAGCATAAACTTATGAGCTGGATCATGATAAATTACTGATGGGAATAACATATGCTTATTACCACACTTAGGACATGTTGCAATAAATAATGAATCGTCCATTACCTTTTCTCTTAATTCAGGATTCTCACCTACATTTATTATTTCATACATCTGAGCATCAAATTCTTCTCCACATGATGCACACTTAAATTTTATAGTTTTTACTTCTGACATATGCCTTTTTCTCCTAAACTGCAATATAGTTCAATTATATCACATTGGAGGATTATTTTTAAATAAAAATAACAAAAAGAGCCACATAAATGTGACTCTTTAGAAAAGGATTAGGAATATTTAAATTATATTATGCTGCAAAGTATTCAGTAACGATTGATGAACACATTACACCAGTACCAGAGCCAGCTGCTCTATAAATATAGAATGTAGCAGAACCTGAAATAGTAAATTCGAATGTGAATTCCTTTGGAGAACCACTATCAAGATTAGCCTTAGTTTCAGTAGTTCCATCACTTACACCTAATAAACAAGCTTTTTCAGTATTACCACTATATGCAGTAATTGTGAATAATACAGTTCCAGTACCTTCTACTGTAATTGAAATATTTTCACCAGCTGTACTACCACTACCACCAAACTTGAAGCAGTCTGAATTAATTGAGAACTTGTTGCCTGCATCGTTAACTACAAATGGAGCTGCAACATCAGTTACTGCAGTTAATGTAGAACAATCTAATGTATAAGTATTTGTAGCAACAGGTCTTAAAGACTTTTCGATTGCAGCAATCTGAACTTCAGTTGCATCAATCTTAGTCTTGTATTCTGCTTTTCTATCATCAACATTTAACTGAGCATATAAAACCTTAGCTTCTTCTAATAATACTGCTACTGCTTCATAATTTGCAGCTGTAATATCTGCTACTGCTGGAATTTCAGCAAGCTTAGCCTCAAGTGCATCTGCCGTAGGATAAGTTCTTTCTGGATCAGTAACATTTACTGTTGTAAATAATGCTTCTACTGTACTAATTGTAGATTTAGACATTAAATTAGATGGAGCAATGTAGTTTTCAGGAGTTGTTAATACTGAATCAGCAAATTCAAAGCTTTCAGTATTGTTATTAACCTTAGTATCCTTATCAGCTAAAATAGCTTCTGCAACCTTAGCTGCACTTAAGAATGCACCATACTTATTGTAGTGAGTTGCCTCAATACCTGAATAACCTAAATCTGTGTTACCATATGTTGAATCATAACCAGCAGGCCATGTACCTGTTAATGAATTTGGCTTTAATGCCATTAAGTAATTAGCATATGTAGAAGTTGCAGCCTCTAAGATTTCCTTAGTATCCGCGAATAAATCTACTAATAAGCAATCCTCTTCCTCTGCAAGCTGTCTTACAGCCTGAACATATGCAAAGTTTTCACCATGTAAACCAGCCCCACCGATAATTTCATTTCCACTAAACTTAACTCTTGGAACTGGAGTTACTAATACTGGAGTAGCTCCCTTTTCTCTTGCAAAATCAATGTACTGCTTCATGTACCACTTATAAGTACCTGAACCATATGCATAATATGTAGAACCATACTTAGCAATAGTTTCTAATGCCTTAGTTTCTTCTGAAGCACTTGCATACTGAGTATAAATTTCAGGTAAAACTGTAGTAGTTGTCTTTTCACCAGCTGTTACTGGATAAGTACCATTAGTTGCATCACCAAGTGGAACCATACGATCATAGATAGTACCGTAATTTGATGAAGCACTAGCTACAAGCTTTGTATCATCATCGTTATGTGCGAACTGAATAAATAAGTAATCGCCTTCCTTAATTGTATCACCGATTGCCTTACCGCCATTCTGTGAGAATGATACTGTAGAATCATTATCGTATAATCTACCTTCATTGATGAATGATCTTGAGCTTCTACCACCTTCAGCTGCGTTAACTACTGTAACGTTATCGCTAACGAACTGGTCTAGGTACTGACCCCAACCACCAATATACTGATCATCACTATAAGTCTTAACTGTAGAATCACCAGCTAAATAAATTGTATATTCTTCTTTTGCAGTTGTACTGCTTGATGCTGCAACGCTTGATGCAACACTCTGTGCTACTGAGCTAGCTGCTGCACTTGATGCTGCTGCGCTTGATGCAGCTGTACTTGAAGCTGCTTTTGAAGCTGCACCACTTGATGTAGATTTTTCACCACATGATGCTAATGCTAAGACGCATCCAAGTCCCAAAATTGCCATTGAAAGTTTTTTCATATGTCTTTTTCCCCATTTCTTTTGTTTTTCTTAAAGTTTAACAAAAAAAATCAATAATGAAAGCGCTATCGTGACACAAAAATTCAACTTGTGCCATTAAATGTTACAATCGTTACATGCCTTTTAAACTTGTAACAATTCAATTTTTTCATTAACGTTACACGTTATTTAAACCTGTAACAATTTTAAAAAAACATATAAAAACAAAAAGGAGCTTCTGCTCCTTAATTTGTTATTAGTTACACTTTACTAATGCGTAAAGCTTCTTACCTCTTCTAATTACGATATATCTACCCTCAATAGCGTTAGATGCATCCATAACCATATTCATATCAGTAACCTTATCACCATTTACTGATACAGCACCACTTTGTAAGAACTGACGTGCCTCTCTATTAGAGCCTGCAAGCTTAGTTTCAACTAAAGCCTGAAGTAAAGTCTTGTCTGCTGCACCTTCAATTTCAGGTAAGCCATTGAAGCCCATTTCAATCTGGTCTGCAGTTAATGACTTAATATCACCTGAGAATAATGCCTCACTAATCTTTACAGCCTCTTCATAAGCTTCCTTACCATGGATGAATGTGATAACCTCTCTAGCTAAAGCCTTATGAGCCTCTCTTAAATGAGGGTTCTCATTATTCTTTCTTTCAAGGTCTTCAATTTCTTCTCTTGATAAGAATGTTAAGAACTTTAAGTAGTCAATAACCTTAGCGTCCTCTGAATTGATGAAGAACTGATACATTTCATATGGAGAAGTCTTCTTAGCATCTAGCCAAATAGCCTTACCATTTGTCTTACCAAACTTAGTACCATCAGACTTAGTTAATAAAGGCATAGTGAAGCCATAAACCTCCTTGCCCTCCTTCTTACGTACTAAATCGATACCAGCTGTAATATTACCCCACTGGTCCTGACCAGCAACCTGGAATGTTACATTCTTAGTCTTATTTAAATACCAGAAGTCTAAAGCCTGTAAAATCATATATGAGAATTCAGTGAATGTAATACCAGAATCTAAACGTCTAGCAACGATATCCTTCTGACACATTACATTAACATTGAAATACTTACCATAATCTCTTAAGAAATCAATGATATTGATTTTTCCTAACCAATCACGGTTATTAACAACCTCAAATCCGAATAGCTTTTCAGCCTGAGCCTTTAAGCACTGGAAGTTATGATCTACTGTTTCATAAGTAATCATAGGTCTTTCTGCATCTGGCTTTGGATCACCAATTAAACCAGTACCTCCACCTACTAAAAGGATAGGATGATGTCCGGCATCCTTTAATCTCTTTGAAATAAGGAAGCTTGAGAAATGACCAATGTGAAGTGAATCACCAGTTGGGTCAGTTCCAATATAGAATGTTACGCCTCCTGCATTAATTTTTTCTCTTACTGATGGATCAGACACATCCTTAATAAGTCCTCTCCATTCTAATTCTTCATAAATACCCATTTTATCTCCTCCTATAAGTAAAACAAAGAAAAAGTCCTTAAAGCTTACGCTCTAAGGACGAATTAATCGCGGTACCACCTTAGTTCAGTTTAAAAATACTGCACTCATTTAAATTATCCTCATAATGTGTAATTCAGTAATTATCCTCATTCCGTTTCCACCAACCACGGACTCTCTAGATTATAAATAATTACCTACTGGGTCATTAATCATCGGATTATTAAGATTCTCTCTTTACAATTGAATAAGGTAAGAATACCTTATTATCAATTACATCTTCATGAGACATATACTTAGTTAATAGTCTCATTGAAACTGCTCCTATATCATACACCGGAGTATCGATACATGTCAAGGTAGGTCTTGATAAAACTGCATATTTTGTATTCTGTAAACCTACAACCTTGATATCCTCAGGAACTCTAAATCCAGCCTTAATAGCACAATTGATAAAGCTTACTGCGATAGAATCTCTAACACCAATTAAAGCATCAATTGTGTTGTTCTTTAAGAACTCCTGGAAATGAAGTGTATTAACAGCTACATCACCACTTGTTCTAAAGATTAATGGCTCAAGACCAGCATCCTGCATAGCCTTACTATATCCTTCAGCCTTAAAACGGTTGATTGAATACTTGTGAACTGTAGAAGCGAAATAAATATGCTTCTTTCCTTCTGCGATTAAGCCCTTAGTTAAATCATAAGTAGCCTGTACATAATCAATTGCAACAGTAGGAACATCCTTCTCCGTATAAATAGTATTACATAGAACTAATGGAATCTGGGCATCCTGAATCATATCTACAACCATACCCATGTCATCGTATTCTAATTCATCATTTAAAAGGAGAATACCATCAACCTGCTCTGCAACAACCTTACGCATTACATCACGAACATCTTCAGTTGCATCCATAGTAAATAGCTTTACTGCATAATCATACTTCTTAGCAATATCGATAATACCACCAAGTAGCTGAGAAGTTGCGGCACGAGAAACATCGGCCATAACAATACCAACTGTAGTTGATTTTCTTGAAGCAAGACCCCTAGCAATAGCGTTAGGACGATATCCTAATTCCTTAATTACCTTAAGAACCTTTTCTCTTGTCTCAGGATTTACCTTTTCAGGATTATTCATAACACGGCTTACTGTAGCAAGTGATACCTTTGCAGCACCAGCTACATCATAAATTGTAGTATTTGCCATCTTTAATTCCTCCTTGCAATATTCTAAAAAATTATAACACAGTTTTAAAGCGTTTTCAATAATCTTATGAAAATTTATGAAAACGGGACTCATTTCTAAATTTTGTTCAATTTGTATTAAAAAGGAGAGCTAAAATAGCTCTCCATTATTAACCATATCAATTATTTCCTTTATTGATTTTCCCTTAAGCTTCTCTCTATAATAATTTAATTCCTCAAATATCATATCATCTAAAACATCCATACCTAAAAGCTCTACCTGAGCCTTATCATCTGTTAGCTTATATTTAGCTTTATCATCAGATACATACTCTAAATTAGAATGAATGCTCATCATCTTATTCATTAAATCTAAATCTGTGATTTTATCTATATTATTATATAGCTCATCCTTTAGATCAAAATCATTACAGGCAAATAATTCAATATTTGTATTACTCTTACATGTATAAACATTATTAAATACATTCTTAATAGTACCAGATAAATAATCATTGATACCGCCCTCGTTGTTAGTATACATATTCATATTAACAACCATAATGCCACCAGGATTTAAGCTTTTTTCTACTAGCCTAAAGAATTCAATTGATGACATTTGAAAGGGAATAGTTATATCCTGATAGGCATCTACCATAATGATATCATATTTCTTCTTATTAGAATTCATATATGCTCTACCATCATTAATATGTACATTTACATTTTCAGGTAAATCAAAATATTTTCTAGCAAGAGAAACAATCTTTGAATCTATTTCTACTCCTTCGATATTTGCATGACCGTTAATGCTATCATAATAATAATTAGTTTGATAAGCAAATGTTCCTGTACCAAGTCCTAAAATTAAAATATCTAATGGCTCATCCTTTTCCTTTACCATTGAATTGGCAGCTAAGGCTGTATCATAATACATTCCTGTTAGGCCATCTTCTTTCATCTTAACAGATTGAACACCAAATAAAACATTAGTAGATAGGGTAAAGGACTCATTAGTCTCCTCAACTCTTAAATAATTATAAATAGATTCGCCCTCATAAATTGTATTTTCATTCATAAATGAAATACTTGATCTACTACCAAAGATTGCAAGAGTGATCATAAATAAATCAATTACTGAAAATAGGATTCTATGCTTCTTAGCATAAAAGAAATATACTAAGCATATTAAGAATAATATTATTGAGAATATGATGAAATTCCATGATGTACCAAGGAATGGAATAGTAACAAATGTCGGAATAAAGGTACCAATGATACTACCAATTGTACCAAAGGCTTCAATTGTACCTACAACTCGACCATTATTCTTTAAATCACCAACGGCATATTTAATTAAGCTTGGTGTAACCATACCTAAAATTAAAAGTGGAAATACAAATACTAGAAGACAAGATAGAAAGGCAGCCCATACTAAGAAATTAGATGAAAGGCTTGATGCTGCAAGACCCAAAGCTACTCCTGCAATAACAAATTTACCAACAACTGGAATTAAGCATATCCAGCATGCCGCAATAAAGATTAAAACAAATAGCTTTGTTGGTGTGCTTCTTTTATCAGCCATCTTACCACCGATAATATTACCAATAGCCATCGCAATCATAACTGTACCAATAATAATTGTATAAACAATTTGTGATGAGCTAAAATATGGTGCCATTAAGCGTGAGGCACCAAGCTCAATTGCCATAACTGACATTCCTGAAAAGAATCCTGTTAAATATAGGAATATCTTTTTAAATGATGCATTAGCCCATAAATTTTTAAACCATGTTTTCATTATAATCTTCCTCGTAAACAAAATATAATTAATTATACCATACTGGGTAAAAAAATAAACCAAAGGTTGTTCTCTGGTCTATATTTATTATTCAGCGGGACTTTTCCTTAAAATATGTTTTATTATTTGATATAGACAAAAATAATAAAATTTTTTCAATGATATAATATCAAATTTATTTTAAAAAAAGAGAATGTAAAAAAGTAACAAAACAGTTTTTAAAAATAAAGCCTCAGATTAATCTGAGACTTAAATATTTAATTATAGAGGTATAATGAAAAGTTTCAATTAGTGCAATTTCTTTTGACACATCCATTTTAAACACAATAATCAATTTTATCTACCGAAATTATTTTTCTCAAAGTTAAATTTACATCATTGCAATTGATTTTATCAATACTTCTAATCATACTATTTAAAGATGATTTATTATTGTTGAACATGAATGAAATTGCATTGCCCTCCATTACATTGAATGATGATTCAAACTGCTGTGTTATTTTTATTTTTAATAAATTTTTATGTTTATCTAATTCATCATTATTGATTCCATTTTTTAATCTATTAGCTATGACAAGATCATAAATACTGGTTACATCGTTAATTTTATTTGAATCAATATTTGCATAAAACAATAAGCACCCATAATTTGAATAAGAAACACGATTTGCCCCAACTATGTAGGATAATCCGCTCCCTCTCATTAATTTATATAAATCCGATGTCATTCCACCTCCAAGCAAATTAATAATTATTTCTATGCATATTTCTTCTTTTTTGCTTGTTTTTTTCAATCCCCACATTCTACAACAATAGCATTCATTTTTATTGCAAATAATCTCTTTATCTTTTCGTATTTTTAAATCAAATTTAAATTTCTCAGATATAAATTCTTTCTCTTTTTGTTTTAGCAAAATTTCTATTATTTCATCATAATCTATATTACCTACTATTGAAGTTACAGAATTATTTACCATATAGTTTCTATTGTAATTATCAATAAGATAATCTAGCGAAATATTATTAATGCTTTCATTAGTACCGCAAATTGGTAAATATATGTTTGGATTATTGTACAATCTGCATAATCCTTCCTCTAATATTTTTGAAGAATTTTCCTCGTATAAAATTTCCTTTTCTATTATCTTTTTCTCATTGTTATAAGTTTCAACATCAAATTCACAGTTAAAAATTTCATTTACGAATATTTCACTCAATACATTAAATTTTTCCTTAGATACAATAAGAGAATACAACGTATATTCTCTTGATGTGTATGCATTTACTACACAGCCGCTATTTATAATATTATTATTCTTATATAATCTTGAAAAAACTAGATGCTCAATAAAATGAGAAGTTCCTATAATTGAATCATTTAAACTTCCATATTTAATTAGAACACTACAATAAACAATTTGGCTTTTATTGTTGCTAAGAATTAGTTTTGATCCATTTGAGAGGGTAATACTTTTTGTCATAGATTATAATCTCTTTTCAATATAAAAAATAATATCTATCACTCTATTAAATGTTACTAAAACATCAAAATCTAGATTAATATCATATTCATCTTCTAGATCCATCATTAGTTCAACAATCTCAATAGAATCAAAATTTAGTTCTTCTATTAATGTTTCAAGTTTTATATCATTATTTAATTTTTTAATTTTTTTTATATCTGATATAACAAACTCTTTTACATCCATTAATATCCTTTACCATCCTTTATGTGAATAATATAATCAAAATATTTTAAAAGATCATTATTATGAGTGACCATTATAATTGTTGTATTGTAATCTTTATTTATTTTTTTTAGCAATTCCATTATTTCTATACCCATTTTCGAATCTAGGTTTCCTGTTGGTTCATCCGCAAAAATTATCTTAGGATTAATTGATAAAGCTCTAGCTATAGAAACTCTTTGCTGCTCACCACCTGAAAGCTCATGAGGTAGACTATATACTTTATTATCAAGACCAACAATTTTGGCATAATCCAATGCTTTTTGTCTAGCCTCTTTTTTGTTAGTCCCATTTAATATTATTGGAAACATAATATTATCTAGTACAGAAAGATTATCAATCAAATTGTAAAATTGAAATATGAAACCAATTTCTTTTTTTCTTATATCACTCATTTCTTTGTCTGATAAATTATTAATCAGCCTATCATTAAAAAAAACTTTTCCTGAAGATGGCTGTTCAAGTCCACTTAAAAGATATAATAATGTACTTTTACCACTTCCTGATTGGCCTATAATAGTCACCATTTGTCCTTCTTCAATATTTAATGTGATACCCTTAATTACTTTATTATTACCATAAACTTTTTCTAAGTTTTCTGTTCTCACTATATAATTCATTCTTCAGTACCTCCCTTTATAGAATCAACCATATTCAATTTGGCAATTTGAACAATGCCAATTGGCATAGATAATAAAAATATCGCAAATATAGCAATTATACCAAGCATTGAAATATCATAACTATACGTAAAAAAACCAATAGAATTATTTAAAATATCATAAACAAGCTCAATTGTTTTACCTGTAGCTAAAATTGTAAGCAGTCCCGCTATACCAAAAACAATCGCATATTCCTTTATGATAAAAATAAATATTTTTTTACGATTAATTCCTAAAGACCACCAAACAGAATAATCCTTATAATTGATTTTGATTGAATTGCTAATACTGAAAATAATATTAATAATGGCAATTATACTTAAAACAATGACAAGTGCATAGATCATAGTAAATATTTTAGATATTGAATTATTGTTATTTACTACTAAAATTTGCATATCATAAATACTCATTGAAAAGCTAGATTTGTATTCATTATAGAAATCAATTAATCTATCGAAACTAGCACCAGACACAAGTTCCATATAATAATATACATATTGATAAATGAAATTGTCTTTGAAGGTTGAATAGGATGTCACTATATTATTGCCCCCATTTTCAAAGCTATTAGCCAATCCTACAATTAAAAATTTCTTATTTCCATTTATAGTAAGTAATTCATAATAATCACCAATTTTTAAATTGTTTTTATTTGCCAAAGTAGTAGAGATTATTATTGAGTCATTAGTAGTATTTAATTTATTTAGTAATTCTTCTTGATTATCAGTAATTAATGCATCCTGTGTATAATTTAAATAGTTTGAAGTATCAACTCCACTTATGTAAAGTGTATAATCATCAATATTTTGATTTAAATTATATGCTTTATAGTATTTATCAATTCCGTAATTTTCATAATTAGCTAAAGCAGAATCTGAAGAATCTTCATTATAAGTCATCATTAATGCATCGATGTCATTATAATAAGAGCCTAACGTTTTAGTTAATGTTGCTGATAAAATAGAAATCATCGATATTAAAGATACTACGATAACAACTAATGAAATAATTCCCAAATAATTCATCTTCTTTTTCATCATTTGTTTATAAAGAAGGCTTAACTTCCCATTTTGACCAATAATTTTAAATACTAATATAGTAATTACAAATGATATAGAAATTATTAAGATCGAATGTGTGACAATTCCTACAATTTTAAATAATAGCTCTTTTGATATCCAACTAAAAATAGAAAGAGCAATTAAGGCAGATAAAATTACAAATACCACAATAATAAGTATTATTTTTTTAGTTTTTGTAATGTGATTGATATTGATGTTTTTTCCCTTAATCAATTCAATTATACTTGTCTTAAATAGCCTATGATGAGTTACATAAATATTGCATAGAATGATAACACCAATGATACCTGCTGATATTAGTACTGAAGTCAATGTAATACTAAAATTAGATACATTAGAAATTGTCTGTGCTAATAATCCATTGGTAAATAAAGCCGAAATAGAACCGAATATGATAGATATTATAAGTATTATTAAACTCTCTATTAAAGATGAAATATATAACTCTTTTTTAGTTACACCAAGACTTTTTAATGTCGCTGTTCTTTTAATTCTAGATAGGATTAAAGAATTATATATGAAATAGCATAATATAACAGAAACCATAATAGAAAATGCTGAAAAAATCTTAATTGCTATAGATATTGGCTCTAAATAGAAAGTATAGCTAGATGGATTAAAAGTCTTAATTATTTTGGTATTATAATCTTCTAATGCTATTTTAAGCTCGTTATATACAATATCGATATCCTCTAAAGATTTAGTCCTTACAAAAATGCTTGTTGCTAGATTACTTCTATTTAAAATTTTAGCGGCATAATCAAAATCAATGATGATAGGATTATCATTTTGAATCATGAATAATGAATCATCTGTTATTCCTTCAACATGAAATTTATAAGTATCGTCAATTGTTGAGACTTCTATTTCTTGATCTAAAGAAATATTTAACATATTAGCCGTAGATTTAGAGATGTATGCTCCATCCTCATAGTTTGTAGTAGATTTACTTAATACTTTTAATTTTAAATTAGTATAATCGTTTTCATAAATTCCATATAGATTATGATTAGAATTATTACATTCTGCATAAGTGGCATCAACTAAAACATAATAATCAATCTTCTCATTATTATCTAAGATTTCCTTGGGCTTTGAATAGTCAAACATTTTTATATTATTATCTGCAGAACTTACATTAAGATGTATACCTGTAGTACTTTCTTCTAACGTATTCCAGACTAAATCATATGTAGTTTTCTTAAAATCAAATGATACTACCATACTCATAAAAGAAAGAATAAAAACTAAAATTAAAATTACATATTTTCTTGTGTTATTAATAAAATTTGATTTTATAATTAAAAAATACTTACCCATACGTACACCTACAATTCAATAATTATGTCAGCACATTTAATCATTTAAGTATCATGCGAAATATAACTTATGTTTTTTCTTAAAGATTTTTGTCAGCTTCAGTTATTTCTGTACCAAAAACATTTATTTTCCCACTTGTCGGAAGATATAATCCTAATATGACTTTTTCATTTACTCCTCCAAGTATGAAATCCCATTATTTTACAATTTTAGTTTAAAAACAATTTTAATTATAGTGTTTTTGCTATAGTTGTCAATTTAGTCAGTTTTAATATTTTCGGTTTTTTACATTATTTTTCTTCACGAAACAATGATAAAACCAATTTAACGGTTTTGTGAATAATGATGTTTTTTCCAAATGAGCAAAAACTTTTTTCCTAAAACCATTAATAAAGTATGATAAAAGTACTATTATACATGAAAGCTTATAAAAACAACTGAAGAAATTCATATATTAGTTTCATAACTCAAAATCAGATGAATACTATAAAGCTTATAAGCTAATAAAAACCTGAAGACAAGAAATAATCAATTAATTCCATAAAGTAAATGGTCACGTAATTAGTAATGGTGGTATGGAAAGAGCCAATAGAGATATTAAAACTATCATCATTCGACATGCTTATGGATTTACAAATTTTTCTAGACTTAGAAATCGCATAATGTATGTTAAAAATGATGATGCTACTATACTCTATAATAGAAAAGAAATGAAAAAAGGAAACGGTATGTTGATTCTTTCAACACACCGTTTCCTTTTTAAAGCTTGAACATCGCTTCTTTTAAAGAACACGCTCTTTTTTATATGATGATTTGGATACTTTTAAAACTCTTTTCTTCGTTCAAGTGTATTTATAAAGCCTTTATTTATACTTAGTGTTTTTAATTTATCTAAATAAATGCTTTTTCTTGTTATTAAATAATCATTTAATATTTTTATTCTTTCGTCATTATTTTTTATTATTTCTGAATACTTATCATTGTCTTTGTTATAATATACAACCATAAGAATTAAATATTCCTTGATACTTTTTGTTTCAATTGAATTAATTAATTCTATAGCCTTTAAATCCTCATGAAGCCCTAAATACGATATAGCAAGATGATTTTTGGCGCCTCGATATCTTGGATTTGAAGGATCATTATGTAAAAAATAAAATACTAATCTATTGCCAATATCATTTGATTCTTCATAATTTCCTATTGCATTAAGACATGCACATATTGTTAAGTAAACACTTGAAATTCTTGTGTAATTTATATCACGTGCTAGATGTTCAATAGCTCGATAACCATATAACACAGCCAATCCAAATTCATTGTTTTTATACATATTAGAGGACAAAATATGATAATAGACACCAGGCATTTTGGAGTTTTTAAAATTTCTATTTTCAATTTTTTCGCAAAATGCTGTATCAATTATTTGAAATAATTCACCAAAATCATCAGCATAGCAATCTTTGTATTTAACCACATTTGAGAATTCCTGCTTTACCTCATTAGAAAAGCCAACATAATTTGATGACTTTACCAAAAATTTAAACTCAAACAATAGTGGATTTATAATTGTATTTCTAGAAATATATTCATCTAATATTTCTAAATATTTTTCTAGATCATTTTTATAATAAAAATCAAAAAAAATATTTTCAAATAAATCTTCTAATATTTTAATATCATCACTACATAATCTTTTAATATTGAAATGCTTTATTAAAGCTTCAAAGATAGATTCACTTACATTATAATCATCCTGCATACATCTTCTAAGTGATGTCGCTGATACTTCCAATTCCATTAACCTATCATACTTTAATTTATTTGTTGTTTTTATTTCATCATTAATAAGAATATTTAAATATTTTAAATTTGTTACATAGCTATTGTAATATTTATTCAATTTAAACATAACAACCCCCCATTTATTTTGATTATATTACAAATTATTCAATATTTAAATTATGAAATAATATTAAAAACATATATTCGGACTTAACAAGAAATTAATATAGTAATTCAGCCATATAAAATTGTATTTTGCTATAATATTTTAATATAAAAAAATAAACCAGAGGTTGTCCTCTGGTCTATATTTATTATTCAGCTTCCTCATCAAACTGAGAATTATATAATGATTCATAGAATCCACCTAAAGCCATAAGCTCATCGTGGTTACCATGCTCAATAATATTACCATCCTTTAATACTAGAATTAAATCAGCATTCTTAATTGTTGAAAGTCTATGAGCAATTACAAATGAAGTTCTACCCTTTGTTAAATTATCCATAGCGTTTTGAATCTGAATTTCAGTTCTTGTATCAACATTAGATGTTGCCTCATCTAGGATTGTAAGAGGGGCATTTTCTACAAAGGCTCTTGCAATAGTCATTAGCTGACGCTGACCCTGAGATAATGCATTTTCACCTGTAATATGTGTATCAACACCCTTTTCTAGTGTATTTACATAATGTAATAATGAAGCATTTTCTAAGGCCTTATTTAATACCTCATCAGTTACACCTTCCTTAGAATATACTACATTATCACGAATTGTTCCTTCAAAAATCCATGAATCCTGTAGTACCATACCAAAGATATTTCTAATTTCCTTTCTAGTCATATCATGAATAGATACACCATCAATTAGGATATCACCGTCATTGATTTCATAGAATCTCATTAATAAGTTAACAAGTGTAGTCTTACCAGCACCTGTAGGTCCTACGATTGCGACCTTCATACCTGGTTCAACAGTTGCGCTAAAGTTTGGAATAATAATCTTATCCTCATTATAGCCAAATCTAACATTCTTAAATTCAACCTTACCCTTAACCTCATAGCCATCCTTTAATAAGGCATAAGGCTTATCATCCTCATTGATTTCCTCTTCCTCATCTAATAGCTCAAATACTCTTGAAGATGAAGCGGCTGCCATCTGAACAGTATTCATTGCCTGACCTAGCTGAGATAATGGAGACTGGAATAAATTAACATATACTAAGAAGGCTGAAATCATACCAAATGAAATACCCTTATCATATGCCATTAATAATCCACCTACTACGCATACAGCTGCATAGGCAAAATATGAAATGAATGACATAATAGGCATCATCATACCACCAAAAATCTGAGCCTTAATCATAGCTAAATGAAGCTTTTCATTAGATTCATTAAATCCCTTTTCTCTTCTTTTTTCGGCATTAAATAGCTTAATGACAATAGAGCCTGTGAAGTTTTCCTCAACTATAGCATTAACCTCACCAGTATAAGCCTGTCTCTTCTTAAAATGAGGAATAGCAAGCTTTGTCATAAACATCATCTGTAAAATAGCTAGTGGAACTGAAATTAGTACAGTTAAAGCCATAACCCAGTTAGAGATAAACATTGCGATTAATACACCAACAATCATAACAACACTTTGTAGTAGCATTGTGATAGATTGCTGAAGGCTTTGAGTTATTTGGTCTACATCGTTTGTAACTCTTGATAAGGTATCACCAAATGGATGTGTATCAAAATACTTAAGTGGCATTCTATTAATCTTATCTGAAATATTCTTTCTTAAATTGTATCCATATTTCTGAGTAACCTGAGTCATAATGATACCAGAAATAAATGATAATAAAGCATTAGCTACATAGAAAATAATTAGGATAATTGCTAAATCCCATACCTTATCCATATCAATAGTTCTAGATGCGGCATTATTTGCAATTTCATTAGTTAAATCCTTTAAATATTGTGGTGCAATAATTGATAGTATAACACCAGTAATAATAAAGATCATTGAAATAACAATAGGTAGTGTATAAGGCTTTAATGATTTAACTAGTTTTTTATAAGCGCCCTTTTTAACAGGCTGTTTTGTGTGATTCATTGGTCTTCTTTGCATTATAAACCCAACTCCTCTCTAGTTAACTGCGATAACGCAATTTCCCTATATATTTCACATGAGCGTAATAGCTCCTCGTGCTTGCCAAGGCCTACAATCTTACCCTCATCAAGTACTATAATCTTATCAGCATCCATAATAGTACCGATTCTTTGAGCAACGATTACCTTAGTTGCGTCCTTATCTAGATTATTAAGGTTTTCTCTAACCTGCTTATCAGTCTTATAATCTAGGGCACTAAATGAATCATCAAATACATAAATTTCTGGAGATAAATATACACATCTAGCAATACATAATCTCTGACGCTGTCCACCAGATACATTCTTACCACCCTGAGAAATCATTGATTCATACTTATCATCCTTAGCCTCAATAAATTCCTCAGCACAAGCAACCTGAGCTGCAAATTTAATCTTTTCAGGATTCTTTTCATCACTACCAAAGGAAATATTATCAGCAATACTTCCATTGAATAGGAAGCCCTTTTGTGGAACAAAGCCAATTCTATCTCTTAAATCCTTAGCATTGACATCCTTTACATTAACACCATCAATTAAAACCTCACCTGATGTTGCATCATAAAGTCTTGAAATCATATTTACAATTGTAGACTTACCACTTGATGTAGCACCAATAATTGCAAGAGTTTCTCCTTTATCAACCTTAAAGCTGATGTCATTTACTACATTACCTTCAGCTCCAGGATATTTAAAATCAACATTCTTAAATTCAATTGTTCCCTTTTCCTTAAAATCAACTGGATTTTCTGGGTCAACAATTGAAGGCTTAGTTTCTAAAACCTCATTAATTCTTTGAGCACCAACTAAAGCTCTAGGCCACATAATAAATAGCATTAAAATCATCATGAATGACATAATAATTTGGCTTGATAGCATTACTGATGATACAACAGATGCATAATCAATATTGCCTGAATTAATTAAATTAGCACCAATTAAATAAATAGCTAAGCTTAAGCCATTCATTACAATCATAATAACTGGTGATAAAATTGCCATCGCACGTCCTGTAAAGATCTGTGTTCTAGTAAATTCATCATTTGCCTTTTCAAACTTCTCTTCTTCAAACTTTTCAGCATTGTAGGCTCTAACAATTCTAATACCTGTTAAATTATCTCTTGTAACATTATTAATATTATCTGTAAGCTTCTGCATCTTCTTAAATTTAGGAAGAGCGAAAATCATTACACCACCAATTACTAAAACAATAATTATAATACCAATAATACTTGCAAGTGATAAATTAGATGAAGCATTTTGGAATTTAACAATTGCCCAAATACATGTAATTGGAGCCTGGAAAATCATTCTCATTGTAAGTAAATTAGCAAACTGAATCTGCTGTAAATCATTTGTAGTTCTTGTAACAAGTGATGCAGTAGAGAATTTATCAATTTCAGCTAAGCTAAATTTTTCAATCTGCTCATATAAATCTGTTCTAATTCTAGTAGTTAAATCAGCTGCGACAAATGACGCAAGAACTGCAATAACACCCTGAACAACCATTGAACCAGCTGCGTATGCTAAAATAATTCCACCATACATCCAAATATCTGAAACACCAGCATCTGCAATCGATTTAATTGTTGCCTCAAGTGGAGTACCTGCAACCATCGCAAGGACTGCATCCCAGCCTCCTGCCTGATAAACTGCAAGCATTGCTGCACTATCGCCTGTAAATAAGCTTTCAGGATTATTATGATAATTTACATAAGTGATTGCTTGAATAATATCCTGAATACCATCTACAAGCTCCATTGTAAAGTATACTGATAATACTGTAAGACCAATAATAAGAATTACAAATATAAAATCCTTTACACTAAGCTTTTTATATAACTTAAACATTATTCTTATCTCCTTCCACATTTACTGCCATCTTAGAAAGGACATCAAAAAAAACATTTAAATCCTCATCAGAAATTCCATCTAACGCAATTGTTAGCATCTTTTCCCAATGATTCTTCATATCATCTGCTTTTTTTCTACCAAGATCAGTAAGTCTTACAAATGTTTTTCTTCCGTCAGTATCAGACTTATATCTTTGAATTAATCCCTTTTCCTCTAAGGTATTTAATAATACTGCCTCTCTCGCAGTTGAAACATTAAATTTAGCGGATAAATCTCCTGCCGTAAGCTCTATGCCCTCACATTCAGCCTTTTTAAGCTCAATGATTGTCGGCCCAGCTCCTTTAATTCCTTCATCCATGCCATCCATGAATTTTCTACCTCTATTACAAGCAAAAATTTCATGAAATCTTCTTTTGAATTCCTTACCTTCCATGGTTACCTCCTTAAAAATATCTAACAGTGTTAGTTATTTTATCTAACATCGTTAGCAATTTTAATACCAAATAATAATAAAGTCAACACATAAAATTATATTTTATCAAATTTATTTTTAAAATCGGACAAAAGAAAAGAGGTAGGCTTAAATTAAAATGAAGCTTACCTCTTATTATTTTTATTAAATTTATTATTTAATTAATTTTTTATTTTTGTAATCTAAATCTCTCTAATTATTTCTCTGTTAAATCCTCTCTTTCATTTTTTTATAATTAAGATTAATTTAACTGTTAATCATCCAGGTGATGCCCCCGTTTCCGCAGAACATCTTTTTTTCTTATACGCCTGTACCTCCTATTTAATTATTTAAAAGATTCATATCGTCTTTCTACTTTTAGTATAGCCCTAAAACCCTAGTTTGTCTATTACCTATAAGATTATAAATATTAATGAAAAAGGCCATTTTATTATAATTACATAAAATGGTCTAAATCGGGTTTATTTAATTAAAAATATATGTTATAATGAAAGTTTAGAAGTTATCGTATCTAGGTAAAGAATTAACTAAATCTAAGGCATATTTCTTATCTAAATCAGTCATTGTTTTAGATGCATAAAAATCAATTAGATATTGCTTTAGCTCGTCTCCTCGTCCTGCAGCTCTAATTAGCTCTTCCTTATCAATTCTTCTTAATAAGGCAACAGCGTCAGAATTTTTGGCAAGCTTCTTATAAATTGTGCTATGGATATTGTAATATGCTTTACCAATACCAATTAGCTCCTTCTTAGAATAATTACACTTAAGGTTTTGAGGCTGAGTTTCAACTAACGCAACCGCATCCATTCCTAAATCTCTTAAGGCAAAATATGAAGTACCATATTCATCCTTAAATTCAATATGTCTTAAGGCAAATGGTAATGAATAGAAATCACCAATTTCCTCATTTGTATATTTAGAAAGAATTCTATTCATCTGAGTAGATGATAAAGCACCAAATACTCTCATGATACCTACTAATAAATAAGCATTCTCCTTCTTTTCCTCTATTTCAACCTTTCTATCCTTATAATCAGTTAAGGCCTTGGCAATAGCAGGTAAAACCTCCTGAGTAATAGCAAGATTACCATCCTTATTAGTAAATAGCATTAAATCTCTTAAATATCTATATGATGGATTATCCTCAGATACAATACGACTCTTATTAACCTTAAGGAATAATAGCTCCTCCTCAGATAATAAATAATTGATGACATTCATCTGATCATAATAATCAATTAGCTCCTTAGTCATCTGCTTCTTTGTCATATCTGCATACTTCTTCTCATTTCTAATTAATGATCTATTAGTTAAATCAAAGAAGAATCTCTTATCATCTGTTGAATCATATGCAGAAAAGCCAATTTCCTTTTCCTTCTTATTAGCTGTCTTCTTATCCTCTTCAGCCTGAGCCTTCTTTAAAAGCTTCTTTCCTGGGGCTACCTTAGGTTCAGCTTCTACCTTTACAGCTTTTACTGTTTTGGCTCCCTTAACAGGCTTAGCCTCTACAACTACTTCTGGCTTATCTTCCTTAACAGCTGCCTTTTTACTAGCTGCCTTAGGTGTAGAATCTAATTCAGTATATTTCTTTGAAGAGCCCTTAGATTTAGAAACAGGGTACTTCTTTGCGTTCTTTTTCATTTTATCCTCTACAGCCTTAAGTAAATCAATATCTAAAGCCATAGACATTTGAATACAATAATTAACTACATCCGCAAGCTCATCCTTAACAGCGTCCTTATCATATTCATCCTCATTCCACTGGAAATGCTCTAAAAGCTCAGCTGCCTCTAAAACAATAGATTTAGCAAGGTTTGCAGGACTATGGAACTGGTCCCAATCACGAGCCTTATTAAATTTATCAATCTTATTCTTTAAATCTTCAATTGAATCCATTGTAATAAATCCTCCCATAAAAAAAACACTAATATTTTAGCATAAAAGAAGGTACCTTTCAATTGAAAGGTACCCCATAATTTCAGATGATAGTTCATCTATTATTTAATCTCATTTAATGTAACAACTCTTTGATTTTCTAATTTCTTAGTTCTATGAGTAATATAAATAATAGTTTTATTCATATTCTTTATATTATTGATGATTGAATCCTCATTAGCCTCATCTAAGGCACTAGAGAATTCATCTAATAATAGAATTTGATTATTCTTTAGAATACTTGCGGCAATAAGAATTCTTTGAATCTGACCTAATGATAAGCCATTACCTCTTTCACCAAGCTTAGTATTAATGCCATCAGGTAAATTCATTATCTCATCATAAACATTAGCCTTCTTTAAAGCCTCTATTATTTCTTCTTCATTTTTACCTGTTAGAATATATAAATTATCCTTAATAGAGCCACTAAAGATTATATTTTCCTGTGGAACATATGAGAATAATGATCTAGTAGATGATGATATAGGAATAACCTTATCATTATATTTAATATTTATTGTGCCACTTGTTGGCTTAATAAATCCAAGTAGTAACATGAATAGAGTGGTCTTACCTATTCCAGATGGACCAGAAAATAATATTGTATCACCCTTATTAATTACTAAATTAAAATCCTTTAGAATATATCTTTCATTATCATAAGTAAAAGATACATTATTAAATTCAATAGAATCAAATGAATCAATTACCATACTAGGCTTAATATTATCTAGCTTATAAATATCATCTATTCTTGTCTTAGATGTCTTACCTAATGTAAGCCTACTTAATAGAGATGACATTGAAAGTAATGGGCTTTGAATATTATTTAAAAGCTGAACCATCGCAAGTAGTGAGCCATATGTCAAATCACCTTTTGCAATAAAGATAGCTCCATAACATAATGCTAAAACATAAATGATATTACTAAATCCAAAAATACCTGAATTAGCACCATACATAATTATGTTTCTTTTTCTTTTCTCATTAGCGGCTAAATCATTAAGCTTATTATAATATTCACTTGCATAAGGATTAGCTCCATATGCTTGAATAAGCTTAAGCTGATTAGCTGATTCAACTAAGAATGAATTGGCCTCTCCATCTGTTTCAAGAACTCTTTTATGATGAGGCTTAATAATCTTAGAATAGATTTTAGCAAATCCAAATCCTAATATTCCACAAACAAGTAAGAAAATTAAGAACTTCCAATCAATATATAATAATAACGCAGCTGATAAAACTAGCCTTGCGACCTGTCTTACAATTGTAGGCCAAGTATCTAGCTCTACTCTTACTACATTAACTATATCAGAATGGAATAGCTGTTCTATTTCTCCTGAATGGAATGATTTAAGCTCAGTTATTTCCTTATTGATAAATGTATCATATAATTCAGCTTTAAGCTCACGTTCTCTTTTAACAGAGAATGAACCATAAAGCATATTAGAAAATACCTTTACAATAATAGTTAATAATAAGCATCCTAGCATAATACCAGATAACAAATAAATCTTATCTAGCTTATCATTATTACTAGATACCTCCTGAGCAGCCTCTAATAAATATTTAGATAAAAGTGGAATTCCCAGTGCAAATACTATCTGTAATATACCAAGCACAGATAATATCACTGTATATTTCTTTTTAGTTTTCATGATAACTTGCTATTGAACCATCTTCTAAGCTTAAATCTACAACCAAATTTATATAGATTATATCTAAAGCCTAAAAGCTTATATTCCTTTTCCTTACCCTTTTTATAATATGAAATAACCTTACCGATAAGCTGGTCATATCTAACATTATATTCAATACCCGTTTGATGATCTCCAACAATATCATATAGGTTATCATGAACCTTAATAACTCTATGTAATACGAATTGACCATTATCCCTTTTATAAAGGATAATATCTCCTCTTACTACATTATTAACTTTCTCTATAGTTACCGAATCATTATCCTTTAGCATTGGTCGCATAGAGGTACCCTTAACTGGAAATCTAAATTTCTGGTTACTATTAAATGCCTCTAATATTAAAGGATAAATATCCTCCATTTTATTACTAATCATTATAGATTCCCTTTTTCTTTAATATAGCAATAAATTCATTAATATCCTTAAGTAGCTCATCCTTAGGTGCATCATATTCCTTAGCCATATCTTCTGCAATTTCTTCTGCAGTCTTTCCTTGGTCTAAGCCCTTATAAATAAAGGCGCCAGTTTCATTGATATTAAATGACTTAGTCATATCTACAGTACCACCTGAAAGGGGAATAATCATATATTCTCCTGCGACAGCTTTAAAAATAAAATTCTTACTAATTGGCATACAAATCCTCCTCTAGCTTATTCTTTAATGTTAAATAAGCTTCCTTTTCCATATTACATCCTAAATGATAAATAGGTAATTCTAATAGCTTATCTACCATATTACTCCATCTATCCTTATTCTCTATGCTTGGTACCTCAAGCTGCTTAACTAATAATCTAAATGCAGCCATAGGCTTTAACCTTTCAATTACATTTTCCTTATTTTGATATAAGAATACGATAGCCTTAAGCTCAGCCTTAATATTGTTATCTAAATGATGCTTACCACTCCAAGGAGATGGATATAAAACAATTTTATTATCTTCAATATTTAAAATGTTCTTATCATCATTTAAGACAGTTACATTCTCATATTTTTGCCATAGCCTTGAATGTGTTGATTTACCTGTACCACTAGGTGCAGTTAATATAATTGCAATACCATTATAAACAAAGCTAGATCCATGCATTAATAATGCATTCTCCTTAGATATAATATAAACCATTGCATACTGGCTTAATAAATATTCAGTCACAAAGCTTTTATCTATCATTGATAATATAATTCTATTACCTAAATATTTAATACTACCAATAACATTACCCTCTAATGTTCTTTGAATCTGTAATGTACCACAATCAATCTTATATGTATCAAAATAAGTAGTCTTACTTATTAACTCACCATAAGGCTTAACCTCATCTATAAATTCAGATTCAATATAATAATCAGGAGTACCTTCCTTAATATATTTATAAGCATTAGAGAATTCCTTCTCAAACTTTAAATCCATCTGTATTAAGTTGTTAAGAATCTCTATTGTAATCATATGCAAAAAATCTCCATATCAATATAATATCACAAATTAAATCAAATAAAAAGAAAACCAGAGTTTTTAAACTCTGGTATAATTATTGTTCTTAGAAGAATGTATAATCTCCATCATCTTCAGAATCACTAGGTTCTTCCTCTTCCCCTTCATTAGATTTCTGCATAATTTCCTCAAATTCTAGAACTTCTTCTTCAATAAATGGCTTATAATATCTCTTCATTTTATTCTGCCTCGATAAATGTATTTGTAATAACATCGCTATCTACACCATTAATAGAGAAGAATGTATTCCATTCTACTCCAACAAATCTTTCAATAGCTGTTGGTCTAATTGTGATAACATATACAAAGTAATATGTATCTTCCTGGGCTTCAAAAATAACACCTGCATGAGTAGTCTTAGAAGTTTCAATTTTAGTAGGAACTGCAACGATAGTACCAGAACCATAATTTACATTAATAGTGTAATCATTTAAATCAACTAAACCATTAACACCTAAAACTGTGGCAACATAAGTAATATATGCCTTACCAGTTGAAGTTGAATAATAAATCTCAGAATACATTTCGATTGTATCGAAACCTAATTCATTTACAACCTTAACTGCATAGAAATCAACTGGAGTATCCGCAGGTACTACTGTGTATGTACCAGCAGTTAATGTGAATTCGATTGTACCACCAGTTACTTCTAATGTATCAACTAATTCACCATTTTCATCATAAATAGAGAATGTATTAGATTCAGGAACAACTGTCATTGTGATAGTTGATGTTAAATCTAATGTAAGCTTAACGCCATCAGCCTTAACATATTTTTCTGCAATTTCAGTTACATTTAATAATGTTACCTGATCACTCATAACATAGTCTTCAGACATTGTTGCTGCAGTTTCTGCTAAACATGTTGCTACAACTTGCTCATCAGTCATGTAATCATCATATGAAGCGATAACTGCCTGTAAGTCTTCATAAGCTGCAGTTGCTTCTGTCTGATTTGCAGCAAGGATTCCTTCATAAGCTGCTTCAGCCTTAGCAATCATACAACCTGTTGCTCTTGAAACTTCTGTAGAAGCTGCTTCTTCAACTAAGCTTGTAAAGTCAGCGATTGCTGCATCCTTTAATTCATTGTAAGCTGCAACCTTTTCAGCATATAAATCTGCATAAGCTGCACTAACAGTTGTAATGCCTTCAAGCTTTTCAGCAATTACTGCAAGCTGATTAACATAATCTTCTGTATATTCAGCATCGCCTAAGGCTAAGATTAATTCATCTACCTCAGCTGCGTATGCCTTTGCTGCTAAATATTCTTCATAAGTAGCCTTTGCTGTTTCTAAGCTAGCATAAGAGTCTACTACTAAATCCTTATCTGCATCTAAGATTAAAGCATAAGCTGCTTCAGCTTCTTCAATCTTTGCACCTAATTCATCTGATGCTTCACATGCTGCTGCTAGGGCTGCCTTAGAATTGAAATCAGCGATTGCTGCTTCCTTTAAACTAGCATAATTATTCTTTGCAGTCTCTAAAACACTAGTATTAGAAACTGTAATCTTTTCTACCTTAGCTAGCTGAGCTTCTGCAGCTGCAAGCTTTTCAGCATATTCTTCTGTATATTCAGCATCACCTAAAGCTGCGATTAATTCTTCAGCAGCTAAAGCCTCTGCTTCATCAGCTGCAACATAAGCATTGTAAGTTGCAACTGCATTATTATAATCTTCAATGTTAGAAATTTCAGATGCATCGTTAACCTTAGCGATTGCATTCTTTGCTGCTTCAATTAAAGCTGCACTTTCATCTGAATATGTAACTGTACCAATTGCATTAATAGCTGCTTCAGCTTCAGCAATTCTATTAACGTTACCATCAACCTCTTCAAAACCAAATACTACAACATTGTTTGTACTAGTCTTTAATGCTACAGTGTCAGCCTCTTCAAAAGTATATTCCATGTAATATGCTGTTGTATCAACATATATCCAGCTTAAAATTCTTCTAAAATTGATACTAGGATTAATATCATAACTTGCATAAACCTCTGCATTGTTTCTATTGTTTGGTTCTGCAAAATATAAAGTACCATATGCATCATTTAAATTAGATGATGAAACTGTAAAATATAAACCAATTGTTGTACCAGCATCAGCTGTAATGGTAAAGCCATCAGATGCAGTGTTTTGATCCTGAGAAACATAAGCAGTATTGAAAATCTTATCCTCATAAGTATAAGCTAGGCTTCCCCAACGACTTGATGTTACCTTTTTAGCACCAACATTACCAACACTTAATGTTGCATCTGCTTCTTCAAATAATTTTGTTCCTGCTGAATAAGAATTACTTGATGCAAGTCTTCTATTATTAGCAGCTAAAGCTGTAGTTGATGTATTATTGTCAGAAGTTTTTGCTTCTACAACTGACGCAGCAGTAACAAAGGCTGCGGCTGCAACTACACCCATTGCAGCGATAGATAATAATCTCTTCTTCATAACGCAAAAAAAGTCCCTTCTCAAAAATAGCACAATTGCTAAAAACAAAGGTCGTTTTCTGCAACTGGCTATCCTATAATAGGACCCTATAGCTTTGCGTCACTGAATTACTTCAGTTTTGCCTTTTAAATTTCCCTTACACAAAAAATTGTAGACAAAATCCACAACCGTGACAATTGTAACATTATAACCAATTTTGGTCAATAATTTTTAAAAAGTTTTTTCAATTTTATTCGACTAATTTTTAAACAACCAAATATAATGGCAAATCATATTGTGTTTTTGTAGGACAAATGATGGACAAATAGGACAGGTGACCAATTTTTTAAAAATTATAATCAATTTCAAACCATTTAATAAAAAAAGAACAATTACAAAAATTGTCCTTCTTTTTTACTACTTTGTAAGAGCTACATAAGCCATAATAAATGGTCCTGTTCCCTTAGCATCATCAGAGCCTACTGGTTCTGCTAAATAATAATATGCAGAACCATCTCTTGTTGTATTAGATTCAGGACCTAGTCCTGCAGTAATACAAATATCTGATAATGAATTGTTATTAAATTTATTTGAATAAATTCCATTAAAGATATCAATAGCTTTATCCTTATAGCTTGAATTATTTAAATGAATGCTTGCCTTTGCACAAGCATAGGAAATCATTGCAGAACCACTTGATTCAAGATAATTTGCTATATCAGCATCAACATAGCTTCCATCCACCTTATAGGCTGAATTACCAAGCTTCTTTAAATATGATTTAGGAACAGTAAATGTTTTATTTCCCTGATCCACTAGCTGATAGAACATTTTAGTTTCGCTATCCTGATAGTCTAATATACCATTTAAGGCTTCCTCTAGCATACTAGTTAATAATGTTTTTAAATCACTATCCTCTAAATAATCTAGACAATCAGCCATACTAACTAAAAGCCAACCATTGCTTCTAAGCCAAAATGATGCTGAATTACCAGTTTCTGTATTAGCCCAGAAAATTGATTTAGTAGTATCATGACCATGGTAATATAGCTTCTTATTTTCATCAAACATATTATCTCTTATATATTTGTATGAATTATATAAATGATTATAGATATTAGCCTTTAATGTCGAATCATTTTTATAATTAGCATATTGAATTAGGAATGGTACATACATATACATTCCATCTAACCAAATCTGATTTACATATGAATTCTTATGAGAATAATTGTAACCATTTGTGGTCACAGTTACCTTATTTAATTCAGTATATGTTGTTTCAATTGCAGTTTGATATCTTGAATCGCCAGTATATTTATATAAATCAAATAGAATTCTAGATTCACAGACAGAATCTAATTCTCCTGAATTATATCCTGAATCATCACTTCCACTAGGCTTAACAAAATTACCATCTGAATCTATATAATAATTAACAAATGTTTTAACGAAATCTAAATATTTAGATTCATTAGTAGATTTATATAAATTCATAATAGATGTTAGGAATACTCCATCAATATAATTCCATCTATCCTTAAATCCTTCCTGATTCCATGAAGGCTTATAGGATGTAGTTGATGTCATAAATGATGTAACATAGGAATCTAAATCAGCTATAGTAGACTCTTCAATACTAGGTGCAGCACTGCTTGATGCACTACTACTAATTAAGCTACTTGAAGCCACACTTGATGAGGCTTGAGCAGTTTGTGAAGCCTTACTTGATGATGTAGCACTTGATGCAGCAGCTGAACTTGCAGTAGCACTAGAGCTTGCCACACTTGATGAGGCTTGGCTCGTAGCTTCTTTACTACTTATAGTACTACTTGATTTAGCACTACTAGATGATGTAGCCCTACTAATAGAGCTTGATGATTTAGTACTACTAGATTCTAGGCTTGAGCTTGATGCTATAGCTATACTTGATTCTTTAGTTGTATCACTACCCTTTAGCTTAGCACCACATGATGAAGCACTAAGTACAAGCATCGATATTAAAGATATTCCTGCAATTCTTTTTAATTTCATTTTAGAACCTCTAAATCAGCTATCATTTCAAAGGATATCTTATTATTACCAACTACAAGAATTCTTTTCTCATAATTAATTTTAGATAAGCCCTCTTCAGTATAATAATAGCCATCGCGATAATATTTTACACTAACTAAAGTATTCTTTTCAATCTGTAAAAGACTAGTAGATATTTTTTGTATCGTATCTTCTGATAAATCACCCTTTAGGACTCTTTCATTTTCGTATTCCTTAACTCTTAAGGCCTGTTGTAAGCCTTTAAGTGAATCAAACGGTAAGAATTGTCTTGCGCGTTCACTTCTCTTCATCTTCTCCACTTCGGTGACCTCCTATCATCATATTTCTTTCTCTAATTGTAGCCTTTTCTTCAAAATCCATAGCCTTAAGAACTGAATTTTTACCATATTTATCCTTAAGCTTCATTATGCTATCTAAAAGCTTTTTCTCCTTAGAGACATCCTCCATATCAGTAAATAAATCATAATGCTCTAGCTCTTTATCTAATACATTAAAGCCATAGCCTAAGGTTTTAATCATTACATCATTTGGAACTATTTTATTATAAGCCTTAACAACATCATCAATAATATAATTATAAATACATGTAGATATTGTAAGTGGTATTGTCGCATGAGCTCCAAAGCCATCCTCAAAGCCTATACCTATAGTTACTGAATTAGTTACATAATTTTGTTGATATAATCTATAACAGCCATTTTGAAGCATTTCCTTAAGTACTAATAAAGCATCCTTTTTATTATATGAGCATGCTAATATTTCATGGCTTGATACAGATTTAGATTTTGATTTATAAGCCTTAATATCACTCATAAGTGTTGGCTCTCTACCATAAGCATGGTCAATAATTAATTCGGCATTAACTCCAAATTCCTTATATAAAATATCAGGGTCCATATCTCTTATTCCTGCTTGATCATAAACGCCATACTTAGATAATCTATTCGCTGTACCTGTCGATATTCTCCAAAAGTCTGTAATAGGCTTATGGTGAGATAGGGTTCTAATATATTTTTCCTCATCTAGCCAGCCTATTCTATCCTTAGAATGCTTAGCCGTAATATCTAAGGCTATTTTAGCCAAATACATATTAGTACCTATACCACAGGTAGATGGAATATGAAGCTTTTCCCATATTTCACTCATAAGCTTTAAGGCAAAGGGCTTTGCCTTTGTATTATATAGCTTTAGATAATCAGTTACATCTAATATACATTCATCTATTGAATAAACATGAATATCATTTTTATCCATATATTTTAAATAAATACCATAGATTTCAGCTGCATATTCAATATATTTCTTCATTCTTGGTCTTGCAATAATATAATCTAAATCCTTAGGAACCTGCCATAATCTACATCTATTCTTTACACCAAGCTTTTTCATATTGACAGATACTGCAAGACAAATAGTCTTTTCTGTTCTTTCTGCGTCCGCAACTACTAAATTAGCAGTCCAAGGATCTAGTCCTCTTTCTGCACATTCAACAGAGGCGAAAAATGATTTCATGTCTATTACAAAATATACTCTTGTCATTTAAATCGCCTCCTTAAGTGATATAATTTTATCACAAATTTAAAGCCTTAAAATATATAAAATAAATCTCTATGGAAACACTTAATTTCATAAATAATGTCTATAATTTGAAATATTACTTGACTTAATTAGTGTAATTTTGTAAATTATGTTATAATTTAAACACAGGAGATGATCATATGAAGAAATTATTTAAAATTCTCTTCGGATTGATTGGTACGATTCTATTATTAATAATTGTTGCAGTAGTTGTAGTAGTAATATTATTATACGATACTACTAATAATATGAATCAGGATATCATCGATGCCGATAAGTCCTCTACAGAGGTAATTCAGGACGCGACATACGACGCCCTAGAAACAACAAAAGACGATAATAGTACATTATCCTTTGGCTTTACTGAATATAGTATGAATGAATTACTATATAGCCTAACAAAGGGTCTATCAGAGCAAATTCAGGTATTAGAAATCAAGGGTGTATACTCAGAATATAATGAGGATGGCTCATTTACATTAAATGCACCACTTGAGCTTTATTCATTCAAATCTAGATTATCAGCTAAGATTAAAGTTGAGGATACAGATGAATCTATTTCATTAATTCTATCTAATTTAAAGCTAGGTAAGATTAGCTCTTCTAACTTTATTATAAAGAAGATTATTGATGAAGCCTTAGATCCACAAATCATTGAAGACGCAATCAATGATAATTCAGATATAGATGTAGATGTTACATATGATGATGGTAAGCTTTCACTTTCAATTATGAACGATGACTTCTTCAGTCTAATTCAGGATAATTTCGCAGATGATGGTGAATTAGGTGGAATGGTTAGTACTTTAGTTGATGTAGCTAAGAACAATCCAGATTTATATGATGTTTCATTTGATTCCGATATAAAGGGCTTCAAGATTAATCTAAGCTATCTTGAAAGTGAAGTTGATTCTGATTATTCATTTGAAGTAAGATGTAATATGGATAAAGATGAAAATAGTGTAGTAGCTAATGTTGAAACATTATTAAAGGCTAGTACAATTACTGAGGATCAGCTAAATGCAGTAATCAATTATTTAGTAAGAGGCTATGATGCCCTAGAATCTGATGAACAGGCTATTATTGATGCAGTTGACCTATCTTCTATTGGTATTTCAAATAGTGATAAGAAAACTCATAAGGGTATAGTTGAAAGAGATGATGGTGATTTATCAGAATATATTGAAAATAATATGCCAACATTATCAATTTCTAATCCTGAAGCTGAAATAAAAATTTCTAACCAGCAGCTTAATGCCTGTGTAGATGATGAAGCATTCATCGGTACTACTACTGCATTTACCAATACAGATTTAGATGTTAATTATATTACTATTGGTAATGTATATATTAAAGCATCTGTTGGTACTATTAATGATACAGATACTACTGAATATGGTAAGCTTGATGCTTATGTAATTATTGACCTTAATGGTAAGGAAATTCAGGCGCATCTTGCATTACATACAGTAACTGCTGGTTCAAACTATAAGCTTACTACTTATCTAGATTCTATTAATATGGGTAATATAACACTTAATTCTGATCAAGCATTCAGTATATTCTCAGATTTAAATGATATGCTAGGTATTGAAGGATTCATGACATTAAACACAGTTGATAGATCTATTCTATTAGACTTCACTGAATATTTCGCAGCTTCTCCTACTGCAGTTGCTGCAGATGATTTAGGTATTAAGAATACATTATCTATTAAAGAAGACGAAAATGGTGGTTACATTTCTGTAGTTTATAGTCTTTAATTAAAGCAAATTAAAAGAGATACAAGCTTTATAGCAAGTATCTCTTTTTTTTATGCAGATTATTTATCTGTTTCAGTATTAATTTCTACACCCCATTCAACTTCTAGGTTCGAATTAAAATCATCAGCCCATCCAGCTGGCTTTTCTGTATATTCGGTTTTTAATGTAACACCTATTAGCATACTAAACGCTCCTGATTCAATAGTTGTAACATATTCAGGAATATATATTGTAGTTACTTTAAAATTTGTTGCATCATAGTATTTATTGGATGCTATTAATGAAACATCAATGTCTAACCCATCATCTCTACCAATATAATCAGGAATTATAAGTTCTGATTCTTCGTATGTTAAAAAGCAGCTAGCTACATTATCAAATGTTAGATTAGTAAGATTTGGAAACAAAGAAATGTCATCATAAACAATATCATGGCAAATTGTCAAATTTTTTACCACATCAGCGTTTGAATTATTCCAACTAGCCATAAAACCACCACCCATAGCGGTTACTAGCCTATTGTCAATATGTTCAGGAATAACGATAGATTCTTTTGCTGGAACTCCTACAATTTTTATATTGCCATTTTCTAATATATACGAAAAGCCAGTATCTGTCTTTTCAGATTTTAAACATGATGATAAAGAAATTATCCCTGATGCAGCGACCAAAGTAAATAAAGCAATTTTTGTTTTTTTCATATAAATCACGTATAATCAATTTAGATAGATTTGATATCTTATTGATTACTTTTCCTTTCTATCTAATTTAATAGATTATTTCATCTAGTAATTAGATGTTATAATAAATTGCACTGTGGATCCTTTTCTGTATTAATAAGGCAAA
>JAILEP010000072.1 GCA_024697825.1 Acholeplasmatales bacterium
TGGAACATTTGAATTATCTGAATTACTTGGTTGGCATACAACTATTGTAAGCTTCAATATTAGCTATATGAAGCCAGTATCTGATTTGGTTGTAATAAGTAATGAAAACCCATATGGTGTTGATACAGCTAATCAGTATAGATATGAAATAACTGGTAGCTTAAAGGAAGGATATGTATTAAACCTATATCATACCCCTGAAAATGCATTTGAAGTATCAGGTACTGTTGAATGGGTAGATGAAGATGATACTAATGGCGTTAGACCTGATTCAGTTTCAGTTAATTTATACGCTGATGGCGAATTAAAGGAAACTGTTATCGCAACTTCAGCTACTGGCTGGACTTGGGCATTTACAGGCTATCCTAAATATGCGGATGGTTCATTAATTGATTATGAGGTTAAGCAAACACCAGTAGATGATTATTATGTTTCTTCATACGAAACAACAATTATTAATTATTACCTAGATTATGTATCTTATATTAGAGGATATTTAGAGTGGGTAGATAATAATGATGATACTGGTATTAGACCTGATAAGGTTTCAATTAGCTTAGTTACAAATGATAATGTCGTTTTAGATACAGTTGAAGTAGAAGAAAAAACAGATGAAAGTGATGAAGAAAATATATGTACTATTTGGCAATATACTTTCTTTACAGAGAATTTAGATTTAACTAATGTAGAATCATTAACTCTTGTATTAAATGACGCTACAGGCTACATCTATAAAGTATCTGATGATATTACAGGTATTAGCTTATATGTTGAAGGCTATCAAGATATTATGAATGCTGTATCACTTATTAATGCAATAGGTGAGGTAGAATATACAGAAGAATCATATTCATTAATTAAAGCTGCACGAGCTGCTTATGATGGATTAGATGATGCAGTAAAGCAGGATCAGGTTAGCAATTATAGTACTTTAGTAGCTGCAGAAAAAGCATATAGTTTATTTGTTGCACAAAATAGAGCAATTAATGATGTAATTGATATAATAGATTCAATAGGTAAGATTTCTTATACTAAAAGCTGTATTGGCTTAATTGAGGATGCACGTCTTGCCTATGAATCACTAGCTGATGAATTAAAGAATAGTGTTACAAATTATAATACATTATGTGTTGCAGAAGAAACATATGATGCATTAGGTTCTTTAGTATATGAGGTTGGTAATGTATATATTCTAATTGAAAGAATTGGCAATGTTGAAAAGACTGATGAATGCTATGCAAGAATTACAGCAGCAAGAGCAGCATATGATAATTTAACATCAGACCTACAGGCTATGGTAAATAATTATGAAACATTACTAAATGCAGAAGGCGCATATTCTCATACTCATTCATTTACATATACTGCAAATGGTAACAGTATTATTGCAGTATGTAGTAATGATTATTGTGATATTAGTGATGGATTATCACTTACATTAATTGCCCCATCAAATTTAGAATATGATGGAAAGGCTAAGGCTGTAAGCTTTGAGGATGGATATAATGAAGAGCTATATTCAAATCCAACTATTACATATTACAAGGATGGTAATCAGGTTGATGAATGTGTTGAGGCTGGTACATATACTGCAAGTGTTACAGTTGATGGCGCAACTGCAAGCTTAACTTTTGAAATAGCAGCAGCTGAAGCTAGCAATTCATCAAGTAATAATGGATTATCTGTTGGTATCGTTATTTTAATTGCCGTTATAAGCATAGCATTTGGTGCTGGTGTTCCATTAGTTATATTTGCTAGCAAAAGACGTAAATAGAAAGTAGTATGAAATTGTCCCCTAATTATATTAGGGGGCTTTTTCTATTTATTATTTTTGTTTGTGTACAAAAAACACTTGTCTTAATATGTTTTTCATATTATAATAGTTTTGATTTTCATTTTGGAGGTATTTTTTATGTTTCATAGTACAAGAGGAACTAAGACAGTAACAAGTCCTGAAGCAATTTTAAATGGACTAGCAGAGGATGGAGGCTTATATGTAATTGATGATCTTCCAGCAGTAGATTATAAGTCATTATTAGATGATGATTATCAGACTATGGCTGCCAAGATTTTAAATGCATTCTTCCCAGAATTTACATTTGCAGAAATTAAGAAGGAATTAGATGAGGCTTATTCTACATTCGATACTAAGAATGTTGTTGAATTAACTAAGGCCGACAATGCTTATTTCTTAGAATTATTCCATGGTCCAACTTTAGCTTTTAAGGATTTAGCATTAGTAGTGCTTCCAAGATTAATGAAGCTATCTAAGGAAAAGCTTGGATATAAGAAGAACATTACAATTTTAACTGCAACTAGTGGTGATACAGGAGGCGCAGCTTTAAATGGCTTTACTCCAGTACCAGGTATGTCTATTGTAGTTTTATATCCTAATGGTGGTGTTTCACCAGTTCAGGAGGCTCAGATGTGCTCATTTAAGGGTGAGAACGCTGCAGTACTTGCAATTGAAGGTAACTTCGATGACTGCCAGAGCTTTGTAAAGGAATTCTTCAAGAACCATAAGGATTTATCACTTTCAAGTGCTAACTCTATCAATATCGCAAGACTTGCACCACAGATCGTTTATTATTTCTATTCTTATGCAAACCTTGTTAAGCGTGGCGATATTAAGGTTGGAGATGAAATTACTTTCTGTGTTCCAACTGGTAACTTCGGTAATATTTTAGCTGGTTTCTTAGCTAAGAAGCTTGGCTTACCTGTTAAGAATTTAATTTGTGCTTCTAATAAGAACAATGTATTAACTGAGTTCTTTGCAAAGGGTACATATAATAAGAATAGACCTTTCTTTAAGACAAATTCACCTTCAATGGATATTTTAATCTCTTCTAACCTAGAAAGATTTGTATATTATGCAGGTGGTTGTGATACAAAGAAGACTGCTGATTTAATGAATCAGCTTAATACTAAGGGTATTTATGATTTCAAGAACCCTTATGAATATTTCTATGCATATTCAACAAATGAAGAAGAGACTTTAAGCGTTATTAAGTCTGTATATGATAAGTACAATTATTTAATTGATCCACATACTGCATGTAGCTATAATGCATATGCAGAATATGCTAAGGAAACTGGTAATACTGAAAAGGTTGTAGTTGTATCAACTGCATCTCCTTACAAGTTCCCTCAGTCAGTTTTAGCAGCATTTGGCGTTAAGGCTGATGAGTCTTTAGAATCAATTAAGACTTTATCTGACAAGTTCAAGCTTGCCATTCCTGCAGTATTAAATTATCCAGCAGTAGAAAGAGAAATCGTAAAGCTTGCTGATGCTGATAAGTATGTTGAGGATAAGGTAAAATGTTTCGCATCAAAGTAAACGCAACATCTGCTAATATCTGTGTTGGATTCGATGTATTAGGCTTAGCTTTAGATATATTCAATGAATTTGAATTCGAAGCTGCAGAGAATTTTGAGTTCTATGGATTTGAGCCTGAATACTGTAATATTAAAAATAACATGGTATATGATTCATATGTAGAGGTTTTCAAAAGACTTAAGATGGATCCTATTCCAGTAAGTATTGGTTTTAAGGGTGATATTCCTGTTTCAAGAGGTCTTGGTTCATCATCAAGCCTAATTGTTGCAGGTGTATTTGCTGCAAATCATATTTTAAATGATAAGCTTACTAAGGATGAATGCTTTGCAATTTGTGCAGAGATTGAAGGTCATCCTGATAATGTAGCTCCAGCTATTTATGGTAATTTAGTAGCTTCATATAGAGAAGGAGACGTATTCTATCCAAATATTTATCCTGTATCTAATAGGCTAAAGTTTATTACTGTAATCCCTCCTTTTAAGCTATCAACTCACGCTGCTAGAGAGGTATTACCTAAGTCATTACCATATGCTGATATCGTTCATAATATGGCAAGAATTGTCAATATTCCAAGAGCGTTCGCTGATGGTGATATTGCACTACTTAAGCATTTATTCTCTGATAAGCTTCATGAGCCATATAGAGGAAAGCTTATTAATGGCTATGCTGAGCTTAAGGCAATTTGTGATAAGGAAGATGTAGCCTTCTGTATTTCAGGAAGCGGTTCAACAATGCTTATTGTAGCTTATGACTATGATATTATCGCTAAGATTAAAAAATTTGGTTTTGATGTTAGAACACCAAATGTAGGAGCTGGCGTATTAATTGAGGAGGAGTAGTATGAATAACACTGATGAATACTATGTAATCCATAAGAAGGTTTTACCTGATTATTTTGAGAAGGTAATCCAGATTAAGGATATGGTTGTTGGTGGAGAAAATATTTCTGATGCCTGTAAGCAGGTTGGACTTTCACGTTCTACATTCTACAAGTATAAGGATTATGTAAATAGACCTTCAACTAAGGTAGGTAAGAGAATTATCTTAAATTTTAAGGTATTAGATCATCCTGGTTCATTATCAAATATTTTAAATGAGATTGCAGCACAAAAGGCTAATATTCTTGCAATCAATCAGGAGGTACCTATTCACAATATCGCATTTATTACTGCAACTGTATCAATTCTTGATATGGAAATGAATATCCAGGAGCTTGTTGGCAATTTAAAAAATATCAAAAACGTCCTTGATGTAACATTACTTGCAGTTGAATAAAGATAAAAAAATGCTATAATAGAACTAGCAACATTGGAGGAATTTAACATGGATGTTTTTGAGAAAGTAAAAGAAATTATCGTTTCTGAGCTTAATGTAAAGCCAGAGCAGGTTACTTTAGAAGCTAACCTTAAGGATGACTTAGGTGCAGATTCAATCGATGCTGTACAGATCATCATGGACTTAGAGGATGAGTTCGGTATCACAGTTGATGAGGAACAGGCTCAGGAAATGCTTACTGTTAAGGGTGTAGTTGACTACATTGAAGCAAATAAGAAGTAGTTTATAAACGGGGCTAGCAATAGCTCCTTTTATTTTAGAGGAGGTGGGAATATGAAGGATGCCTATAAGAAATGGCAGGATGATAAAAATTTCATCATAGATGGCGATAAGCTTAAAGGAAAAAGCTTCGTTTTTTCATCATTCCCAACTGCTAATAAATATGGCTATCAATCTGGTAAGGTAAGACCTTTAATTTATGGTGATATCATTGCTAGATATGAAAGAATGCTAAATAAGAATGTTTTATATCCTGTTGGATTTAATACATTAGCTGAAACATCATTCATTGAATCACGTAAGGCATCTAATATGCTTACTGATGATATTTCTAATGCATTTTTAAATCAAATGCTAAAGCTTGGTATTGGTGTAAATGAGCAGAAGATAATGGATATGCGTCATGAGGAATATCTATCTAATTTACAGATGGATTTTATTGAGCTTTATGAAAGAGGCTTTATTGTATATAAGGAGACAACTGTCTACCAGGATAAAAAATCTAAAAAGATTTATGATTATATGCAGGCTAAGCCTGAATATGAGCCAGTAAAAATGAAGGCCTTTGTCTTAAAATGTGCTGGAATCATTGAGAATGTATTAAATGATATTGATGAATTAAATATCTCTAGTGATTTAAAGGATTCACTTAAGGATGCATTTGGTAAAAAGGAGGTTCTTAGAATTTCCTTAGAAACTGAGGCTGGTGAGGATTTGATTATTATGCCTGATGAACCTGAGCTTTTAGGTGGTGTAACTTATATTTTCTTAAATCCAGATTTAATGGATGTAATGCCTTATGTCAGTGAGGATGAGGTAGATAATGTTAGAGAATATATTAGAAATCCAGAGGGTATGTTTGTATATTCAGGAAATTATTGTACTAACCATTTAACTGGTTATCAAATTCCAATTTTTATTTCACAAATTCATAATCAGGCTGTTTATACAGGAAATCCTGCCTCAAATGAGGAGGATAAGCTATTAGCTGATAATGAAGGCTTTGAAACTATTGATATTTTTGATTTTAACGGTCTTTTAATTCATTCTGATTTCCTTAATGGACTAGATAAGGAAGAGGGCCGAAAAGAGATTTTTAAGGGCTTTATTGAATCTGGTATTGCAGAATCAGTATTTATATATGAGCATACAGATATTTTAATATCATCTAATGACCCATTTGGGGCCTTATTTCCATTTTTAGATGATAGAGGAGAGCTTTATTCATTAATTGATTTTTTACCATATAGCTTTTCAGTACAATTTAGACCTGTCTTAGATGAAAAATGTGATATTCCAGGTAATCCAATTCCTGGTACTATGAATTCCTTATTTGTACTAGGTATGGCTCCAATCCTTGCCCCATTATATGATGAGCTTGGAACTAATGAGCATATCTTTAGTGCCTTTGCGGAAGATGAATTTATGGCTTGGGGTTCTATTAAATCACTAGCTATTGATGATGATATGCAATATAGCCTAATATTGATGCCTATTGTTATAAATAATATCATTAGAACTCAGCTACCTAATGTGCCTAAGATATTTAATGATATTAAATTAATACCTGATACCTATGATGTTAATCATGAGAATATCCAAAGAAGTAATAACAATATGATCAATATTGATGAGCTTACAGAAAAATTTAATCCTGATGCGGTAAGAAGCTATTTTATGCTATCAAGCATTGAGGATGATTTCATATTTAATATTGAAAATCTAAAGGAGCTAAATACCTTTATTGAAGCCCTAAGAATTAAGGTGTTAAATTCAACATTTGTATTAGAAAATAATTTAGATTTTGAATTCTTTGAATTTGAAAATAAAAGTAAGATTTTACTTGAGGAAAATGAAATAATTAAATATGTTAATAGAATTATGAGATTCTCTGCAGATATTGTATTAAAGGAGAGCTTAACAAAGGATCAAATGCTAACATATTTAAGAGTTATTTATCCTATCCTTCCATTTTTATCAGAGGAAGGATATGAGGAAATATTTAATTCAAAATATTCTATAATAAATGAAGGATGGCCTTGCTAGACCATCCTTCTTTATTATTCTTCACTAAAATATTCAGATATACTTGGTTTATAAAACATGCCCTGATGCATATTATTTTTACGCATAAATTTATCAATGTCATTCATTACAGTAAGCTTTCTAATTGTCCATTTAGGCTCAATTAAATCATCTGCCTTCGCATCAGCTGCAAGCCTATGAATGATGATATCATCTCTTAAATGTGCAATTTGAAGCGCTGTTATTTCTACATATTCCTCTTTAGTAAGAATATGGAATGGATTCTTTTCATATTCATCAGCTATAGCAGTGTCCTTAAGAAGAAGTAAAGAATGAAATTTAATTCCTTGAATATCTCTACTATTAATGAAATCAATTGTATTTAAATTATCATCAATTGTTTCCCCAGGAAGACCATTAATGATATGGGCAATAACCTCAATGTTTTGATTTCTAAGAAGTGTTAGAGCCTTGATGAATTCATAATTAGTCATACATCTATTAATTCTTTTAGATGTTGCCTCATTGGCTGTTTGAAGTCCAAGCTCTACCTGAACATGAGTTTTCTTATTTAGCTCTCCTAAATATTCGGCAATTTCCTCAGTTATACAGTCGCCTCTTGTTGCAATAGAAATACCAATAGTTTTTTCAGGTATTACATTTAAGGCCTCATCATAGATTTCTTTTAAATAATCTAGCTTAGCATAGGTATTTGTATAGGCTTGAAAATATGGCATATATAATGTATCAGGCCATTTTGCCTCCATAACATTCTTGACCTCTAAAAATTGGTCACGGATATTTTTTCTAATATCGCCTGCAAATTCACCCGAGCCCTGCTTAGAGCAGAAGGTACAGCCACCAACACCCTTAGTTCCATCTCTATTAGGGCAGGTAAACCAACCATTTAAAGGTATCTTTGCGACCTTTTTACCATAGGTTCTTTTATAATATTCATTTAATGAGTTATAAGGCTTATCCTTAGTAAAATAGTTCATTAAAACATCACCAATACAATTATATATTAAATTTAATTATGAAGGAAAAGAAAAGATAAAATAATTTTATATACTATAAATAGTATAAAAATTTTGATATAATAGTTACATAGCGTTTTAAGGATGTGATTTTTGTGAAGATCTTGTATAGAATAATGGATGTGTTAGTTCATCCATCTCGTATTGCAATGTATTACAAGGATAAATTTTATACTGTGTTAATCCATCTTTTAGTTGCTGTAGGGCTATGTGTTGGAACAATTGCCATATTAGCATTTAATCAAAATTATTTCACAAGAAGCTTCGCTGATGACTTTGTTCCTATTGTTCAGCAGCAGGAAGAATCTTATGATATTGTATATGAAAATGACACTTTAACAGGAACTAAGCAGAAGTTTACATATGGTAATTATATTCTTTATATGAGTAATTCTAAATATAAAAACGATGATGCTGGCAAATATGTTTTAGTATTTGATGAATCAAAGGTGACTGGTTATTATAATCAGGATGTAGTATTTACTGATAATTATTCAGATTTTAGCTTAAGATATAGCTTTACATTAGAAAATGTTAGAGCTGGTAATATTGATGCGCAGGTTGCGTTTGTAGATATGCTTGCAGAAGCGTTTGATAATTTTGAGGATAGCTATGCTTTAAATGTTTTTCTAAATGAAATTGCTTCACTTGCAATGGACGCAATAATTATTATTGTAATTATGCTAGTGTATTCATATTTAATTAATCCAACAATAAAGGGCCCAGTTAGAGTTAAGCTAATTGCCTATGATATAATAATCTTTTTCTTTGCTTTCTCACTATATGAAATTATTGGAGTAAGCATAATAAGCTTTATAGCATTCGTAATGCCTATTTTCTATACTGGAGTTACTTTTAGACATATTATTAGAATTAATCGTAAGGGTGTTTAGTAATGAAAATTAAGGATGAGATAGAGCAGAGTGGTGTCTTAAATGGTAATTCCATTTCAGACATTTCTTGCGTTTTAAAGGTTCAAAGTAGAAAAATTAATATCAATGTTGTAATTGAAAATGCATTATCTCTTTCTAATTACAATGCCTTATGTAATCACATTAGAACTTATTTAAGAAAGCTTGAATGTATGGTTTCAGTTGATGTCTCATATTTGAATATGACATTAAATGAGGAAGAACTTAAGGAATATACAACATGTATTTTAGAATCTCTTGAGGAATCATCTCCAAGATTTAAGGCATTAAGTGCAGAAGAGCCAGTTATAGCTGGTGATAGCGTATCATTTGTTGTTGCTTATGATGCGAAGGGATTAGATGATTTATTAATTCCAATTGATAAGGAATTTCAAGCATATGGCTTAAAGATTAAGACTAGCCTAAAGTATGATGAATCTAGCTCAATTGAGGCTCAGATTAAAACTTTAGAGCATAAGATGGATGTTGAGCTTGCTAATCAGGCAAGAGAGGCAGAGGAATTTGAAAAGGCTAATAAGACCTTAAGAGAGGAAAATAATAAGCAAAGAAGCTTTAGACCTACTGAGGTAACGCCTATTAAAAATATTCCTATGACTCATGAACAGCTTGTTCAATTTATGAATGAAAATGGTAAGCTTAGATTCTGGCTACAGGGATATACATTTGGTGAATCAGAGGTTAAGACATTTGCTAAGGGTAAAAGTGCAGGTCTTTTAACATTAAAGATGACTGATGAGACAGACTCAATTGTTGTTAAGAAGTGGTTATCAACTGAGGCTGAAAAGGAAACCTTTGAGGCTCAGCTAAAGGGCTCTAAGGATATTAGAGTAATTGGTGAAATCAAATACGATGATTACGCTAAGATGATTATTGTTCAGGCTAATTCAATTGAAATTCTTGGTAATCATAAGCAGGATTTAGTTAAGGATGAATCAAGCGAAAAGAGAGTTGAGCTTCATTTACATACAAAGATGAGTGCACTAGATGGTGTAACTGACGCTAAGGATTATGTAAAGGCTGCATCAAGCTGGGGCTGGAGGGGTCTTGCATTAACAGACTTAAATGGTGTTTATGCAATTCCCGATATCGAGCATGCAATTGCAGATTTAGGTGATGCTGGTAAGGATTTTAAGCCTATTTATGGTACTGAATTAGCTTATGTAGATGATTCTAAATATTTTATTACATTTGATAAGCGTGATATTGATTTAAAGACTGCAACATATGTAGTATACGATATTGAAACAACAGGCTTATCACAAACATATGATGATATTATTGAAATTGCAGCCCATAAGGTTAAGGGTGGCTTAATTATTGATGAATATGAGGTCTTTGTTAATCCAAAGAGACATATTTCAGAAAAGATTACTTCACTAACATCTATTACTGATGATATGGTTAAGGATGCAAAGACTATTGATCAAATCCTACCTGAATTCTTTGAATTCTGTAAGGATTCTATTTTAGTAGCTCATAATGCTAAATTCGATGTTGGTATGATTTATGCTAAGGTAAAGAAGTGTGGTCTTGATTTCCCAGTATTACCTGTAATTGATACATTGAATTTATTCCGTGCTGGCTATGGTGATCAGGTTAAAACCTTCAATCTAAAGACATTATCTAAGTTCTTTAAGGTAAAGCAGGAGCAGCATCACCGTGCAACAGATGATACTAGAGTTACTGCATTATGCTTTATCCAAATGCTTAATGATTTATATGCAAAGAATATCTTTAATTATGGTGATATTAATTCATTAATTGATCCAAATGAGCATTGGAAATATTTAATTTCTAAGGAATCACATATTACCTTCCTAGTAAAGAATAAGGCTGGTAATAAGAATTTATATAAGCTAGTTTCTGACGCTTTAACTGTTCATTTATATAAGGGTGATGCCAAAGCATTACGTTCTGTAATTGAACAGTATCGTGAAGGCTTATTAGTAGGTACTTCAAGTGCTAATGGTGAGGTATTTACCTTAGCTGCCACAAGAAGTGAGGAAGAAACACTTGAGGCAATGAAGTTCTATGATTATATTGAGGTTTCACCTCCTTCATGCTATTACCATATGTATGATAATTATGATAATGGTGGTGAGGCTATTAGAGAAATAATCCAAAAGATTATTAGGCTTGCAAAGAGTATTGGTAAGCCTGTAGTTGCAACATCAGATTGTTATTATTTAAGACCATCTGATAAGCATTATCGTGAGATTTTAATTGCATCACCTAAGCTAGGTGGAGGTACTCATGATTTAGCTAATGCTAAGATTATTCCTAATAATCATTTAAGAACAACTACTGAAATGATGGATGAATTTAATTTCTTAGACCCTCAAACTGCTCATGAGATTGTCATCGATAATCCTAATGCGATTTTAGATCAGATTGAAAAGTTCAATGCCTTTTCTCCTGATATGTTCGCTCCAAGAGATGATCAGTTTAAGGATAATCCAGTAGTTAATTACGTTCAGTCTATCAATGAAGAATCAAGAAGAATTGTTTATGATCATGTTAAGGGTACATATGGAGATAATCCTCATCCTATTATCGTAAAGAGAGTAGAAAGAGAATTAAATTCTATTATTAAATCTGGTTACATGTCAGTTTATTATATTTCACATCTATTAGTTAAGAAATCACTTGATGATGGATACCTAGTAGGTTCAAGAGGTTCAGTAGGATCATCACTTGTTGCGACAATGATGGATATTACTGAGGTTAACCCACTTAAGCCTCATTATGTATGTAAGAAATGTCATTTTCATACATTAAAAATGAGTGCAGAGGAGCAGGCTGAATATCCTTTATCAGATATTGAAAAGCCATTCCAGGAAACATTGCAGTCAGTTGATTCAGGCTTTGACCTACCTGATATGGTATGTCCTTGCTGCGGAAATAGACTATCTAAGAATGGTCAGGATATCCCATTTGAAACATTCTTAGGATTTGAAGGAGATAAGACTCCAGATATCGACTTAAATTTCTCTGGTGAATACCAGGGTAAGGCCCATGAATATATTAGAACAGTATTCGGTAATGACCATGCCTTCCGTGGTGGTACAGTTGCCACTATTGCAGAAAAGGTTGGCTATGGTTATGTTAAGGGATATTGTGAAAAGAAGGGTATTACTTTAAGAGATTGCGAAATCGATAGACTTGCAACTCACCTAGATGGTGTTAGAAGATCAACAGGTCAGCACCCAGGTGGTATCGTTGTAGTCCCTAATTATGTAGATATTTATGATGTTACACCATTCCAGTTCCCAGCAGATGATACGTCATCTATTTGGAGAACAACTCATTATGATTATCATAAGTTTGAAGCAAACCTATTAAAGTTTGATATTCTTGGACACGATGATCCAACTATTATTAGATATTTAATGAATTATGTTAATGCTCATCAGGATGAATTCCCATTTGAGCGAGCACAGGATATTCCTATTGATGATCCTAAGCTATATCAGCTATTCGCTAATACTGAGGTTATTGGCCTTAGAAAAGAGGATTTAGGCTGTGAGGTTGCATCATATGGTGTACCTGAATTTGGTACTAATTTCGTTCAAAGAATGCTTATTGAAACTAAGCCACAAACATTTGCTCAGCTAATAAAGATTTCAGGTCTTTCTCATGGTACAGATGTATGGTCTACAAATGCCCAGGATTTAGTAAATGGTAAGACTGAATATGGTGTTATCCCATTTAAGGATGTTATCGGATGTCGAGACGATATCATGGTCGACTTAATGAGAATGGGACTTGCACCTAAGGATTCATTTGATATTATGGAATTCGTACGTAAGGGTAAGCTTTATAAGGGTGGCAAGGATAAATGGGAGAAGTATGTTGGTAAGATGCATGATGCTAAAATACCAGATTGGTATATATTCTCATGCTCTAAGATCAAGTACATGTTCCCTAAGGCACATGCCATTGCCTACGTTATGATGGCTTTACGTATTGCTTGGTTTAAGGTATATTATCCTAAGCTATTCTATAGTGCTTGGTTATCTAAGCGTGCTAAGGGCTACAATGTTCAAGCATTCCTAGGTGGACCTATGGCAATTAGAGCAAAGATTGAAGAAATTAAGTCTAAGGGTTCTACAACCGCAACAGAGGATGATTTAGTTACAGCACTTCAAATCGCTCTTGAAATGACATTAAGAGGTATTAAATTCTTACCTGTTGATATTAATAAATCAAGTGCAACTACATTTGAAATTGAAGGCGATGATTTAAGAATTCCATTTGCTGCTGTTGATAAGCTTGGTGAATCAGTTGCTTTAAATATTGTTGCTGCAAGAGAGGAAAGAGAATTTACATCTATTGCAGATGCCTGCAAGAGAGGTAAAATTAATAACTCCTTAGCTGATGTATTTAGAGAAAATCATTTCTTTGGTAATTTACCAGAGGAGGATGCCGAAAAGACTGAGGGCTTATTCGCATTTATTTAAAATAATTATGTCCGGGAAATTTCCGGACATTTTTATATTGTTGTGATTTTGTTAAATTTGGTTTATAATAGCCATATGTGAGGTGTTTTAAAAATGAAAGAATCAGCAGTATTTTCAAGAATAAGAGAAGAAAGCTCCTCTTATGATGGTTCTGATCGTGCAACCATAAGTGGCATCGGTATTAAGACTATTGTATTAGCAGCTTTAGCAATAGCTTCAGGTGTGCTTACTGCAATGTATGTGCCTAGGGCATTTGAATCAGAGGATAAGCTAATGTATTTAGTTTTAATACTAATTGCATCATCCGTTGTATCACTAATTTCTTATTTCTTAGGTAGATTTGTAGAAAGTATTTCGCATGTATGTAGTATTATTTATTCCTTAGCAGAGGGTGTATCACTTGGATTTATCACTGCAATTGCAGAATTATATGTACCAGGTGTTGGTTATGCAGCCTTAGGTGCTACATTAATTATTTTCTTAGTAGTTACAGTATTATTTAGAGCAGGTATTATTAAAGCTGGTCGTACAGCCTTTGCAATAATGATTGCCCTATTAATTTCAGCAGTTTTACTTTCTATTATGACAGTTGTAATTGCTTTTGTAGGAAATTATACTGAATACATTTCTATTAGTATTTTAGTAGAAGTAATTATGCTATTATTTGCAACAATTTCCTTAGTATTTAATTTCCAGGAGGCTACATATGTAGTAGAAGCTGGATGCTCTAAGCAGGCTGAATGGTCAGTTGCCTTAGGCTTAATGGTTACATTAGTATATATTTACTTAAGAGTATTAAGAATATTATTATATGTAGCTCGTATAGTTGCAAGCTCTAGAAATTAATAATATTAAAGAAAGAGGCTGTTAAGAAACTAAAATAGTTTCTAACAGCTCTTTTTTCACTTTTTAACGCCTTTTTGATAAAATTTTAGTATCTGGAGGTGTTTACGATGCCATATTTTACTCTTTTTCAGGATCAGTTATTTCCTACCGCTG
>JAILEP010000110.1 GCA_024697825.1 Acholeplasmatales bacterium
TATTAAAGGCTAGAATCGATATTTTTGTTGTAGAACAGAATTGTCCCTATTCAGATTTAGATGATTCTGATTTAGATAGTTATCATATTATGGTATACGATAATGATAAGCTTAAAGCTTATTTTCGTGTAATAGATAGAAATAGAAGATATGAAGAGGTATCTCTTGGAAGAGTAATCACACTTGATCGAGGTAAGGGCTATGGTATTATTGCCTTAAATGAGGGCATTAAATGTGCTAAGGAAAAATATAATGCTAATGAGGTTGTTATAGGGGCTCAGTGCTACGCAGAGGGATTCTATAATAAGGTTGGCTTTAAGGCCTTTGGTGATATTTATGATGAGGATGGGATTCCTCATATTCATATGAAATTATCACTTAATTAATCAGTTACAAATAGGCTAATATTGTATATAAAAATGCATTCTATAATGCATTTTTTTCTTTAGTATGATATAATTATTTTAGTGTTTTACGATGGGGGTATTCTTATATGAATGTTAGAAAAAAATTATTCTTAATTTTCACAGCTGTTGCGATAGCGTTTTTCGCAGCTGGTGTAATAGCTATAATTGTAGCTGAGGATAAAACATTTAAAGAATGGTTCTGTATTGGTATGCTTGTTTTATGTGCTTTATTTGCAAGCATTGCAGGCTTTGTAAAACCAGGTAAAGAGGAGAAGAAATAATGCTAGGGAATTTTAAGTATCATAATCCTACAAAATTATATTTTGGTAAGGATGCACTAGAAAATTTAAGAGATGAATTAAAAAATTATGGTAAGAATGTTCTTTTTGTTTATGGTGGAGGATCAATAAAAAGAACAGGCTTGTTTGATAAGATTATGGCTATTTTAAATGAAGCTGGTAAGAATGTTTCATTTGATGATGGTGTAATGCCTAATCCAACAATTGAAAAGCTTTATGAGGGAATTGATAGAGCTAAAAAGGCTAAGGCTGATTTTATCTTAGCTGTTGGTGGTGGTTCAGTAATCGATTATGCAAAGGGCTTATCTGTATCTATTAATTTAAAGGATGAGGATCCATGGCAGAAATATTATATTAATTTTGAAGAGGCAATTGATGATATTGTCCCAGTTGGCTGTGTTTTAACTATGGCTGGTACTGGTAGTGAAATGAATGGTGGTTCAGTTATTTCAAATCATGATGTCAAAATTAAGAATGGGAAGGTATTTGATGAAAGAGTATTCCCTAAATTTGCAATCTTAAATCCTGAGCTTACATATACAGTTCCAAGATATCAAATGGTTGCGGGTGTATTTGACATTATGAGCCATATTATGGAGCAGTATTTCTCAGGTGATGATGATAATACATCTGATTATATTATGGAAGGATTAATGAGATCATTAATTCATTCTAGTAAGATTGCAGTAAAAAATCCTACTGATTATGAGGCAAGAAGTAATATTATGTGGACTGCAACCTGGGCTTTAAATACTTTAGTTGCTAAGGGTAAGAGCCAGGACTGGGAGGTTCATATGATTGGTCAGGCAATTGGTGCAGTCACAAATGCGACTCATGGTATGACCTTATCTTCAGTATCAATTCCATATTATAAGCACATTATGCCTTATGGCTTACTTAAGTTTAGACGCTTCGCTGAGGTTGTTTGGAATGTTGAGCCATATAGATTTAATAATGATACTCGTCAAATCGCAGAAGAGGGCTTAAGACGTATGAGTGATTGGATGAAGGAAATCGGTTTAGTTATGAATATTAGTGAATTAGGTGTTAATGAATCTAATATTGATGATGTAATAAAAGCTACATTCTTACTTGATGATGGCTATAAGCAATTAACTGAGGATGAGCTTAGAGCTATTTTAGTAGCTTCAATGTAATAAATAAGAGAGGATATATATAAATATATCCTTTTTTTGAGCATTTTATTTAAAATTGTTTGAAGTTACCTTGCGCACCTGATTTTTTTAGGTTATAATTATAAAATCGAGGCATATTTTTTGGAGGTTAGTATTTTATGCAGAAAATAACATTAGAAGAATTAGTAGCTTACTTAAAGGAACAGGGCTTCGTATTCCAGGGTAGTGAGATCTATGGTGGTCTTGCTAACGCATGGGATTATGGTCCACTAGGTGTAGAGCTAAAGAGAAATATAAAGAATGCATGGTGGAAGAAGTTCGTTCAGAACAACCGCTATAATGTAGGTCTTGATGCAGCACTACTTATGAACAAGGAGGTTTGGGTTGCATCTGGTCATATCGGCTCATTCTCTGACCCACTTGTTGATTGTAAGAAGTGCCATTCAAGATTTAGAGCTGATAAGCTAATTGAGGATTATACTCACGGTGAAATCACTGGTGATGGTATGTCTAATGAGGAATTAACTAAGTACTTATTAGATCATAAGATTGTATGTCCTACATGTGGTGCATTAGATTATACTGATATTCGTCAGTTCAATTTAATGTTCAAGACTCATATGGGTGTTATTGAAGAGGCTAAGTCTGAGGTTTATTTAAGACCTGAAACAGCACAGGGTATCTTCGTTAACTTCAAGAATATTCAGAGAACTACAAGAAGAAAGCTACCATTTGGTGTAGGCCAGATTGGTAAGTCATTCAGAAATGAAATTACTCCAGGTAACTTCATTTTCCGTACAAGAGAATTTGAGCAGATGGAGCTAGAATTCTTCTGTAAGCCAGGTACTGAGCTTGAATGGTTCAGCTACTGGAGAAAGTACTGTATGGATTTCTTAAAGTCAATTGGTGTTGATGGTGAGAAGCTAAGATACAGAGACCATGAGCAGAAGGAATTATCATTCTATTCAAATGCTACAACAGATATCGAATTCGAATTCCCTTGGGGCTTTGGTGAATTATGGGGTATCGCTAGCCGTACAAATTACGATTTAAATGCACATCAGACTCATTCTAAGGAAAACCTAGAATATCTTGATCCAGAAACTAATACTAAGTATCTACCTTACGTTGTTGAACCATCTGTAGGTGTAGAAAGAATGTTACTTTCTATATTATTCAGTGCATATGATGAGGAAAAGGATGAAACTGGTAAGGTTACAAGAACAGTATTAAGACTTCATCCAGCTATCGCACCTTATAAGGTTGCAGTATTACCTTTAATCAAGAAGAATCATTCTGAGAAGGCTTATGAAATCTTTGATTTATTAAGTGAGCATTTCCAGGCAGTATACGATGAGACAGCTAACGTAGGTAAGAGATACCGTCGTCAGGATGCAATCGGTACACCTTATTGTATCTGTGTAGATGACAATACTATTAATGATGGTACTGTTACAGTAAGAGATAGAGATACAATGGAACAGATTACTTTAAAGGTTGAAGAAGTAATTCCTTATATCGATAGCAAGTTGAAATTCTAAATAATTGAAGGGAGAGATTGTCTTGGCAGATGATGAATTAAATAATCTGATAGCTAATACTGATATAGTATCACTAGTATCAAGATATGTATCCCTTGAGAAAAAAGGTAAAAATTATATGGGCTTATGTCCATTCCACAATGAAAAGACTCCATCGTTTGTTGTATCACCTGAAAAGGGTCTTGCGACATGCTTTGGATGTCATAAGGGTGGAAATGCATTAACCTTCCTAAAGGAGGTTGAAAACGTAAGCACTGCAGAAGCTATCAAAATGCTTTATGAATTCAATGGAGTTGAATATAAGGGTAACCTTTCAGCTAAAGAGGATCCTAATAAAAAGTATTTTGAAATAATGAATACTGCAAAGGATTTTTACAAGGCTTATCTAAACCAGGATGTATCTGGTGTAGAAGCTATTAAATATTTAAATAGCCGTGGTATGGATAGTGAGCTAATTGATACATTTGATGTCGGCTTATCTCCAAATATCGGCGATACTATTTACCAGGTTCTTACTAAATCAGGATATTTAGAGCTAGATATTTCTGATATGTCCTTAGTAGATGCTAAGCAGGGCAGATTCTATGATATATTTTCAAATAGAATAATGTTCCCTATTAAGGATGAAATGGGTAAGACAGTTGCCTTTTCAGCAAGAATCTTTGGTAAGGATAGTAAGGATAAGAGCCAGCCTAAATATATTAACTCTCGTGAGACTAAGATATTTAAAAAGGGTGAGACATTATTTAATTTAAATCTTGCTAAGGCTCATATTAATAAGAAGCATCGTGTCATACTTCACGAGGGCCAAATGGATGTTATAGCATCCTATAAGGCAGGTCTTGGTGAGGCAGTATGTACACTTGGTACAGCCTTGACGTTTGAGCATACTAATAAGCTTAGACGCTATACTGATTCGGCTATCATTTGTTATGATGGTGATAAGGCAGGTATTGCGGCATCGCTTAAGGCTATAAATACATTCACTAGAGCGGGATTCAATGTTCATTTGGTTTTACTTCCTAATGGAATGGACCCAGATGAATTTGTATTAAAATTTGGCAAGGAGGAATATGAAAAATATTTCGAAAGCCATATTATCGACTCTATTGAATATCAATATCAGGTATTATTCTTAAATAAGGATTTAAGTGATAGAACAGTCCTTGAATCTATTAAGAATGATGTATTCTCACTTATTATGACATTGAATAGTCAAATTAGTGAGGAAAGGTATTTGCAAAGACTATCTGAAAGCTTAAATGTAAGCTTAGATGCAGTTTCTGCAGATTATAATTTATATCGAAGTAATCATGTCAGTCCAGCACCTGAATTCTTCCCAGATGATGGTTATGATCCAGGCTATGCTGAACCTGAATATGTTGATATGCCTATGGCACTCCCTAATGCCCAAGAGCCTAAGAAGCTATATGCTAATATGGCAGAGCTTAGAATCTTTAAGCATGCGGAGCGCAGTAAGCAAATTGCTATGCAGATTGATAGAGAAATTATGGATGATATGAATATCCTTTGTCCTGAAAGTCAAAGCTTATGGAATTCATTAATTTATGATTATTACATGACCTTTGATGAATTTCACTTACAATCATTTGTAAGATCACTTAGTGATAAGGACATGCAGCATTACCTATATATAGAAGGTGAATTACAGCGAATCTATGTTCAGGGCATAGAATTCGATGATGCTGATTTAAGGGATTGTATATCTAAGATAAAGGAACTTGGAGCACAATCTAGAAATAAGCATTTAAAGGAACAGGTGAATGAAACATCTGATGATACTGAAAAATCAAGATTACTTGATCAGGTATTTAAAAATAAATTCAAAACAAGTCATAAAAAAGATAAAAATGTTAAGCATTAATTTGTAGGAGGACTAACAAAAATGGATTTTGAAACAGCCGTTAAAGAATTAGTAGAATTAAGCAAGGCTAATAACAATACTGTTTATTCTAACGATATTCTTAAGTATTGCAGCGAGGATGAGGATTCTGATGACTACGATAAGCTAGAAGCTGCTTTAAAGGAAAAGGAAATCGACATCGTTCCATCTAAGGATTCTATGGAAGAGGAAGCTGATGAATCAGATGACGAGCCAAATCTAGCAGATGTAGAAGAGGTCGATGTATCTAATTACGATCAATTACCTTCATCAATCAGAGTTGATGACCCAGTAAGAATGTATTTAAAGGATATCGGTAAGATTCCTCTATTATCACTTGAGGGTGAAACTGAGCTTGCCAAGCTAGTTGTTGATGGTCGTGAGGCTAAGGAGCAGCTAGAAAAGATTGAGGCAGATGATCAGAATACTGTATCAATCGAGGAATATGAAGCATTACAGGATAGAGCTGATGCAGGTAATGATGCTAAGGACAAGCTAGTTAATGCCAACCTAAGACTTGTAGTATCTATCGCAAAGAGATATTTATCAAGAGGTTTACAGTTCCTAGATTTAATCCAGGAAGGTAATATGGGTCTTATTAAGGCCGTAGATAAGTTCGATTATAGAAAGGGATTCAAGTTCTCTACTTATGCAACTTGGTGGATTCGTCAGGCAATCACTAGAGCAGTTGCAGACCAGGCTAGAACTATTCGTATCCCAGTTCATATGGTTGAAACAATCAATAGATTAGTAAAGGTTCAGAGAACATTAGTTCAGGAATTATCTAGAGAGCCATCTCCAGAGGAGGTTGCTGAAAGAATGGGTATTTCTGTTGAAAAGGTTCAGCAGATTCAGCGTATTGCTCAGGAGCCAATTTCACTTGAGGCACCAGTAGGTGAGGAAGAGGATTCATCACTTGGTGATTTCATTTCTGACCCACACGCACTTGATCCATATGAGTATACTGCAAAGATGAAGCTTAGAGAGGAATTAGATTCTGTTTTAGCTACATTAACTGAAAGAGAAGAAAGAGTACTAAGATTACGTTTCGGCTTAATCGATGGTCGTCAGAGAACTCTTGAAGAGGTAGGTAAGGAATTTAACGTTACTCGTGAGCGTATCCGTCAGATTGAGGCTAAGGCTTTAAGAAAGCTTAAGCATCCATCTAGAAGCCGTAAGCTTAAGGATTTTATGACTAGTCATTAATTTCGATACAAGGTGCTTTTTTAGCACCTTGTTTTTCTTTAAATTTCGGATTCTTTATTATATAATAAAGAAAAGGAAGTGACGTATATGACATATGAAGAAAGCATTAAAAAGCTAGCTAAGGAAGCATCTCGTAATAATTCAATAAAAATAGAACGCCTTAATGATTACTTTGAAGAAGGCTCAGATGATTATTTTAGAGCAATTGATGAGCTTGTTAATATGTCTATAATTGTCATTTCTGATGATGAGCCTGAAAACGAAAATGTTTCAGGTATTTATAAGGGTAATTCTACTAGAATTTATTTAAATGAAATTGGCTCAGTTAAGCTATTAACATCTGATGAGGAAAATGAGCTTTCTAAACAAATTATTGAGTGTAAGGATGCCTCAATTAAGCTTGAGGTCATAGATGAAAATGAAATTTCTAGTGAGGAATATAAGGATTTAATCTTAAAGGTTGAGCGTGGAGCCTTAGCTAAAAACAAGCTCGTTTCAGCTAATTTAAGATTAGTAGTATCTGTTGCGAAGCGTTATATTGGTCGTGGCTTACCGCTTGATGATTTAATTCAGGCTGGTAATATGGGATTACTACGCGCAGCCGAAAAATATGATTATAAGCTTGGATATCGTTTCTCTACATATTCTAATTGGTGGATTAAGCAGGCCATTATTAGAGCTATTAATGAAACAGTTAGAACAATTAGAGTACCTGGCTATGTAAATGATTCAATTATTAAATTTACAAGAGCTAAAAATGATTTATTTAAGGAATTGAACCGTGAGCCTAATGTCAAGGAGCTAGCAGATCGCTTAGGCTTTGAAGAGGGCAAGGTTGTAGAAATTATGCAGCTATTATCAGAGCCAGACCGTCTTGATAAGGAGGTTGGCGAGGATAGAGAATCATCACTTGGGGATTTTATTCCAGCTGAGCAGGAATCACCTTATCAATATACCTTTAATCAAAAGGTTAAGGCAGAGGTTGCCAAATATTTAAAGAATCTTACAGACCGTGAGCAGTTTGTAATGATTAAACGCTTTGGTTTTAATAATAACCAAGCATTAACATTAGAAGAAATTGGCAAGATTTTAGGAATATCTAGAGAGGCAGTAAGACAAATTATTGCAAGAGCCCTAAGAAAGATTAGAGCATCTGATACATCAGGTAACCTAAAGTCCCTATGGGAGGAAGTATTAAATGGACAGGATTAATCTTATTGCAAAATTATGTGAGGGTAGCGACACAGTTGTAGATATTGGCTGTGATCATGCCTATGCACTTATTAAAGCAATTAAGGAATATGGCGTCAAGCGTGGTATCGCATCAGATATCAATGAGGGACCACTTGAAAATGCCAAGGAAAACATTAGATTAAATCGTTTATCAGATGTAGTTGAAACAGTTTTATCAGATGGCTTTAAAAATATTGATGGAAGCTTTGATACAGTAATCATTTCTGGCATGGGTGGAATTCTAATTAAGTCAATCCTAGAAAATGGCTTAGAAAAGATTAATGGTAAGAGGCTTATTATTGAAGCTAATACCGATTCAGATATAGTAAGAAAATATTTAGTTAAAAATGGCTTTTATATTAAGGATGAATATTCTCTTTATGATGATGAAAAATATTATGAAATCATAATTTTTGAACCAGGTAAGGAGGTCTATGCCTCATTTGAGCTTAATTTTGGACCAGTATTACTTGCTAAAAAGGAAGAAGCATTTATTACTGAATATACAAAAAGATTAAAGAAGCTTGAGGAATATTTACCTAATATTAAGGATACTATTCAAAAGGATGAAAAGCTTGTCTTAAGAAATAATTATTTTAAGGTATTACTTGGAGATAAGACAAAGATGATTCCAATTGGTGATACTGATAATTATTATAGAGAATATTTTATTGATAATAAAAAGAGACCTCTTATTATTATCGCAGCGGGTGGAGGATATAAATATACATCTCCAAGAGAAAGTGAACCAATCGCTGAATTTTATAATGTGCATGGCTATCATGCAGTAATTGTAAATTACCGTGAAACACTAGATTTATATCCAGTTCCAGCAAAGGTTTTAGCTGATGTTATTGATATATATAATAAGGATGAGAGAGTATCAGTAAAGGTAGGACTAGGCTTTTCAGCAGGTGGTCACTGTATGCTAGAGGTTGCCCTACACCAGGATTTATATAAAACTGATTTAGATTATATGATCTTAGGATACCCTGTTGTAACATCAAATCCTAACTATTGGCACAAGGGGTCATTTAAGAATTTATTAGGTGAATTAGATGATGAGAATTTATTAAATAGAGTATCAGAAGAGACACAGGTTACTGAAAAAGCACCTGAATTATTCCTTTGGAGTACATTCCCTGATGAGTCTGTACCGCTAATGAATTCCTTACTACTTGTTGAGGCATATCGCAAGGTAAATCGCAACTGTGAATACCATATGTATCCTATGGGTGGTCATGGCTTATCACTTGCAAATTCAAAGTCTTCAGGTGGAGACAAGAACAAAGAAATA
>JAILEP010000123.1 GCA_024697825.1 Acholeplasmatales bacterium
TATTTAGATATATCAGTATTTTTAAATAAATCTGATTCTAATAAAATGATTAAGGTAAATAAATATCTTAGGAATGTAACCTGATTTAGCTTACCGCTATTCCTTAGGAATTCAATCATATCAGTTACTGCTATTACATAATCATTTATTTTCTTTATAATACACTGACTTCCAGTGTTATATATAGCAGTTTGGCAGGTATCTCTAAATATCCAAATGTAGGTTGGATAATCAAAGATTCTAACATCTGCCATATTCATAATTAATTCACAAAAATATAAATCCTCATACATTCTAATATTAGGATGGAATTTAATATTATTCTTAATTAAGAATTCTCTATTAATAAATAAACCATGTAAGCATGTTAATTCCTTTATAGTTAATAATTCAGATCTTTTTAATTCAGGAAAATCTCTAATGAAGGATGTAAATACTGCATCAACATTTTCCTTCTTTAAATTATTAATAACTGGGGCTAATGCTAAATCCTTATATAAGATATCATCCTGATCAATAAATGTAACATAGGTAGCTTTACTATAATCTAGTCCAGTTTGACGAGCTGCACTTTGACCACCATTAATATCTCTTTTTAAATAGGTAATATCTAAACTAGGATATTCCTTAAATAATTCATCATTTAATAATTTAGATGATTTATCATTTACATATATTATTCCAATTTCATTAAAGTCTATTCCCTTTTGAATATTAATAGAATTTAATAAGGATTTTACATATTCTATATTACAGTCATATTCAGGAATAATTATATCTAAGAACTTAGCCATATAAACCTCACATATTTAATATGATTATAACATTTTAGATATTAAGAGAAAAGAAAAAAAGAGAAACCAAAGCTTCTCTTTAAATCCTTAAAGTGCAATAACCTGCCCATCAATACAGGCTTATCACAAAAAAGGTAATACGCTGTATCAAGAAATATACACTTTAAAAGAAGAATCGTAAAACGGACATCCCCGCTAGACAAAACACTCTTCCATAGTCTTAATATTAAATCTCCCTTAATATCAAACTACCTTCATTATAGTCTAAATGGTGCTAGTTGTCAAACTAGATTTAGGTAAAATGTCCAAATTTATAAATGCTTATAAAGGTAAAAGAAAAAGAGAATTCTCCCCATCAATTCTCTATTTCTTTAAAAGTATTAAATAAACAAAACTATATATCCCTCAAGATTTAAAGGACAGCGTCATTATATATAAAAATATTAAATACTAATACACCAATATTGGTTGAAATTTAAAAAAATTATTAAAAAATTTATATTTTTAGTAATTATAAGTTATAATGAAGTGACCTTAAGAGGAAGGGTAGGGGATATTATGAGTGAGCTATTAGCTCCTGCCGGCTCAATGGAGGCGTTAATTACTGCCATTCATAACGGTGCCGATGCCATATATTTAGGTATGAACCGTTTTGGAGCCCGCGCATACGCAAATAATTTTACAATTAATGAGCTTAAAGAGGCTGTTAAATATGCACACCTTAGAGGTGTAAAGATTTATGTTACAATGAACATCATTGTCTTTGATTCAGAGCTTGAGGATGCTTATAAGCAGGTAGATGAATTATATCTAGCTGGTGTAGATGGCTTAATCATTCAGGATTTAGCAGTCTTCACCTATGTGACAGAGCATTATCCATCATTTGAAGCACACTGTTCAACACAGATGGGTCTAGATGATTTAGATGGAGCTCTTCTATTTAAGGAGCTAGGGGCTGCAAGAGTTGTGCTTTCACGTGAGGTACCACAGCCAGAGCTTGTTGAAATTAGAAAGAAATCTAAAATTCAAATGGAAATCTTTGTCCATGGTGCATTATGTGTATCATATAGTGGTAACTGTTTACTATCAGGCTTAATTGGATATAGATCTGGAAATAGAGGACGCTGTGTAGGCGCTTGTCGTAAGCCTTATACATTAGTTAATTTAACAGAAAATAAGATTATAGATAAATCCTATGTCTTATCAATGAAGGATTTAAATACCGTTGATCATATTGAGGATTTAAAATTTGCGGATTCATTAAAGATTGAAGGCCGTATGAAGGAGCCTTCATATGTTGCGAATGTAATAAGAACATATAGAGATGCACTAGATGGTAAGGCTACTAAGCTTGAAAAGAAAAATCTTGAAAAGACATTCCAAAGAGGATTTACTAAGGGTTATATCTTTGGAGAGGATAAAAAGGATATTACTAATGTCTTAAGACCAAACCATGCTGGTGAGGAAATTGGTTATATTTCAAGAAAGGTTAAAAACGGTTATGAAATAACTGTTAATGAACCAGTTTACCAAGGAGATATCATTAGAATTGATCACAATAATAATGATATTATTCTAACCTTAGTTAAAATGCTAGATAATAACGATAATCTTATTAATACTGCCAATAAGAAATTTATTGTTCGTATTAAGGAAGAGGCAAGTGTTGGTGATACTGTTTATAGAACAAAGGATATCAATTTTGAGAATCAGCTTCTTAAGCAATCAGAAAATGAATTCAAAAGATTCCCAATTGATATTTCTGTTTATGGTGCAGTAGGTGCACCACTATCTGTTACCGCATCATTTAAAGATACATCAGTATCATTTGAAACTGAATATATTTGTCAGGAGGCTTTAAATAATCCAACTGATGAGGAAAAGGCTAAATCACAGATTGCTAAGCTAAATGATACTATTTATTATTTAAATGAATTCTACTTCTACGCTGATAATTGTTTTATTCCAGTTAAGGAATTAAATGAAATAAGACGTAAGGCAGTAAGCCTATTAAATGAAGAAAGATCAATTATTAATCGCCCAGAGCGTCTTAATGATATTTCATATCCTAAGGCTAATGAAAGCCCAAGTGAAGGCTTAGAGCTTGCAGTATTTGCAAATACTGAAGAACAAGCAACCGCTGCAAGAGAGCTTGGCATTAAGACTATTTATTTTGATAACGTCATTAGACGTAATCTAAATGAATATAAGGATATGGGTGATAAGGAATTATTAATTGGTGGATATGGTGGTATTCACCACTATATGAAAACTAATAAATTCGTAACTGACTTCTCCTTAAATGTTGTTAACTGGAAATCAGTTTATGAATTAACTAAGCTTGGGGCTAAAAGAGTATGTTTATCTCATGAAATTAATTTAACTGATATTAATGATTTAGTTAATGATTATAAGAAATATACAGGCTCTTATCCAAATCTAGAAATGATAGTATATGGTAAGGCTGATATGATGTTTACTAAATATTGCCCACTTAAGGTTTATGGACAGTGTGGTAAATGTAAGAAAAACAAATATGAGCTAAGAGATGATTATGGTAATTTCCCAATCATTTCTCATAATGACTGTACTACTACTATTTTAAATGGTAAGAATTTAAATCTTATTGATGAGCTAGAAACAATTAAGAATGTTAATACATTCCGTATTAATCTAACTAATGAGGATTATAATGAATCACTTGGAATAATTAAGCTATTCCAAGAAAAGATAAAAACTATGGAAAAGACTCATTATTTCAATAAGGATACTGACACTAGAGGTCATTTTAATAAAGAGATATTATAATAACAAAAGGACGTAAGGCTTTGGCCTTGCGTCCTTTTCGTTTGTATTGTATATCACTTTTCCATATAAGCATTCATATATTCAGCAAATAAATATACCGCTGTACTAGGAGCATCTAATTTATTTGATTCAACTAGCTTTTTAGCATTTCTGATTGCATTTTCAATTTTACCGCCAGCTTTTGTTATTATTGAATGAATATTTTCTTTATTCTTTTCGTACTTAAATCCTGGTATCTTTTTAGATATTTGTTCTTCAAGCTTTTCAATATATGCTGGTCTTGTAATATCAGTATCCAAATAACAAAAATATAGCAATAGCCATAATTCGAAGCATTGATTGCTATAGCAAGAATGATAAACTATTTCATTTTCGCTATTGTATTTAAAGCCCTCACCTTGAGACTTACTTGAATTATTCATATCATTAATTTTTTTATCTGCCTCTTTGAATTTGGCGAGAGGAAAATCATCCTTGTCGAACATTATCCAAACATGATCAATCATTTCACCATCCCTAATTCTTTTATCGACATTTTTTAACACAAAATCAACTAAGCCAACTGTATTATAGCTTTTTTCATTCGCAATAATAATTTCAATTTCATTTGTACTAGTTTTATATGATTTAGCTATGCATTTTTTTATATTTTCAACATAATAAGGCTCTGTTTTTGTACCTTCTGAATATACTAAATGTCTACCCAATTCCACCAATCTATTAGGTATATTCCTTCTACCCTTAGGCTTCAAAGATAGCTTCCCATTCTTAGCACTAATTGTCTTTTTACTCATTCCAGCTTAACCCTCTTGCAATAAATGGATCAGCTCCATATTTACCCTCTAGATATTGCTTATAATATTTAGCATCCTTGCGGATTTGCTCGCCTTTATAATTAACAATATTTGATAATGGAACTACACATGTGGAATAGTTATCATCTCTATAAACAAACCAAATCTCATCACGTCTAAATAAATCATTGGTCATGTTTAATATATCATGTGAATTAAATATTAGCTGACTATTTTTATTTG
>JAILEP010000127.1 GCA_024697825.1 Acholeplasmatales bacterium
CACCAACGATTTCTTGCTTATTGCCATCCTTACATGCAATTACAGTTTCTGTTGCTTCCTCGCCAACCTTCTTAAGAATCTTATTTTCACCCTTATCAATTAAATAATTTGTATAAGAGCCTTCTACTGGATTCTTAATTCTTTCTTTAATAGTTGCTTCTAAATTAATTAATTCATTATCTGAAGCTTCAGCCTTCTTACGGTTAGTAATGAATAAATTTTCTTCCTCTAAATCTCTATAGAAGCATACTGCATTACCAGTATGGCAAGAAATTCCATTTACCTGCTCAACCTGGAATAATAAGGCATCGCCATCACAATCAATAGATGCGCCCTTTAGGAACTGGAAATTACCAGATTCCTCACCCTTCTTCCAAAGCTTCTTTCTAGATCTAGAATAATATGTCATTTCCTTAGTGTTAAGTGTGATCTTTAAGGCTTCCTCATTCATATAGGCAACCATTCTTACCTTCTTAGCATGGTAATCCTGGATTACACATACTACAAGTCCATTTTCATCATACTTAACTTCAGCTAAAAATTCTTCCTTTGTCATAATCTTGTGTCTACTCCTTTATCCTTAAGATATTCCTTTAAATCCTTAATTTCTATTTCCTTATAATGGAATAATGATGCAGCAAGGCCTGCACTTGCATGTCCTATAGTAAATGCATCATAAAAATCCTGCATAGAGCCTGCACCACCTGATGCAATAACTGGAATTGAAACTGCATCTGATACTGCTCTTGTAAGCTTTAGCTCATAGCCCTTCTTAACTCCATCAGTATCCATAGATGTAAGTAGAATTTCTCCTGCACCAAGCTTTTCAACTTCCTTAGCCCATTCTACGGCATTCTTTCCAGTTGGAATTCTTCCACCATGGATATAAACCTCATAGAAATTTCCATTCCATTTAGCATCAATTGCGACAACGATACACTGGTTACCATATTTCTTAGCACCCTCAGTAATTAATTCAGGAGTCTTAACTGCAGCTGAATTAATTGATACCTTATCAGCACCAGCCATTAGGATATTATGGATATCTTCAATTGTATTAATACCACCACCAACGGTTAAAGGTATAAATACCTTTTTAGCAGTGTTTTTAACAACGTCAAGGATAATTCCTCTTTTTTCATGAGATGCAGTAATATCTAAAAATACTACCTCATCTGCGCCACTCTTAGAATAGCCTTCTGCAATCTCAACTGGATCACCGGCATCTCTTAAGCCTAAGAAATTAACGCCCTTAACTACTCTGCCCTCTTTAACATCAAGGCAGGGAATAATTCTTTTACAAAGCATAATAAACCACCCTTATTAGTCTTGATATTTCTTAACTGCTTCTAATAAATCAATATCACCATTATAGATGGATTTACCTAAAATAATACCTACACAGCCAATTTTCTTAGCAGCTTCAATATCATTTAATGATTTAGCACCTCCAGATGCAACAACATCTAGACCGCATTCAACCATTTTACGAGTAGCATTAACATTAATGCCCTCAAGTGTTCCATCCTTAGCAATATCAGTAAAGATAATTGTCTTAATGCCAAGTGCCTTTAGTCTTCCTGCGAAATCAGTTGCCTCAATATTAGATGTATTTAACCATCCGTGAGTCGCAACCATCATATTCTTGCAATCAATACCAATAACGATTTTTTCAGGTCCATACTTATCAAGTGCAGACTTAACAAAATCTAAATTTAGGGCACTAGAGCCTAAAATAACTCTCTTTACACCAATTGAAATTAATGTTTCAATCTGCTCAAGGCTTCTAATTCCACCACCAAGCTCAACATCAATATCAACCTCTTTAATTATATTCTTTACAGCCTCTAAGTTCTTAAATCCGCCATCCTTAGCACCATCAAGGTCAACTAGATGTAGGAATTTAGCTCCAAGGTTCTTCCATCTTTTTGCCTGCTCAACTGGATTACCATAATCAGTTACCTGGTTATAATCACCCTTAAATAGTCTTACAGCTCTACCTTCATGTAGATCAATTGCTGGATATAATTTCATTATAATTCACCAAAATTCTTTAAAATCTGAAGTCCCACTTCACCTGATTTTTCAGGATGGAACTGTGTTGCATATAAGCTTCCCTTATGAACTGCAGATGTATATTTAACACCAGCATATTCTGTAGTTGCGATAGTATCATCTGTATTACCTGTTACATAATATGAATGTACAAAATAAACATCCTTACCATCTAATCCCTTTAATAGAGGATTATCATCTACTACATGAATTTGATTCCAGCCCATATGAGGAATTTTATATTCATTATTATGAGAATCGAATTTAACGACCTCACCTCTTAATACCTTAAGACCATCATGTACACCATATTCATAGTCCTTATCAAATAGCATTTGCATACCAACACAAATACCTAAAACTGGTGTATTCTTCTTTAAAAGCTCATCTAATACCTTATCAAAGCCATATGACTTAAATGTATTAATAGCATCAGCGAATGCACCAACACCAGGTAAGATGACCTTATCGGCATTTAATATTACGTTTTTATCAGATGTAATAACTGCATCAAATCCTAAATAATCAAAGGCATTCTTTACAGAACCTAGATTACCGATGCCATAATCCATAATAGCTATCATATTAAATTACACCCTTAGTTGAAAGGCTTCCCTTAATATTTGGATTAACCATTACTGCATCTCTTAAGCACTTAGCTAAAGACTTAAACATTGCCTCAATAATGTGGTGAGCATTTACACCTCTTAATACTACAAAATGTAAATTCATCTTAGCATTATCTGCAAAGCTTCTAAAGAATTCATCAGTGCATTCTGTTTCAAATTCTCCGCACTTAGGAGCGTCAAATTTAGCATTTGATTCATAATAGCTTCTACCTGATAAATCAATAGCACACATAACTAAAGCGTCATCCATAGCCATTGTAAATGAGGCATATCTATTGATGCCAGCCTTATCCCCTAATGCCTTATTTAAGGCTTCACCGATAACAATACCAGTATCCTCAATAGAGTGATGTGTATCAACATTTAAATCACCCTTACAAGTTACATCTAAATCCATTCCTGAATGCTTTGCTAAAGCGTTAAGCATATGGTCAAAGAAGCCAATACCAGTATTTAAAACTGACTTACCCTCACCATCAATATTTAATTTAACAGTAATATCTGTTTCCTTAGTCTTACGAACTACTTCACTTTTACGCATTTTTTAACACCTCCAGAATAGCCTTGTTATCAGAATCTGTACCGATAGAGATTCTATAAACTCCATCCTTAAATCTTCTGATATAAATCTTATTATTTGTAAGTGCATCATAATATTTCTTATCCATTAATACATATAAGAAATTAGATTCACTTGGATATACATTAAAGCCCATTTCCTTTAGGCTCTTATATAATACATCTCTAGTATTCTTGATTTTTTCAATCTGATCCTTATATAAATCAAAATTATCAATAGCTGCCTTAGCTGCAATCTGAGAATATGTTGTTACACTATATGGAGCCTTAACTGCATTTAGCATATCAATATTTCCCTCTTTTGATATTGCATAGCCACATCTAATTGATGGTAATGCCATTGCCTTAGAGAATGTCTTAAATGAAATAACATTATCATATTCTAATGCAATCTTTGCATAATCACATTTAGCAAAATCAATATATGCTAAATCTAGGGCAATTAAAGCATCTGTTGATTCAATAACTCTTCTGATATCAGCTTCTTCAATAAACTGTCCAGTTGGGTTATTAGGTGTACAGATTAAAACCATCTTAGGCTTATATTCCTTAATCTTTTCAATCATAGTATCAATTGAGAAGATCATATTTTGATCACCATAAACTGGAATATATGTTCCACCTACTAGCTCAGTAAATACCTGATACATTGAAAATGATGGAGAAAAGCCTAATACTGTATCACCTGGCTCTAAGACACATCTAAACATTACATCAAGTAATTCATCAGATCCTACACCAACAGTAACCTGAGTAGGCTTAATACCATAATGCTTAGCGATTGCAGCATCTAATTCTCTTTCATCCATATCAGGATATCTATTAAATTCAATTTTCTTAGCTTCCTCATTAATAATATCAATTACCTTCTTAGGAGGTAAATAAGGAGATTCATTAGCATTGATTACAATACCATCAGTAATAAGTGCTGAGTGGTATGGCTCCATCTTAGAGAAGCTCTTCTTCATGTACTTCATTGCCATAGCTTTAGTCTTCCTTTCTGATTCTTGCAGATAATGCATGCATCTGAAGACCCTCTTCTTTAGCAAATACATCTACATCATCACAAAGCTTTAAAGCTGTTTCCTTTGAGAATTCAATTAATGAAGTCTTCTTGATAAAATCATCTACACCAAGTGGTGAGAAGAATCTTGCAGTACCACATGTTGGTAAAACATGGTTAGGTCCTGCCATATAATCACCATAAGCCTCAGCTGAATAGTGACCAATGAAGATAGCACCTGCATTTCTAACCTTAGAAACTAAATCTCTTGCGTTATCAGTTGCAATTTCTAAGTGCTCTGGTGCAAGTCTATTTGTATACATAACTGCTTCATCTAAATCCTTAACAACAATAATCTTTGAAGTCTTAGTTAAAGATGAATCTAAAATTGCCTGTCTTGGAGAAATATTATAGAAGTTAATTAATTCCTTCTTAATTTCTTCTGCAAGCTCTAAATCTGTAATGAATAATGTAGATGATGCCATTGGGTCATGCTCTGCCTGGGCAAGTAAATCTGCAGCAACAAATTTAGCATGAGCAGTCTTATCTGCAATTACACAAACCTCAGATGGTCCGGCAATTGAATCAATACCACATAGACCATATACCTGTCTCTTAGCTAGTGCTACAAAGATATTACCAGGTCCTACAATCTTATCAACCTGTGCAATTGTCTTAGTACCATATGCTAAGGCAGCGATAGCCTGAGCACCACCAACCTTATAAAGGTGGTCAACCTCACAAACATAAGCTGCGGCTAGTACTAATGGGTTAATATAGCCCTTAACTGCTGGAGTAACCATTGTTACCTCATCAACACCTGCAACCTTTGCTGGTAAAATATTCATTAATACACTTGATGGATAAGCAGCCTTACCACCTGGTACATAAACACCAACTCTCTTTAGTGGTGTAATCTTTTGACCAAGCTTAGCTCCAATCTCATCCTCATATTCCCAAGTTTCTCTCTTCTGATGAGCGTGATAAGAATAAACTCTTTCCTTAGATCTGATTAAGACTCTCTTAACATCTTCTGATAATGAGTCATAAGCAGCCTTCTGCTCATCTCTTGAAACTTCCATCTTAGAAATTTCAAAATCTGGGTCATCAAATTTCTTTGTGTACTTAGCTAAAGCTTCATCACCGTGTCGTGCGATATCCTCTACGATATCCTTAACAGTATCGTAGTAAGGACCAGAATTAACTGAGCCTCTAGTTCCTAATACATCAAAATATTCTTCGATTTTTTCCTTATCACTAATAATCTCTATCATACCGATTTACTCCTTTACTAGCTCCTTAAAGCCTTTTATTATTTCTGATATTTCATCATATTTTGTCTTAAGGCTTGCGTTATTTGCCACAAGTCTAGCAGATAATTCATGAATTACCTCTTTTACCTCAAGACCATTTTCTTTTAAGGTTCTTCCAGATTCAACGATATCAACAATTACATCACTCATACCAACTACAGGTCCAAGCTCTACTGAACCATTTAGCTTAATGATTGTTGTATTCTGATTGATTGAATCAAAATAAGCCTTTGCGATATGAGGATATTTTGTAGCTACCCTTAAGTTATTCTTAAGCTTATAGCTCATACCATCCTCAACCTTACCGCATACACACATACGGCACTTACCAAATCCTAAATCAAGGACCTGTGTAATGTCTCTGTTTTCCTCTAATATAGTATCCTTACCTACTACACCTAAGTCTGCAACACCTAAATCAACGAATGTAGGTACATCACTAGGCTTAGCTAGGAAGAATCTATAATCTCCTGCTTCAATAACTAAACGTCTATCGTCATCATCAATTGTGATGTCGCATAGGTTCATTTTTCTAAGCATGTCTAAAATCTTATTGGCAAGTCTACCCTTTGAAAGTGCAAATGTTAACATATTATGCTACCTCCTTAAGGCTCATGCCATTTTCTGTATAGCAAATTACCTTTGTAAAGCCATGGCTCTTTGCATATGCTAAAGCCTCATCTAAGGAATTAAGCTTAACCCAAGATACTGTAATACCCTGATTATTTAAATCTTCAATACCCTTCATTGCCTTTACAAAGAATTCATCACCCTGGAATGATAAATATTTTTCACTCTTAACATCGATTAGGTTATTTCCTAAAACATAATCAGTTAAGACATCTAAGTCCATACCAAAGCCTACATCAGGTAAATCCTTACCATATTCCTTAAATAAGGTATTGCATCTACCACCCTGTACAACATATTTTGTTACATTGTCGATGAAGATATTAAAGATAATACCTGTGTAATATTCTGCATAAGAATAAATTGAGAAATCAAAGATGATATTTTCAACATCAAGCTCTCTTAATGTTAAATATACCTGCTTTAAATATTTTAATACCTCTAAAGACTTAGTACCTTCTAAAGTCTTCATTAAGCCTTCAATATATTTAAGTCTTCCACCTCTTAGCATTAAATCAATAATGAATTCTGCCTTAGTAGAATCGATATTCTTATTTAGGATTTCTCTTAATGTTACATAATCCTTATTTTCAATTGTTTTATAAATTGATTCCTTTAATTCATCATTAATCTTAAAGTCATCAAGTAATGTACTTAGGAATAATGAAGAACCAATATTAATTGTAAAGCTCTTGCAGTTACAGTCCTTTAAAGTCTTATGGGCTAAATAGATAACTGATACATCACCCTCAAGGCTATCATCACCAATTAATTCAATACCAGCCTGTAGGAACTGATGGTTCTTACCCTGATATAATCTTGGATAACGATAAGTCTCAGCTGAATAACAATACTTAAGTGTTCCCTCTGGTAAGGAATTGTTACTAGCGACGTGTCGTGCAACTGATGCTGTCATATCATTTCTTAAAGATAGCACCTCGCCCTGTCTATTAATTAGACTGTATAGATCAGGCTTTTGACCACCATCTAATGAATATACATCGATATATTCTAGGCCTGGTGTTTTAATTAATTCATATCCGTATCTAGCAAAGGTATTTAGTACTCTATTTTCTAGCTCCTTCTTAACTAGAGCCTCTGCGCCATAAATATCCTTAAAGCCATCAGATATATGAAGTTTGTAGTTCTTCATGGTCTCACTCCTCACACTTTTTAAAAATATTACATATTTTAAAAAATAATCATTTTATTTTATCATAATTTGTGTTAAAAAACTATAAAAAGGCAAAAATTAACTACTTTGTTTTAAAGTAATCGTTTACATTCGAATTAAATTCCAACATTTATTAAAAATAAATGCCTTTTTGTGCTATAATTCAATAATGAGGTACGAATTATGAAGAAATTTAAAGGTTTTTTATTAGCATTTCTTCTAGTCTTATCATTATCATCATGTAGAATATCATTTAATTACAATAATTCATCTAACGAATCAATCGCTTCTGCTAATTATTCAGAGACTACTGATTCTGATTTTGTTTTACCAGAATCAGATAATCCAGATGGATATGTTGTAACATTTGATTGCAACAATGGTGATATCCTAACAACAACATCAAATTCAAAGAATACTGTATCTAATCCAGGGACACCTACTAAGGTAGCGGCTACCTTCTTAGGCTGGTATTCAGATGAGGATTGTACAAAGGAATATAATTTCAGTAAGATAATCACATCAGATATTACTATTTATGCTGGTTGGGAACAAGACTATAAGGAACTAACTAATTATATTTATCAAAACACAATTAAAGCAAATGTAAAGATTATGTCAGTAAATTATAAATCTTCATTTGGTAAAAAGACTTATGCATCTAGCTATTCATTAGGCTCAGGAGTTATCTTCTATGAAACCTCTACCTGCTATTATGTATTAACTAACAATCATGTTTGTGCAGTATCAAGTGGCTATACAGGCTCTGAATATACAATCTATGATGCATATTCAAATGAATATTCTGCAACCCTAATTGGAATGTCTGCAGACTATGATTTAGCTATTTTAAGATTTAATATTGGTGATGAGTCACTTACAAGCTTAAATTTAATTGATCATAATGCTAAAGAGGGCACACAGGTTATTGCGATGGGTAATCCTTTAGGATTAAATAATACAATTAATTTTGGTGAATTAACTGAATATAGAACCTATACACCAAATAGTGATACTCTTGATTTAAATAATGTTACATTTAGTGTTTCATGCTCTACTGCTGAAATAGATTCAGGCTCATCAGGTGGTGCTTTACTTGATGATAATTTAAATCTAATTGGTATTAATTTTGGTAGTGCTACATCTTCTGTTACAGGTGAATTTGTAAGAAGCTACGCAATACCTGTCTTAAAGATTAGAGAATTTATTAATTTATATCTTAGCTAAAAGAAGGGGCTGTTAAGAAACTAAAAATCTTAACAGCTTCTTTTTTGTCTATTTACGCCAATAACAACTACGTTGTTAAGAAACTTTAATAAAAAAATAATAATAAAGCCACTTTTTAAAAGTAAAGACAGGCTTAACA
>JAILEP010000026.1 GCA_024697825.1 Acholeplasmatales bacterium
AAAACGAAGGACAGGGTCTAACTAGACAATATGGTCTAGATTTAAGTGATGCAGAATATGTAACATTTATAGACCAAGACGATTTAATCTTTAGCCCTGAAAACCTAAGTAGAGTAATTAATATTCTAAAGAAAAATAGAATGGATATGCTATTTACTGATTATGTAAGATGGGATATTAAAAATGATACTAAGGAATTAGTAACATATGAAACCCTAGCCTGTCTTCATGGAGTATTCTATAAAAGAGAAGCGCTAGTAAATGGTGGCTTTATGTTTAATCCAAGAATATGGATGTATGAGGATACTTATTTTTTAAGAATCACTCATAAGCTATTAAAGCCTAAATATTTTAAAATACCTACCTATATTTGGGTAAATAATGAGGATTCCCAAACAAATATAGGTAATATAGGTACTCAAATGATTCAAAAGAGATTTAATGAATTTATGATAGCTAATATAGATTCAGCTAAATTCATTAAATCCCATGGTTCTATGGATAATGAATCATATATCAGTATTTTATATGATTTATTTATAATAGCAGAATCAGATTTATTTACTGATTCAACTATTTATGAATCTGATATATATGATTATTATTTATTTATTAAGGATGAATATAATTCCCTAAATAGTGAAAAAAGAAAGGAATTATATTCTGGATCATTAATAAGAAATAAGAATTCTTATGGAATTAATAAAATAAAGATGGATTTTAATTCATTTATTAAAAGAATGGGGAAATAGATAATAAGGTTAGGAGGTCTTTAGTATGGCTAAAAAATATAATTATAGTGAATATCCAACTAAAAATCCATGGTTGAAGCCTGATTTATTATATGCAGCGGAATATTGGGGTCTGCATATGATTGAAAATATGATTGAAGTTGATGTCGATAGATATCTTGTGGCGTGCAAAAGTCTTGGTCAATCTTCATTGCTTTGTGACAGCCTAGCTTCAAATTATAAAGGGAAATTTATAATGTTACCTAAGGTTTCAAGCTATCATTGTCTATATTTAAAAGGTGAAATAAAAAAGTTACAAAATGATTGGTTTGATGAATATAAACCAGCCTTTAATAAAATCAAGAATCCAACTGATGTAGGTGAGGATTATCGTTTTAATGCAGTTCAAGGGATAGTATGTATGGAAGACTGTGATGAAATAAATACGGAAGCAACACTTGCAGCAATAAAGAGAATACCTGATTATAGGAGATTGTTAAATGAATTATATTGTATGTTCATCAATAGAGTTTGTGTAGAGTTTGATAGGATAATTTTAACAACTATATCAAAGGTTGGATATAACAGTGACAATTTTGATATGGGGAAGCTTGAGGAATTTGTTAAAAAAAAGCTTCCTTTTGAAGCTTTGACTAATTATGATGACATCCGCTTGTTACATAGAATCAATAATTTTCTTAAGCACAATTCTGTAAGTGCATATAATACTTTAAAGGAAAATCATAGAAATTATGTCAGATGCAAAGATAATGACACGGCTAAGATAGAGTATCAAAATGGTATGTATGCATTATATTGGATAATATTAGATGAAGATTATATAGAATCGGTATTTACAAAGCTTATAGATTTTTGTGATGATTTTTGTCATAAATATTTAAATGAGGATGTAGCGAATGCATATTGGATGAATGAAGAATATTTTACAAATAAAATAGAAGAAATGATACATGATTAATTTTAATGAAATTGGATTTTATTATTTATGCATATAATAACTGATTCATTTATTATAAGAATGGAGAAAAGCAGTAGCTAATGGCTATTGCCTTTTCTTTTATGTCATATACGATTTATCATTTTTGACGTAAAATAAGCAAAAATATGGTGCAAAATAATAAAACTATGATATAATATCTATATAAGAAACGATGCGATTTCATACACAAGTCAAATTTCGGATTTTTTGAGGGTTATAGTGAGTGAGTATTTATTCACTTTTTGTAAAAAAGTTTTAGTTAAAAAAGGCGCAGCTAAAACATTTTTTGGTCACCCTTGAAAAAAGTAAATATTTATATGTTGACAGTTTTTCAAAAAACAATTATAATATGGGTGAAAAAAGCAAAGCAGGAGTAATTCTGTGACGCAAAGCTAGAGGGTCCATTATAATGGACAGCCAGTTACCATTGAAAGAAGCGTCTTTTAATGGTATTTTTTGTTTCTAGGGGAGGTGAAAGTAACATGGGCGGTAGAAAACTTGTATCACTATTCAGAACTACAGGCTTTAAATTAGCGGCCTTTTTAGTGTTACTTGCAACTTCTGTAATGATCGGCTTAGCAATGTTACTAGGTAACGAAGCTGGTCAGTTCGTAATTAGAGTAAGAGATGACTCTTATGAAAAGTCAATTGGTATTACACTGGATTTAGATGAAACGCCAGGTGGCTTACTTAAAGCAGATGGTATGACAGGTATGGCTGACTATTCAGCTGCTTATTTCGTTAAATTAGGATACAATGACTTAGATGCAATTACAGCAACTACAGGTCAATACGTAAATGATGGTGCATCACTATACGCATATACCTTCTATATAGTAAATACAACAGCTGATGGTTCAAACGTCGGTGTTGATGTATCAATGACTTATTCAAATGTAACTAAGGGTGTTGATAATGCAGTTAGAGTTATGACTTATGCATATTCATCTAATACATCAACTCCAGAAATCTACCAGAAGTCAGATTCGGTTGATATTGATTACGTAGTTGATTATGGTTATATTCAGCAACCAATCATTTTTGAAGAAGAAAAGACTAGTTCAGGAACTATCTTTACTGGACAGCATTATACAATCGGTTCCACAGCATCTGAAGGTGAAAGAGTTGATTATATGAAGTATTCAGTATTCTTCTGGTTAGAAGGAAATGATCCTGATTGTAATGAAGCAATTCAGGGTGGAACAATCAAGTTTGCATTACAGGTGGCTGTATCAATGTAATTATTAAGTACTGCGAAAGGGAGTGGCATTGTGAAAAAGAAAAGTTTAACAAGAAAGTTAATAACAAGCATCGCAACAGCTACTATGACAGCAGTGTGCTTAACTACAACTACTTATGCATGGTTTACAACAAACCAGGTTGCATGGACTGAGGAAACAGATTTTAATCTAGATTTTTATTCAGGTTTATTAATTTCATTCGATGGCGTTAATTTCCATCAGGATGTTACTAAAGAGGAATTATATCAAGCTATTACAGGGCTTACAGATAAAACTGAAGCAGCTGAAGCTTATGCAAATATGTCATTTGATGGTGTAACACCATTACATGATGCGGATGGCAAGGTTCAGCATTCTAATAATGATGTTAGCTTTGTGTATGATACAGTAGACAAACAAACAAAGACACATACACAGGTAGCAGCAACAAAGAATGAAAAATTCATTCAGTTTGATTTGTATTTTAGAATTGCAGATGGTGGTACTGTAACAGGTACTGAAGTTCCATCTTACAATTTGGTATTTACAAATGATACTGAAATAGGCTTGAGCACTTATTTAAAGTCTAAATCAGGAGTTCAAAATGTTGAGCTAGTAACAAGCTTAACAACAATGACAAAAACTTATAATGCTGGTGAGACTTTACAGGCAGATGGCGGAAACGCATTAAGAGCTGGTGTTCAAACTTATGATTCAAGTTCTGAATTAGATTCATTTATAGTATATGAACCAGTGAATGAATATAATTTAGGATCAGCTGCAATTGAAGGTGCAACAGATGACCTTCATAATCCAGCAAAGAATGCAATGTATACATATTACAATAATTTCTTCGCTGAGAAGTTTACAGAAGCAGCAGCCGATGGTGAAGCATTCGACACTCATTCAAGTTTCGTAGATGGAACAAGTCTAGGAAAGTTTGAAGGAGTTATTACTAAAGATTCCAACGGAAACGATGTATATAAATATAATGATGTAAAAATCACAATGTACATTTGGTTAGAGGGTTGGGATGCGGATTACTTCTATGGTATTGCAAATTCAAATTCAGAGGCTAGAACAATGCAGTCTCAGTTTGTATTTACATACGAGGAAGTATAAAGATGTATTTAATCCACTTGAAGGGGGGTTATCATGAAACGCAAAGTTAAAATGAGAAAGTTAATATTGACCTTGTCGACTATTGGTTTGTTAGCTCTCACGACTACAACATCAACATATGCGTGGTTTAAGATAAATTCTACTGCATCAGTAGAAGGATTTGATTTTGAAGTTATTGGTGGTAAAGGTTTCATGGTATCTGTAGATGGTGGAACTTATACAAACGATTTATCAACAGAACAAATTCAAAAAGCCATGCTGGTTTCAATGAATTCTGGTAAGTATGAGCTTGGCTATGAATCTGATGATACAGGAGCAATAACAAAATCTAATGTCTTATATGAGATTTCATATGAGCATGGAAAAAAGGTTAGAACAGAAGTTGATGATGAGGATGAATTACTTGAAAAAGCAATGAATGCTCTTCAATTAGCTCCGGTAACATCAAGCAATGGTAGAGACTTTAAGAATCTGGTTGGAGTAAGCCAGTCAGCATCAGGTGGAAATTATGCTGAATTTGGTGTTTATTTCAAATCAACATCAAGTAACAAAGCGGATAAGTTAAAATATGATATATATTTAGACGGCTATGGTGGACTTGATAATGATGGTAATAAGGTTCTTCCGACAACATTTACATCAGCAACTACAGATGTTCTGCTAAATGCAGATATGAATGCTGTAATAATTGATGCAGATGGAAATAAGTCATTACCTTATACTCCAGGTGATACACATGATAGTACATACATTGCTGATGGTAGTAAAACAATAACTGTTTATTCTACTAATGCAGCAAGAATTAGTACAACCGTTGGTATTAGGGAAGATGTTGAAGCAGAATATGTATTAACTAGTGATGTAACATTCCTTGATAAGACATATTATGTAACAGATGACAATGAGACTTATACTGAGGCTCAGGTAACATTCGGTGAGGATGTTCCGGAGAATACTTATTATGAGTACATCGAAGCGTATACACAATATAATGTGGATACGGATTCTTCGTTAATATACGAAATAAATGATACAACTAATGGTAAGTATGATTTGGGTAGCTATGCTACAGATTATGATCATACAAGGTCAGATTATAATTTAGAGGACTATTACTTATATTCATCTGAATGTAATGCAATGTTCACTTATTATAATAACTTACGAAGAAGTGCACAAATTAGTCCAATAAGCTATGATACAGCACTTCCAAAAACAATTAAGAGTTTACCTACAGTTAGTAGTGATGATAAAACATTGACATATGATAAGATCGTACAGGTTGAATCAGGTGGAGATGAAAAACTAGTAACATTTAGATTATGGCTTGAGGGCTGGGATGCCGACTGCTTCGATGGCCTAAGTAATGAAATCAAAGTTAGGCTGGCGCTTGGCTCTAAGAGGGTAAACTAAAACAAAAAAGGCAAAAAAAGAATCATAATTAAGACAAAACAAAAAAAGAGAAAAGGAGAAAACAATTATGAAATTTAAAAGTTTAACAAAATTAGCTTTATCTGGCGTAGCATTAGCTGCAGTAGCTGCTACACTAGGAACATCAACATACGCATGGTATGTATCTAACGCAGAAGCAACAGTTGCTGGAGTTAATGGTGCAACTGCTGGTTCAACATCTGGTAACTTACTAGTTTCACAGGTTGCTGTTGCAGCTAACGAAGGTAAAGTTACTGAAACTGGCGCTTGGGGTAGCAACTTATCTTCAGTTTCTGCAAAGCAGACACCTAACTTAAACCCAGTTACAAAGGATACTACAGGTGAAGGTGGTATTGCACCTGAAACTGGCGCGACTGGTTGGCATGATAAGGATAATGCAGCAGTAGCTAAAACTTCTGCTTATGGTTATTATGCATTTGGTGTTTGGTCTACTGATAAGGTGGCTGCTGATATGGCAGTTGGTGTTGCAAATACTACAACTGATGCCTCATTTAAGTATCAGACAGCATATACTACTGAAGGTTTAAATGCAGAAACAACAAGTATTGGTGTTAATGATTCGTTTACTGTTGATTTCTTACAGGCAATTAGAGTCGAGATTTTCTTAGCTCCATTATATACTGGTGATAGTGCTTTAACATTGTCAGCAATGACTACTGATACATACTCTCTAGGTGAATATTGCCCTGCTGACACATTCTACAAGACTGATTTTAGTGGAGCATATGCACTTAAGACAATCTCTGGTTCAAAGTTTGTGACTGGAGGAAATGCCCATACTTATTATAATGCTGTATTAGGTAAGAATGCAGCTGGTGGTATCACTCCTGCTGCAACTGATACATTAACTTCTGGCAAGGAATCTTTATCATTACCTAAGAATACTAATGGAACAACTGAGGACACATCTGATGATACTGCACAGAAGTACGTTGTAGTTCTTAAGTATTGGCTAGAAGGTACAGATACTGATTGTTTCGATTCATGTGGTGGTCAGTCATTTGCTATTAATTTAAAGTTAACAGCTAAGTAATATTATGTTATTAATTTAGTGGTTTGGGAGGCTTCGGCCTCCCAAACAATTAAATATGTATTAAATTCGTCTACATATTTAATTGTTATTCTATAGAAAGGAGTGGTAAAGATGAAAACCAAAAAAGTTATATTTAGTTTATCTATTTTCATCGCATCGTTGTTCACTATGATAGCAACAACATTTGCCTGGGTCGGCATTACCACTAATTCTACATTTGACGAGTTTAGTTTAAATCTTAAAACTGATACTGATAGTGGCGATTACGGTATTCAATTGTCTCTTACTGGTAGAACTAATTCTTTTTCAGATTCGATTGATAGTGTGGCTGTAAAGAGACAATTGCTTAAGAATTTAGGATATAGTAATAGCATTGATTCTGCAAGTGATGAATATGTTAATATGACTTTTGCGAAGCAAAGCTTAGATCAATGTACTCCTTTGAAAAACAATAGTGCTAATAGTATTTTTGAATCTAATGAACTGCAACAGTTTGAAAGTATGCTTACTGGATATACAACAAAAAAGTTTTTATGGCTAGATGTATATGCTACAATGTACGTAGCTAAAGCAAATGTTTCGAGTGATGTTCCGTTATCTGTTTTTCTTAGAGAATCAATTCTATCGGCAGACGAGGTCGGGACAGCTATGTTAACAAATACATTTACATACCCGGCTACTCCGTATGAGTTGAATGGTATGACATTTCCAACTTCGTTTTTAAACAAAAAGTTTAGTGGTAATGTTAGAGTTAATCCTGCTTCTGCGGCAAGAGTTTGTGTACAAACATTTGAACCAACAGATTTGTATTATTTGACTAATAATACTTTGATTGATTATAAAATATATCAATATGATGAAAATATGCCTTCTTATGATTCTTCAACTAGTACATATAGTTTTGGTGGTATTTTACCTTCTGAATATAATATGGCATACAATCAGTATAATTTGATGCATTTTGACAATCCATTAACAGATGTGCCCGATTGGCAGGTTAATCGTGGCGATATAACTTATAAAGACGAAGGATATACTGGCTGTATTTGTTATAACGGTGCGAATGGAAATAGAAACGATAATCTTACAGTTGGTCAAATGATAAAATTTAGAATATATTTTTGGTTTGAAGGTTGGGATTCTGATTGCTTTGAAGTAATTGATCGTAAAACAGTTAATGTTAATTTACTGTTTTCTAACAAAGCACCATTTGATATTTAACATTACTATAAAAGGTACGAATTTCGTACCTTTTATTAATTTAATAGTTTGCATTTTGTGACACAATATGATATATTATTATTATATTTGAGAGAAAAAGGCAAAATTATGGAAACATAATGACGCAAAGCTATAGGGTCTAAACAAGACAGCCAGTTACCAATATGAGTGTATCGGCTGTCTTTTTATTTTGCATAAAAATATATCGATACTCATCTAAATAAAAATAATTTGAGTTTTGTATACTTTATGGTAAAATAATATTATAAGTATTTGACTATTCAGTATAGAAAGGACAGTGTATATTATGGAAAATAATGCTGTTGAAATTAAAGATAAAGAAGAAAAGACACCAATGACGCCAAAACAAAAGGTATTTTTTGGCTTAAAGATATTTGGCAATGTTGTCTTTTATGCAATTTTAATCTTTCTTTTCATGTTCTCCATTTTTAATATAAATGGTGGCAATGGAAAAGAAAATTTTCCGAATATTTTTGGAACAGGATATCTAAGCGTTCAGTCCGACTCTATGAAGAGAAGTGATTCATTAGCAGATCCTGAAGAGTGGAAAGATTATTCAATTGGTGGTTTTGAAAAAGGCGATCTTTTAAAGGATAGTGTATTTAAACAAAAAAATGCAGATACAAAACATCTAAAAATTGGAATGGTTATAACATTTTATGATTCTAGTTTAGAATCTCTTAATACCCATAGAATTGTATATGTTCATTCTGACGATAATGGAAAAGTAGATTATGTTATTACACAAGGTGACGCAAGAGCTGAACTTCAGCCATATCAATTAGTTACTGATGATATGACAGAAGATGAGGCATTTGCTGCAAATGCTTATAATTATCAGCTTGAAGGTTCTGGTGCAATAGAAAATGTATTAGTTACTAATATAAAGGGTGTAGTTAAGTCTGTAACACAAGGTGCTGGTAAAGTATTTGATAACATTAGAGATAATTATTTATTCTACTTTGTATTACCGGTTGCAGCACTATTAATTTTAGAAGTGTTCCTAGTAATTAGAAATATTATGGTATTACGTGGTGAAAAGAATAAGGCTGAACTTGAAGGTACACGTGAACAGATGATGTCTGATCTTGAAAAAGAAAAAGAGAGAATGCGTCAGGAATTACTTGCTGAAATGCGTGCTCAGGGTTTAGTTACTGCTGAAACACCTGCTGAAGAAACTCAAGCAGAAGAACCAGAAGCCGAAGGGGAAACTATGGATTCTGAAGCTGTTGAAGATAATAATGTAGAATCTAATGAGGAATCAACAACTGAACCAGTTGCTGAAGAAACTGAATCAGTAGAAGAAACTACTGAAGATGTAGTAGAGGATAATACTACAGAGGAAGAAAAGAAAGAAAACGAGTAATACTGCTTAATAAGCATGTTAAATAAAATTTTTAATTCTTAGAGATAAGAAGAGGGAGTGAAGATATGGGCGGATTTTCAAAGTTTTATGTCCAATTTTTAGGAGACTTATGGAATAATATCTGTGAGTGGTTTGTAATGCATATCAGCATTATAGTTAAGATTTTTAAGGGTGACTGGTTTGATGCTGGTGGTTACATCGACTCATTAACAAACGCAGTAGGTAATTGGAATGCATTAGACTATATTGCATTTATCCTAGTATTAATTATTAATATTGGCTTTATTGCATTATTATTAGTATTAGTATTCCAGTTCTTAAAGAGATATGTAAGATTTGTTAGAAGAGAAATTGATAAGGACTCATTAGTAGAAGAGGTTTCTTTACTAAACCAGAAGGTTGTTGAGCTTATTGATGAAAAGAATAAGATTCTAGCAATGAGAGTTTCACAGATTGGTGCTGGTAGCCAGGGTGTTGCTGACTACGATGGTCCAAGCAGCAAGAAGAAGGCCGAGAATGAATCAAGATTCTCTAAGCTTATTCAGGTTGACCAGATTAATGCTGAAAACCCTCAGATTACAGTTATGAATCAGTCTGATATGTTGGATTTACCAGAATTAGTAGATAGATTCATTGGTTATTCTGCATCTCAGTTACATCTATACTATAACAGAGAAATCATTGCTAGATGGTTTGCCGGTCTTGCTACTGGTAAGATTATGATTCTAGAAGGTATTTCAGGTACAGGTAAGACATCTCTACCTTACGCTATGGGTAAATTCTTCCAGAATGATACATCTATCATTTCAGTACAGCCTTCATGGCGTGACCGTGCTGAATTAATGGGTTACTTAAACGAATTCACAAAGAGATTCAACGAAACAGACTTCTTAAAGGCTGTATATGCTGCATCTTATTCAGATACTATTAATCTAATCGTACTAGACGAGATGAACTTAGCTCGTATCGAGTACTATTTCGCAGAATTCTTATCAGTAATGGAAATGCCAGATATCTCTGAATGGAAGATCGATATCGTTCCTATTTCAGAGCCAACTGACCCTAAGAACTTAATCAATGGTAAGATCTTAATTCCACAGAACCTATGGTTCATTGGAACAGCAAACAAGGATGACTCTACATTTACTATCACTGATAAGGTT